>WOZC01000163.1 GCA_011620465.1 Anaerolineaceae bacterium | reverse complement strand
CCACCGCGACCTCGATTGCTGCCACACACACCATTATCGCACCCACACTGACCTCGATCGCCGCAACGCTGGCGCCTACACAAACGGCGCAGGCAGCCACACAAACTGCGACTGCCTTGATGCCAACCCGCACTGCAACGCCAACCCGCACTGCCACACCAACCCGCACTGCCACTACTGCACCAGAAGTTTTGCCTGAAACCGGTTTTTCTCCCCGGCATGTAACAGTTCTCTCTGCGCAACCTGCCGAAAAGGTATATGCTGACCTGGGCGACCTGTGGCTGGAGGTACCGCGTATGAACTTGCAGATGCCGATTGTGGGTGTACCTCAAGTGGATGGCGAGTGGGACGTCTCCTGGTTGGGTGATCAGGCGGGATGGTTGCATGGCTCGGCCTTCCCGACTTGGTCTGGAAACTCCGTGCTGACCGGGCATGTTTGGAATGCTTTCAATCTTCCTGGACCCTTCTTTGGGTTAGATGCCCTTCAGTACAGTGATAAAGTGATCGTTCATGCATGGGATGCTGAATATATCTACGAAGTGCGATCAATCAAGCTTGTCTTACCAAGTAATGTGGATGAAATGATGAAACATGAAGATAAATCCTGGGTAACTTTGGTGACTTGCCAAGGTTACGACGAGGCTACTGATTCGTACGAATACCGTATCCTCGTTCGGGCGGTGCTGGTTGAAGTGAAATAGGTCATTGAAAAGAATTGTTTCTATCCGCTCTTGACCTCTGATAATATTGTTTTTCGTCCCAGCATTGAATCTGTGCAAAGCTTCAATCCAGGGACAGGGAGGAATGATTCTATATAGTAATCATTCCGCAAACGATGGTTCGTAAGACAATTTCGATAATGGCACCTGTCTTATTTAGTCAGCGATAAGATTATGATTGTTATCTATGCGTCTATTTTCTTTCAGAAACTTTGTGGTCTAAACTTATGCTCATAGATACAATTCGGTCCGCACGGTGAAGGTATGGGTAACTTTCTATCGGCTGGTGTTACCGCCAAGGGCTCAGTTGCTTTCCCTTATTACCCTTATCAGTTTTTCACTGTGTAAATTTTCTTGTTTCGGGCAAATCTTGGTATGATTATAAGAAAAGGAGCTTCTTATGAAAAATAATGACAAACTACTCCAGGAGTTTAGCCTGTTACGTGAAGCGATTGTACGAATTGCTGACACGCTTGAAGGCATCGATTTAAAGTTAGACGACCTCATCGAGACAGAAGAGTATGAATACTCTCCCAGCGATGAATTTCTTGGTCTGGAAGAAGACGAGGAACTTGAGATCGAGTTTGACGAGAAGAATTTTGACGAGGACCTTGAAGAGGAGCAACACGACTGATTTTCCTCGATCGTCTTTTTGATGATATAAAACAACCGCTCCATTCAGAGCGGTTGTTTTGTGCCGAGTCACGGACTCGGACCGTGGACCCTTCAATTTTCAGTCGAATGCTCTACCAACTGAGCTAACTCGGCGTGAGAAAAGATTTTACCTGTTCGTTTGGAGGCTGTCAAGCAAAACATCCCTTATCTTGCAATTGGGATACTAAAATGAAAATCTGAGCCTTGACCAAGGGTTGATTCAACCCAGACTTCTCCTCCATGCCCCTGGATAATAGCTTTGACAATCGCCAGCCCCAAGCCGCTCTGGCTCTCATCGGCATGCCGGCTTTTGTCAACGCGGTGAAACTGTTCAAACATGTAAGGAATTTCGTTTGCAGGAATCCCCTCACCATCATCCCTGACCGTAAAGCGAACACAATCTTTTTTTTCAGCCCCGCTTGCTTGTTCCAGCCTCGCGCTTAATTGGATGTGTCCGCCATGTGGTGTGTGCCTGATGGCATTACTGACCAGGTTTTCCATTACCTGGACCAGGCGCATTTCGTCTCCAAGGATCATCGGTAAACCCTCTTGAATTTCGACTGTCAGGTCGATATCCTGATCTTTAGCACGCAAATCGAACAACTCACGGGTTTGTTCTAACAATTTACCTGCCTCGGTCGGCTGAAGGTTGAACGTCAACGCTCCGGAGTCCGACTGGCTGAGCAGGCGCAGGTCAGCCACCATGCGATTAAGGCGGGTGACTTCGGAATAGAGCATTGCCAACCGTTCGGGAGTGGGTTCGAGGTCGCCATCGCGCATCGATTCAATATAACCGCCAATGACTGTCAGTGGTGTGCGCAGATCGTGCGCGATATCAGCAGTCATGCGTTTGCGTTGTCGATCGCTCTGCTCAATTTCGGCACTCATCTGGTTGAAAGCCTTGCTTAATTCACCCAATTCGTCCTTGGAATGCACATCCACCTTTTGGCTCAGGTCTCCCGCAGCCAGGTTTTGGGCAGCGGCTGTCAGCTCAATCACCGGTCGGGTCAAGCTGCGTGAGAGCAAGATCCCAGCCAGTGCCGCAATAAGAATGGTAACTAAAAAAGTAAGAAGTAAGCTGGTCTTCGAGCGATCCAAAAAAAGTTGTTCTGCCTGGGTGTAGACAATGCTTTGCCTTTGGGCGAACAAAGTTCCTACAGTTTGACCGTTGACCTGGATGGAGACTCCCCTGGCGAGCGTTTCAGCTGAGAGTTGTTCACCATCATTGTAGAGACCCTCAATTCCTACAACGACCTTGCCGGTTGTATCAGCAAGGGCATATTGCCGCCCGCCAGCGTTACCTGATTGTATAGACTGGCTGGTTGCCGAATATTGCTGCGTCTGGCGAAATCCACCTTGTCCACCCTGACCCATGCCCTGACCAACCTGCACTCCTCCACCGCCATGCATCCCACCCATCGTGGTCTCCAAAACGTCTTCCACTCCCTCCCAACTCTGGTTAATGGCAAAATATTCTTCAACTTCGGCAAGTTTTGCGTAGAATTGCTGATCAAAAACGTATTGTTGAAAACTGATGGTATTCGTTGAAAGAAAAACGATTGTGAGAAGTGCGGCAGTTACTACCGAAGTCAGAATAAAGGCGAGGGCGAGCTTGTGACTGATTGACCGTTTCACTTTGATCCTTTTTGGGCGATTCGGTAACCTACGCCAAAGACAGTCTCAAGATATTCTGGATTGGCAGGGTCCTTTTCAATTTTTCGTCTCAAGTTCCGCATATGCACATTCAAGGTGGTCTCCAAACCAGTGAAACCGCTTTCCAGTAGACGGTCGACCAATTCTGACCGGGTGAACACCCTGCCGGGAGTGCGCATCAAGGTCAGTAATAAATCAAATTCGAGTGGTGTCAGGTTGACGGTCTCTCCCCGCACTGAGACAAGATGCGAATCACGGTCAAGCAGGATTTCACCTACGCGCAAATATTCTTGTGGTTCGGGCTGCCCGTTGTTGCGGCGCAAAGTTGCACGGATACGAGCAACCAATTCACGCATACGGAAAGGTTTGATAACGTAATCGTCAGCACCCAACTCCAACCCCAGCACGGCATCAGTCTCCTCTTCCCGGGCAGTAATGATGATCACAGGAATTTGGCTCTCTCTACGGAAAGCGCTTAGAAACTGGTAACCATCCATTCCAGGCATCATCACATCCAACAAAATCAGGTCCGGGTGTTCATGGCGGGCAGTAAAAAGAGCGCTCTGTCCGTCATTAGCCAGCGCCACACGGTAACCCTGGCTGGTCAGGTATTCTTTGAGTAGTTTTCGGACGTTGGTTTGGTCATCCACGACCAGGATCGTTTCGCTCATATAGTTCTCATTATAGAGGAAAAGTTTACACAAACGATATTCAGAAAAGGTTTAGAGGCTTCTATTCTGCAAGTTAAGTCTACCTCACCACAGCACATATATTTTTTTCCGGTACAATAATCACAACTGGATTATTAACTACTCGTTATTCATAGGAGGACCTTATGGACCCTTTAACAATCATTCTCATTCTAATCGGTCTGATCCTGGCGGTTGTCATTGGCATCATCCTGATCAGAACGTTTCAATATCCAAACCCGACATCCGAGCCAGAGCCAATCGCGCTGACGGAGATCGATGGTGAAGAAGTCGCCCAACACATTGGTCTGGCAATCCAAATGAAAACAATCAACAATATCGACTCGGAAAAGGTCGATCCGGTACCTTTCCAGGGGATGCACAACCTGATCAGCATGCTTTACCCCGAAGTGGAAGAGTATCTTGAACGTGAAATCTTAGGCAATTATTCGCTACTCTACACCTGGAAGGGAAGCGACCCCAACCTCGACCCTATTGCCCTGACTGCACACATGGACGTCGTCCCGGCCAGAGAAGATGCGGATTCCGGTTGGACTTACCCGCCCTTCAGTGGCACAGTCGCTGATGGCTATGTATGGGGCCGCGGCGCGATCGATTGTAAAGGGGTCATGATCGGTATTCTTGAAGCAGTCAATTTTCTGCTCAAGGTCGGTTTCCAACCGAAACGTACGATCTACCTTGCCTTTGGTGAGGATGAAGAAGTATCCGGTGCACGTGGAGCCGCCCAAATTGCGAAAACACTCAAAGAACGGGGCGTACACCTTTCCTTTCTTTTGGATGAAGGCGGGGTGAACTCGCAAGATACTATCCCAGGCGTAGACGCGCCGGTTGGACTGGTGGGTGTTGCTGAAAAGGGGTATCTCTCCCTGGTTTTACGCGCCGAAACCGCATCTGGGCACGCGTCAGCACCTAATCAGGTCACTTCCATCGGAGCGTTAGCCCTGGCAATCGCTACACTGGAGAACAATCCCTTCCCCCAAGACCTGGATTTTGTCGAGTTTATGATGAGTTTTCTCGCCGATGCACTGCCCTTCACACAGAAGATGGCTTTGGCAAATCGCTGGTTGTTTGGCAAGTCGGTTGCGAAACGCTTTGCTGCTTCACCGATGGCAAACGCCAACACGCGCACAACGATCGCGCCAACCATTATCCATGGAGGAAATACCGAGAATGTCCTGCCAGCCACCGCGGAGGCAACCATCAATTTGCGTCTCATGCCGGGTGATACACTTGTGGACGTTTACAAGCGTATCAATGAAATGGTTGGAGACGATGTTGTCCATGTGCTGCCTGCTCACAATGAAAGCCTTTATGAAAATCATTCCTGGGATCCGACCGAGGTTTCAGATGTGGATTCGCCCCAATTCCTTGTTTTGCTTGACCTGATTAAAGCGACTATGCCTGGCGCGTATGCCGTTCCCTATCTAATGAACGGAGCGACCGATGCACGACACTACATGCAAATCTGTGACCGCGTCTTCCGTTTCTCGCCATTCATCCTCGATAAGGAAGAGATTGAGACAGTTCATGGCACAAATGAACGCCTTTCATTTGAAAATGCTTCCAGGATGGTTGGTTTCTTGATCGAATTGATCGAACGGATGTCAAGCATCCCAACCGATTTTTACGGTGATGAAGAGGAGGATGAGGAATCAGCTGAGGATGAAGAAGCTGAACCCCGCGCGATTCGACGGATGGACGAACCCTTACCTACCCACCCAATGCGAAAGGTAGAGGTAAAAGAACACGGTCCTCAGCCTGAGGATGACAAATTGTTTGGTGAAGATGATTTTGAAGCTCTGCCAGAGGATGATGAACCCCTGGAGACTAAACCGTTGAAAGATTAGGAGTAGGAATCGGATTGAGGGGGGTGATTTGATATTTGTCAGTCTGAGCGCTAGCAAAGAATCTTTACAGAGAAGACCAAGATCCTGGCAAAGCACACTTCGTGTCACTTCGTACAAGGTGACAAACTACTTGCACATTTTATGTCGTGTCACTTCGTTCCGAATGACAAAAACACCCGTTATAATTCTTGCTGGAATCCGTTATGAAAAATAAAAACATTCTCCTGCTTGTCTTAATCGCATTGACCGTCCTGGCTGTGGGCACTTTTTTCGTCATCAAGCTGTCTCGCAATACCGTTTTTGTTTATGAAGACAACCCCACCCCTGACCCGACCATCTCTGCGGGGATGGATGAAATCGAGAGCCAGGTCAGCCAACTGCGTGATCTTAACATTGATACTGCCATCCCACGCCAACTCATGACCACAGCCGAACTGCGCCAGGTTGTATTGGATGATTTTTTGGAAGGATACAAAGCGGAAGATGAAGAGCGGGATGTGGCGGTAATGAACCTGTTTGGATTTTTGCCCGCTGATTTTAAACTGCGCGACTTTTACCTGGAACTGTACTCCGAGCAGATCACCGGGTATTATGACCAGGAAAAAAAGGAGATGTTTGTCGTCAGTGACAGCGGCTTTGGTGGTTTGGAACGTTCCACCTATGCGCATGAATTTGTGCACACGTTGCAAGATGAGCGTTTCGATTTTGAGGGGGCTCTGGAATATACTGACGAATCATGCCAGGACGACTCAGAACGCTGCCTGGCAATCCAGTCGTTGATTGAAGGGGATGCGACCCTTACTGAGCAACTCTGGTTTCAAAAATACGGTACGCAACAAGACATGCAGGATCTGCAGGACTTTGCGGCTACTTATAACAGCCCGGTTTATGAATCTGCCCCGGATTCGATCAAAGAAGACTTCACTTTTCCCTATCTTTATGGAGCAAAGTTTGTGCAAACCCTTTATACCCAGGGTGGCTTTGAGGCAGTCAATGCAGCTTTTACTGAGGCAAACCCGGTTTCGTCCGAGCAGATCATGCACCCTGCCGCTTATCCCAACGACGTTCCAAACAATCCAACTCTGCCGAATCTGGAAGCAGCACTTGGAAAAGATTGGGTGGAAATCGAGAATGACACGCTGGGTGAATGGTACGTCTACCTGGTTTTAGCCAAAGCGCATTCCCCTCAATATCGCCTGTATGACAGCCTGGCATTGGATGCAGCCGAAGGTTGGGGTGGTGATACCTATTCTGTCCTAAAGAATGAACAAACCGGTAAACTGGCTGCACTGATTTCTTTCAATTGGGATACTACTGCGGATGCTGATGCCGCTTTAGAAGCTTTCAGAAGCTATTCTGACCTTCGATTCGGTCCGGTCCAACCGGATGGACACTGGCAGGGCAGCGATTATTCCAGCGCGTTGCGTGAGACCAGCCCAACCAGTTTTGTCTGGTTGATGGCTCAGGATTTAGCCACCCTGCAATTGCTGCAGGCTATACCTTTGAATTGAGAGGCAGCCAAAATGCCAGCACAACCTTTGGATGTCTCCGCTGTAAAAGCCCTGATCTTCGATGTTGACGGCACGTTGTCTGACAGTGATGACCTCATGGTTGAACGCATCAACAACCGCTTAAGGTTTCTTAGCGGCGTGTTCGGGAAAGACAAACTAAAACTGTTTTCGCGCTGGTTTGTCCGCGTAGCGGAAGGTCCGGGAAACTGGCTGCTCGAAGCAGCTGATCGACTCGGGTTTGACAACCTGATCGCGGCGTTTCTTGATAAGCGTGCCAACGGGCACGAAGTACTGGCGCAGCATTACCCCGTGATACCAGGGGTCTTGCCAATGCTCGACGTGCTTTCTTCCCGCTATCCCTTCGCGATCGTCACCGCCAGGAACGAGATGACCACATCGCATTTTTTGAAAATCAATAAGCTGGAACCCTACTTTCAAATTGTGGTGAGTTCCCAAACTTGCAGGCGGACCAAACCCTTTCCAGACCCCCTGCTGCATGCGGCAGAACAATTGGGAGTACCCATCGAGTCCTGCCTCATGATTGGTGATACGGTTACAGATGTCCGTGCTGCTTTAGCAGCAGGGGCACAATCTGTATCAGTGTTGTGTGGTTTTGGTGTCGAAAAGGAACTGCTGAAAGCCGGCACTCACGCCATCTTGTCCTCAACCAGCGGACTTGCGAGTTTCCTTACAGAAACTTTTTTTGATCAGCTGTAAATCATCCCACTTGAGAAGCGGTCTCCGGTTCTGATTGCTTTTCAGAATTCGCCAACTCCCCACCGGGTAGTTGGTCGTCAATAGTCATTACGCGCCTATCCAAAAATCCATAGATCGCGATCAACAGTCCCACGACGCCACCGACGATATAAGCGGATGGGACGCCAAATCGTTCGGCAACTGGAGCACTCAGGAACAAGCCGACAGGCATCAACATCAGGCTCATGCTGGAGAGAACCGTGAAAACGCGACCTTGCACTTCTGAGGGAACTTTGGTTTGAAGTAACGGTCCCAATGAACCGTTGGCTAAGGACACTGCCATACCAGTAAACCCAGCCAGGATAATCGTGCCCAGGTAGGCTGTGGAGGGCACAATACCGATACCGAGGATTCCCAGGCTGGTACCCAAAATCCCGACGATCACCGTGACCATTTTGCGCTTAAAGCCGCCCCAGACACCCAGTAACACACCCCCGATAATCGCGCCAATGCCCATCGCTGCCTGCAACCAGGCAAGTTCTCTTGCGCCTCCCTGGAAATAATCGGTCACGAGCAGCGGCATGAGATTCCCTGCAGGGGCTAAGAATAAATTGATGGAGCTGGCAATCAGGATGAGGATCAGCAACCCTGGCCAGGTCAGGATGTATTTAAAACCGAATTTTACGTCAGTCAACAATGACCTGGGTGTCACCTTTTGGGTAGTATCGATTGTCGCTGGTTGGGGAACCTTGACCAGGAAAATCATGAGCAAAATGGCAATTGCCGCTGTCACGATGTCGACTGCCAAGACACCCTGGATGGGCAGAAGCTCCAGCAGGAGGGCTCCCAAGGCTGGGGAAAAAGTCTCGGTCAAGCCATTCACAGCCTGGTTAATGCCACCCAACCTGGTTAGGTGTTCTTTGGGTACCATCAGGCTGATTGACGCGGTTTTGGCTGGACCCTGGAAAATGCCTGCCAGGGAGCGAATGAAGAGGATCAGGTAGATATGCCAGATTTGAATCAGGTTGAAGGCGAAAAGAAGCGCCAGTGCGGCTGTTGCCAGCGCAACCATCAGGTCAGCAATGATCATCACCTGCTTGCGGTTCCAGCGATCTACCAACGCGCCGACGAAGGGTCCTAAGAAAATAGCGGGGATCAACGCTGCCGTTGTGGCTGTTGCCAGGACAGTTGCCGAGCCGGTCAGTTTGGTGACATACCAGACAAGCGCGAATTGCACCAAGCTGCTCCCCAACAAAGAAACAACCTGCCCAATGAACATCGGCAAGAAATTAGCCAACCAGTTAGCTGGGATCATTTGTTCTGGTGGGGTTTGTTCCGTGTCGTTGATAGGCTGGATAGTGGTTTCGTTGGTGTCTGTCATGTCAATTTTCCAATTATTTGTGATTTTACCTGTATTTACTTCTGAGACAAGGAAAAGTACGGTTATCTGTCCAAACTGCGCGAACCAAGGGTCATGCACGATAGCAATCAGATCTCATGTACGGGCGAAACAGGATTCGGGACAAGGTTCTCCATTAATTTCCTGAAAACCTGTCAAATTGGTACTATTTAAACATGAAGAAACCATCTTTACTCTTCTCAATACTCATAATCGCTGTCCTGGCAGCCTGCGGCACTGATGCCGCACCAGTCCCGACGGTTGCCGTGTTGCCATCGGTCAGCGTAGTTACCCCCAGTCAACAACCAACCCAATCTGCAAATGCTCCAATAACCACAGAGGAACCTACCACATCTCCAACTGCGGAGGCTATTACCATTGCCGCTCAAAACCTCCAGACTCCCTGGGAAATTGCCTTTCTCCCGGATGGGCGTATGCTGGTCACCGAGCGTCCCGGCACCCTCACCCTGATTGAAGCGGAAGGAGTGCAGATACCAATCGCTGATGTGTTCGAAAGAAGTGAAAGTGGTTTGTTAGGGTTGGCTCTGCACCCGGATTTCTCAGAAAATCATTGGCTCTACCTCTATTTGACTTATGAAGCTAACGGCGGCATGTTCAACAGGGTGGAACGCTATCAGTTTTCTGACACAATCTTAGGTGACAGAACGGTCATTATTGATAACATCCCAGGGGCTCCAAACCATGACGGAGGGCGCATCGAGTTTGGTCCGGACGGACTGCTTTACATCACGACTGGAGATGCAGGTTCTGGCTCTTCTGCCCAGGACATCAATTCACTTACTGGAAAGATATTGCGTTTGCATGATGATGGAAGCATCCCGCAAGATAATCCCTTTGGCAATGCTGTTTACAGCTATGGTCACCGCAATCCCCAGGGTTTAGCCTGGGACGAACAAGGCAGACTCTGGTCGACAGAACACGGACCCAGCGGGTTGGGCAGTGGTTATGACGAACTCAACCTGGTTGAAATCGGTGGGAATTACGGCTGGCCGGAAATCCAGGGTGACCAGACCCGGGAAGGAATGATCAGTCCACGTCTACAATCAGGAGGAAGTGAAACCTGGGCTCCTGGTGACCTCGAAATTGTCGATGGCATGGTTTACTTCGTGGGTTTACGGGGATCTACGCTTTATTCTGTTCCCCTGGACGATATCCGCCCGGAAACGCTCCAGCGTCATTTCGCGAACGAATTCGGGCGACTCAGAACTTTACGGCAGGGTCCTGATGGTTTACTCTATATGGGTACTTCCAACACCGATGGACGCGGCAGCATTCGCGAAGGAGATGACAAAATTTTCAGAATCGATCCAAATCAATTGCCTTGAATGGAGGCGGCAAAGGTCACCTAAAACCAAGAATAGGCTGTGAATCACAAATAACCAAGGCGAGCGTTGGAAAAGACGTTTTGTTGGTAAAATATGACGAGAACACCCACACAGGAGTAAGTATGCCCAGGTCTAGTCGTAAGTTAGAGTATCACGCCAAATATCCCTATCCCCGCAACCTGACCCGCCGGGGGGTTCTAAGAGGGGCAATCAAAGTTGCGTCGGGGATACTGCTTGATTACAAAATAGAAGGAAAAGAAAACCTGCCAAAAGGTGGTCCTTTACTGATCGTGGGTAATCACTTCAGTTTTTTGGATTCGATCAGTCCGATACATGTCACCAGATACGCCTTGGAGTTCATCGGTGATTCTGAAATGCCCATGGCACCAGGAATCGTCAAGTTTTTGCCCAGCATATGGGGTGCTTTGAAAATCACGCAGGGCAGACCAAATCTCGAAGCGATTAGAGCAGCTGAAGCTATCCTGGAACAAAATGGCATCCTGGCAATCTTCCCGGAAGGGCATGTGCATAAACCTCCCCTCGGTAGTCCTTTACCTGGTGCAGCATTTTTAGCGCTTCGCCTGGGTGTGCCTATCATTCCGATCGGCACTTATAGCGAAGATGATTGGAATATTTTTGGCACCCTTACCACAAAACATCGGCTAGCCCGGGTCGTTACCCGCATCGGCAAAATATTTGGACCACTTGTTGTTAGAGATCCGAATCGTGTGCCAGCCAGAGAAGAAGTGAACCAGGCAGGGCAGGAAATTATGGAGCAAATCGCCCAAGTACTTCCCGAATCAGCCCGAGGTCCTTATCTGCTTGATGCAAACAAAGTTTGTGAAAGTATCTGTTTCAAAAGTGCGTGATTAGGATGAAAGAGGAAGATCATCATTGAT
>WOZC01000035.1 GCA_011620465.1 Anaerolineaceae bacterium | reverse complement strand
CTGCTCACTCTATTTTTAACAACTGCGCGTTGATTGCAACGATAATGGTGCTGAGGGACATAACGGCCGCACCTATGGCGGGGGTTATGACGAATCCACGGGAAGCCAGGACACCAGCTGCCAGTGGGATAGCAACGATGTTATAGCCAGCAGCCCAAAGCAGGTTCTCGATAGTCTTTCGGTAGGTTGCTTTGGAGAGTTTGATGATGCTCAGAACGTCGTTAGGGTCAGAATCCACCAAAATCACATCGGCAGTCTCCATTGCGACATCAGTACCCGCACCAATGGCAATGCCCAGGTCAGCAGTCGCGAGAGCGGGGGCATCGTTGATACCATCACCTACCATGGCGACTTTCTTGGTGTCGTTTTCCTGCAGATCCTTGATTTTGGAAGATTTTTCATCCGGCAGTACCTGACTATAAACCCTGGATAGACCAAGTTCTTTGCCTACAAAAGACGCAATCTTTTCGTTATCACCCGTCATCATCACAGATTCAATACCGAGTTCCTTTAACTCAGCGATGATCTCCTTTGAAGTTTCCCGGATGACATCCATCACCGCGATAAGACCAAGCAGGCGGTTTTCTTCCAGAACGAATACGACTGTCTTGCCTTCGGAAGCAACCTTTTCAAAGAAGGCTTTGTCAAAAGAGATGTTGCGCCTTTCAACCTCACCTGGGCTGACAATGAAGTAGGTTTTGCCTCTGAGATCTGCTTTCAGACCCGCCCCGGTCAGATTTTCATAATTTGTGACTTTTTCAAGGGGAAGCTTGCGTTCCCGGGATAAATTGGTAATGCCAACGGCAATGGGATGCTCGGACTGGGATTCGAGCGAACCAGCGATTGTGAGCAGCTCTTCTTCGCTTACACCTTCACTGGGAATGAGATCGCTGACACCAAACACACCTTTTGTGAGCGTCCCGGTCTTGTCGAAGACAATGATGTCCACGTTTCTTGCTTCTTCAAACTGGTTTCGATTGCGAATGAGCAAACCGTTGCGGGCTGCGATGGAGGTGGAAACTGCGTTGACAAGCGGAATCGCCAGCCCCAGCGCGTGGGGGCAAGCGATGACCAGCACTGTGACCATGCTTTCAAGGGCAAAATTGATGTCACCGTTAATGATCCAGTAAATGAACGTGATCACCCCAGCGACCACGGCAATGTAAAACAGCCAACCGGCGGCTCTATCAGCCAACCCCTGGGTGCGGGATTTTTGTGCCTGGGCATCCTGAACGGTCTTGATTATTTGGGCAAGGTAGGTTTCATCGCCAAGTCGCTCAACTTCTACCGTGAGGACGCCATTTCCATTCACAGACCCACCAATGACTTGATTGCCTGGTTTCTTTTCCACAGGAACCGACTCACCAGTGAGCATTGCTTCGTTGACAGCAGATTCTCCTTCAACGATCTTACCATCGGTAGGAACCTTCTCACCAGATTTAACCAAAATCAGGTCGCCCGGCACCAACTCCTGCATGCTCACATCGATGATGTTGCCTGATTCATCCAGCTTATGGGCGGTTTCAGGCATTAGCCGGACCAACTCTTCCAAAGCCCGGGACGCTCCCAATTGAGAGCGCATTTCGATCCAGTGACCGAGGAGCATGATCAGGATTAAGGTTGAAAGCTCGAAATAAAACTCAGAGCCTTCTATGAAGAAGGTGGTTAGTGTGCTGTAAATGTATGAGGTTGTAATGGCGAGGGTGATCAACATCATCATACCGGGTTTGCGATCCTCAAACTCATTTTTAGCACCCTTGAAGAAAGGCATGCCGCCATAGAAAAAGACGACGCTCGAGAGCACAAAGAGGATGATTTTGGAGCCAGAGAAGGAGAGAGTATAGCCGAAAAGCATTTGGATCATGTCTGAGAGGATGACAATGGGGATACTTAGAAAGAGCACTATCCAAAAACGCTTCATAAAGTCTTCGATCATGGCGGCATGGTGCTCACTGTGTCCGATATCATGCTGGCTATGATCACCATGATCCATGCCTTCATAATTTTTGTGGGTTTCGTGATCTTTACTGTGTTCCATGGGTTGATGGAGCGGATGGTTATGATGTGTCTGTTCTTTGTCTACAGCGCTTTTGTATTCTTCTTGAGATTCGTCAAGATGTTCATGGTGTTGGTGAGCTTCACCATGCTCGGAATGGCTGTGAGCAGAATGATTTTCGGAGTGAAAATGAGGATCCGGTTTTGTTTCAGATATTTCATTGTTTTTTGGAGGATTGTCACTCATATTAACCTTTGCTTTCAATATTTTGTCATTGCAAATCGAACTATAAAAATGCAATAACCCTATTATCTGGACTTTACCTCTGCTATGCCGGAGAGGTTCGGGTGTCAGCATTTGCTTTATTGTTTTATAATACTTGAAAGTTGATTGCATTTTTACAGTAGTATAGGATTTCCAAATCGGGCACATCTGGGGAGAATGACAGGGCGAGAGATGGGTAATTTTGAAGTGAAGGTTGAGGTTATCTTATGAAAATTAATAAGATTTTGGTTGTTGTTTTGGCAATTTTTATACCTTACATACTGCTAATGACAGGGGTCAGGTTGGTTATGACGCCAGCGTTTCCTGCATGGGAATACAAAAGGGCTGAGTTCCCGCTGGATCCTTACGGGTTCACGGTTCAGGAACGTACCAAATGGTCAGACTACGCGGTCAGCTACTTAACCAATGATGAAGGCATTGAATACCTTGGCAACCTGCAGGATGAGACCGGTCACAAAATGTACACACCCGATGAGCTTTCGCATATGGTGGACGTGAAGGACGTGGTCACGACCGCTTCAATTGTCTGGTACGTATTGGGGGGAATAAGCATCGCGATTTTACTCTGGTTCGTGATCATGCAGCAGTGGACTAGCATTCGAAAATCGCTCAACGCCGGCGGTTGGATCACAATCGGGCTGCTGGGAGCACTCTTGGTATTTTTGGCGGTAAGTTTTGACAAATTGTTTGAGTATTTTCACCGCCTTTTCTTCCAGGATGGCACCTGGACCTTTTCGCCTTCCTCAACACTTATCCGGCTATTTCCATTTGAATTTTGGCGGGACGCGTTTGTGTTGGTTATTGCTTTCGCAATGGTGGTAGGGATACTACTGGTGTTGCTCACGAAGAAAAGAAAGGGACACAAAGCAAGTTAATGGCAGATCATCTCCTACGCTTGTATCCTCGGAGTTCTGAGACAAAAAAGTGCGCCTGTGAAGGCGCACTTTTCTAAATCGAATAATACTAAAGAACCAAATCGCCAACAACAGGCGGATTCTCGGGGTCGATACTTGGGTCAAAGATGTGCAAGTTGTCCATATTGAAGGCAACTTGAAGCTGATCGCCAAATTTGGCCTGGGTGCGCGGGTCAACCCGGGCAGTAAAGTTGTGTGTCCCATTGACCAGGTAAAGGAAGATTTCATTACCCATCAACTCGGTTACATCCACGGTGACATCGACGAGCTCGGCGGTGATACCAGGAGGAGCAAACTCAGGCTTGTGAATGTCTTCCGGGCGGATACCGAAAATGATATCTTTCCCGACCACAGACTCATAGTGGGCCTTAATATGTTCAGGAACCTTCACGCGGAAGGTATCCATGTTAATTATCATTTGACCGTCCTCAACCACGACCTTGCCATTGAAAAAGTTCATGGCAGGAGAACCAATGAAGCCAGCCACAAAAAGATTGGCGGGGTGATCATAGAGCATCTGGGGAGTATCCAGCTGCTGCAGTTTGCCCTTGTTTATAACAGCGATGCGGCTCGCCATGGTCATTGCTTCTGTTTGGTCATGGGTGACGTAGATGAAGGTGGTCTCAAGGCGCTTATGTAGTTTTGAGAGCTCGGCACGGGTCTGAACGCGCAATTTGGCATCAAGGTTTGAGAGGGGTTCATCAAAGAGGAATACCTTAGGCTCGCGAACGATAGCGCGACCGACTGCGACACGCTGGCGTTGACCACCGGAGAGTTCCTTTGGTTTACGTTTCAACAGACCTTCGATACCCAGGGTGTGGGCAGATTCCTGCACGCGGCGATCGATATCGGCTTTATCAAGCTTGCGAAGCTTGAGCCCAAAAGCCATGTTGTCATAAACGGACATATGGGGATAAAGGGCGTAGCTCTGGAAGACCATGGCGATGTCGCGGTCTTTTGGTGCGACATCATTGACGACCTGGTTTCCGATCAGAACTTCACCTTCAGTGATTTCTTCGAGGCCAGCCAAACAGCGCAGAGCCGTGGTTTTACCGCAGCCGGAAGGTCCGACCAGCACCAGGAACTCTTTGTCCTCGATCGCAAGAGTAAGATCTTGCACGGCGACAACGTCACCATACTTTTTCCAAACATGACTGTACGTTACACTTGCCATAATTTATTCCTCCTATCTTGAACGAGTATAGTGAGCTAATTATACGTCCTTTTTGAAAAGTTGAGAACTAATTAAACGATTTTTTCAGGGCATTTTCCTCCCTTTTGGATTGAAGAAATTCGTTAAAGCAGAAAACCCAAATTCCGGTTTTCTTTCAAGGAATCCCAACCATCTGGATGGGGGGTCCTGCGATCAACTTACAAGCTCAATAGAGAGAACAGCGTAATCAGGTGTGAACGTTTTTGAGGAAAAACAAATAAGAAAATGGCGCGATCGCGCCATTTTCTTATTTTAGTTTCTAACAATCATCGATTAGATCTTTTCAAACTGATCTTTACCAACGCCGCAATCGGGGCAAACCCAATCATCAGGAAGGTCTTCAAAAGCGGTTCCGGGTGCGATGTTTGCTGAGGGATCACCAATCTCGGGGTCGTAAATGTATCCACAGGCGATGCATTCGTATTTTTCCATTGTTTCTCCTTGTAACTCTTTTTGGCAGTTGTTTTTCTGCCTTTTTAATATTATACAATAACTTCGAAAATACAATACCAAACAGGCGAATAGTACAATCAGTATGAGGTGAAAACATGGAAAGATTTTCAGATTTAATTAATAACATGCCCAATCAAATCGATCTCGATAAGACCAAAGGTATTCATGCATTGCTGCAATTTTCTCTTTCAGGTGAAGGAGGTGGTGATTGGGGTGTGACAGTTGATGATGGTAAAGTTACGGTTGTTCCAGGACAAGTTAACAAACCCCAGGTGATCATCAAAGCCAGTGCTGCTGATGCAATAAAGCTGATGCATAATGAACTCAACCCGGTCGGTGCGTTTATGACCGGAAAAGTTAAGGTCGCTGGCGATATGGCACTGGCGATGAAATTACTAAACTTACTAAAGTAATTCTAAGGGAAGAGTCCCCAGTCAGAATCCCTGAGATCTTGATCCATCATCGCGGGACTCCAAAACTCGCTGCTCAGTTCGACAGTGGTAGGGAGTCCAATAATTTTTTCAACCATTGCCTGGGTATCGCTGATCATTTCAGGTCCATATGGACAAAATGGGGTGGTTAAGACCATGGTAACTTTGACTTTGCCATCATTAATTTGAATATTTCTGATCAATCCAAGTTCGATGAAGGAAAGACCAATTTCATTGTCTACCAGACCCGAAAGTCCTTCCACAAGATCGTCATGATGTTGTGGATGAGTCTGGTCAATATCCCATATTGCTGGTTGATGTTCGATCATTTAAACCTCGTATGAATAGATACAAACTGGTTCTCCGGTAGTGATCCCATTTTCAGTACGCAATTCCTTCGCAAGAATAACTGAAAAAAGTGAACGATCCAGAGAGCAGATTTCCGGATGAGTTTGTCTTAGATGGTAGTAAGGACAGCTGGCGTTGTGGATGTAAACCCGGTTTTCTTTCCTCTCCCAATCTACCTGGTAGCCCTGCTCAGCCATCAAGTCGCAAAAACTGTCCATCCGTTCTGACAGGTTGGAATCGGAGGCAAAATTAATTGCCTGCGCTTTTTCCTGCCCAATTGTCTCCAAAAGCTCAGATAAACGTTGGCTGCCGTGGATTTCTTTAAGTTTCGACAGCAGGCTTTCTGATAAGAAGCGATAACTGGAAGTGACCTCTTGCTGACCCTGATTGGTCAATCGGTAAACCATTTGTGGACGACCGACACCATGGCGTCTTTCACTGGATTTGATCAAATCTTCTTCCTCTAAGGTGAGGAGATGATGGCGAACAGTGATTGGGTTGATATCCAGCCGATCCGCAAGACTGTTGATAGTCGCTTGCCTGGAAACAGCCAGTGTTTTCAAGATTAGTTCTCTCGTGTTTTTCATAGTCACTACCCGAGAGCCAGTATACCATTTAGTCGGGTTGGCTGAAAAATAACCTTGAATAACCTTGAACGAAGATCCAGAAAAAGACTGATTTTTTATGTAATAGCTCATGAAATCGCAGTATTTTTAAATCAGTCATATTTTTATTGCCATGCTATAATTTTTTTATCGTATTTCATACTAATAAGGAGAAAATTATGACTAAGATTATTGATATCGAGGGCATTGGACCTATGTATGCTGCAAAGTTCCAGGAAGTTGGGATCAAATCAGTAGAAGCTTTGCTCGAAGCCGGTGCGCAACCAAAAGGTCGCCAGGACCTTGCTGAAAAGACCGGGATCAGCAAAGATCTCATTCTTGAATGGGTCAATCATGCTGACCTCTATCGCATCAAAGGCGTTGGGGAAGAGTATTCTGACCTGCTTGAAGAAGCTGGTGTAGATACCGTGGTCGAGCTTGCTACCCGCAACTCCGAAAATCTGTTTAAGAAGATATTGGAAATTAATGACGAGAAAAAACTGGTCCGCCGCCCACCTTCCCAGAAAATAGTCGAGGATTGGGTTCACCAGGCGAAGAACATGCCTCGCGCAGTTTTTTTATTAGACCGAGTATTATGCCCTTTGAGAGATCTCAGAGGGCATTCTTTTGCGTGACTACCCTTCGCTGGTGCTCAGTTGAAAATAGCAGTCATTATGAGCATCTGCTATATAGTACACTTCGTGTGCAAGAAATCTCTCTTTTGTTGATCAAACGACAAGATCTTTAGGCTATTCACTTACAAAGTACACTTCGGTTGTGTTGTTGTCCTCAGGATGACAAGGTTGGGTCATACGCTTTCCTCAGGACGACAAACAGGAAGCTGAATGAAAAAAAACCCCTCAGTATGAGGGGTTTTTCTAATACCTGTTATTTGTCTTCTACTTTTTCCCGAGCATATTCAGGATGGTGTTGATCACCAATGCGCCTGATTGTTGTTGGTCCTGCCGTTTTCCCAGGGGGCTGGCAGTTGCCAAAGCCTGCATAATTGCCTGCAGGTTGGACTGTCCACTCTGTTTAGCGGCAAAATAGGCTAAACCGAGGGACAACAAGTCCTTGGTATCCAAACCAGAGCTTTCGCTTGCGCTGGATTGACCGCCAAGCAAACTTCCGACCAAATCGCTGATACCGCCAGAACTTGATTGTGATGAACTTGAGGCAGAACCGGTCAGTCCACCAAGCAGCCCGCCCAACAAGTCACTTGCATCAGGTTGGCTGGGTGTTGTGGAGGTCGGTTGCTGAGCTGCCAGGCTGCCAATCAAAGATCCAAACAAATCGCTTGGTTGTGCAGGTGCTGGTGCCTGGGTTTCTTGCTGTGTTTCAGGCTTTGAAAGGGAGCCCAGAAGAGTAGAAAGAAGATTACCAGTACCGCGTTCGGTTCCGCTGCTCATTCCCATCATAGAATTGATCAGGATGCCGGCAGTTGAAGGGTTGAAATCCTTGCCTACAAATTCCTGGGAAGCTTTAGCAAGACCTTCCGCATAAATTTGGGCAGTACTGCTGGTGCTCTGGTCTTTCAAGATCTGGCTTGCATAAGCGAGCTGGTCTGAAACGGGTTCGGTTTCTTTGCTTGCCACAGCTTGCTGGATCAGGTTGAAAGTATGCACCATGTTACTGCCATGGTTATGGTTGTATTCGTCGGCGTCGTCCAGTTGTTGACGGTTGGTCGCCAGAACCTTTGTGACCTCTTTGAAAACAGTACTTAGATTTAGTTCTTCGGTCATCGAGAAATGCCTCTGCCTATTTCAGTTCTTCCGGCAGAGCGGGGATGCGTAACACCTGACCGGGTTTGATGAGATTCATATTTCCACCGATCACATCCTTGTTGTGTTCATAGATGAGGGTGTAATGGGCTGGGGTTGCTTTGCCATAAAAACGCATGGCGATGTGGCTGAGTGTGTCGTTCGCCTGGACTGTGTAGTTATCGATATATGCAGCGGCCGCTTTCTCGGCCATCTCTTTGGCAAGGTTGTCTTTCTTGGAGCCCATCTCTTCAAGTTTTTCCTTAGCGGCTTCTTTAGCCTCGTCCAATGCTTCGCGAGCTTCGCGTTTTGCTTCTTCCAATTTAGCTTCAGCTTCATTGGCAAGTTTTTGGGCTTCGTATTCAGCCTTGCGGGCTTCAGTTTCAGCTTTCTTTTGTGCGGTTTCGGCTACGCGCCTGGCGTTTTCTGCAGCGATCTCCGCCTCAGATTTAACTTCCTTGGCAACTTCCTCTACCTTGTCTTTTTTTCCAAAAAGTTTTCCGAAAATTCCTTTTTTCTCGTCTGCCATTTCAATTTCTCCTTATACTCTGATTAATAATCTGTGATTTTCACCACTGGTTTATTTAATAGAACAACTAATAATTTTTGTTCTTCCCCTATGTGATTATATCTTATGTGAGGGAATAAAAAGTATTGTATAGCGTATACAGAAATGTTAATAAACTATACTTTTATATAAAAAATTGACTTTGCCTCTCCCATCTGCTATAATCCCGCAAGTTATTTTCAGTTAAATTGTCGAGGAAAAAACCTTTATGTCTATCTTAGAAATCAAGAATCTGCATGTCAATGTTGGCGGTCAGGAAATAATCAGAGGCTTAAATCTGACCATCAACCAGGGCGAAGTACACGCATTGATGGGACCAAATGGAGCTGGTAAATCGACGCTTTCGAACGCTATCATGGGACATCCAAAGAATGAAATCACTGAAGGACAGATTTTGTTAGATGGAGAGGACATCACTTCGTTAGCAGTTGACGAACGCTCACATAAGGGAATCTTTCTTGCTTTCCAATATCCTGTCTCAATCCCTGGTGTGACCATGGCGAACTTTTTGCGGGTCGCGGTAAACGCGAAGCTAAAAGCACAGGATCCTGATTCCAAGGGCATTTCTCTTGTCGAATTTCGCAAAAAAATGAAATCCAAGATGGACCTGCTCAAAATGGACTACTCATTTGGCGGACGCTATCTGAATGAAGGCTTCTCGGGTGGTGAAAAGAAACGTGCTGAGATACTTCAACTGGCAATGCTTGAACCAAAGTTTGCCATCCTGGATGAGACTGATTCCGGGCTCGATATTGACGCGATCAGAATCGTTTCTGAAGGCGTAAATTCTCTGGCAGGCGACAACCTTGGCATCCTCGTTATTACTCATTATCAGCGTTTGCTGAACTACATAAAACCCGATTTCGTGCACATCCTTTTTGATGGACGGATCGTTGAAACCGGTGGACCCGAGCTGGCTTTGAAGCTCGAAGAACATGGCTATGACTGGGTTAGAGATGAATTTGACAATTCAGATGACTTTGAAAACCAGGCGCAAGGTTAACAATGACAGATTCGATCGATAAGGATGTGCTTGCCAATCTGGGCAAGGATTATGAATACGGTTTCAACGACCCAGACCGTTCAAGTTTCAAGAGCAGAAAGGGACTGGATGAAGAGGTTATCCGGCAGATTTCGGCTTTTAAAGAAGAACCTGCCTGGATGCTTGAATTTCGCCTAAAAGCCTATCGCCATTTTCTCGAAAGACCCATGCCTACCTGGGGACCAGACCTGAGCGGGTTGAACTTGGATGAAATCTATTTTTATGTTCGACCAGAAGAAATCGACCAGAAATCCTGGGATGACGTACCTGCTACGATCAAGAACACATTCGAGCGTTTAGGACTCCCTGAAGCCGAACAGAAATACCTGGCAGGCGTTGGCGCGCAGTATGACTCTGAAATGGTCTATCACAATATCAACGAACGCCTTGAACAACAAGGTGTCATTTTTTTGAGCATCGAAAATGGTCTTAAGCAATATCCGGATCTCTTCAAAGAATATTTTTCAACGGTTGTTCCGATCCAGGATAACAAATTTTCCGCATTGAACAGCGCGGTTTGGTCAGGCGGATCGTTTGTTTACGTTCCAAAAGGTGTCAAAGTGGACTTGCCTTTGCAGGCTTACTTCCGTTTGAATAACGCCAGTATCGGTCAGTTTGAGCGGACGCTGATCATTGCTGATGAAGGTTCCCAGGTACATTACGTGGAAGGCTGCACGGCTCCAACTTACAGCACTGAATCCTATCATAGCGGTGTGATTGAAATCGTGGTCAAAAAAGATGCCCGTGTGCGTTATTCCACCATCCAGAATTGGTCCACGAATGTTTACAACCTGGTCACACAGCGTGCGTCGGTGTTTGAGAACGGCACAATGGAGTGGGTGGATGCCAACCTGGGGTCGAAGGTCACGATGAAATATCCCTCCTGCTACTTACGCGGAGAAGGGGCGCATGGAGAAATGCTTTCCGTCGCTTTTGCTGGACCTGGTCAAATTCAGGATGCCGGTTCAAAAATGATACATTTCGCCTCGAACACAAGCAGCAAGATCACATCGAAATCGATTTCACGCGGTAATGGGCAGGCATCTTACCGGGGTCTTGTAAAAGTAGCCCGGGACTTGAAAAATGTTCGATCCAACGTGGTCTGCGATGCGCTTTTGCTTGATCCGGAATCACGCACTGACACCTGGCCAACCATCGACTCGGGTTCTTCTGATGTCAGCATTGGTCACGAAGCTTCTGTGAGTAAAGTAGGTGAGGAACAGTTGTTTTATTTGACCAGTCGCGGTTTGAGTGAAGAAGAAGCAACAACAATGATCGTTTCCGGCTTCATTGAACCTTTGGTAAAAGAATTACCCATGGAATATGCGGTAGAGATGAATAAACTAATCCAGCTTCAGATGGTCGGGGCGGTAGGGTAACTATGGCAATAGCAGCAACTACACCTTACCAACTATTTCGCTCTGAAAAACTGCCGGTTTCCTGGGAAAATGGATTTCAGGAAAATCTACAGAACTGGCCGCTTGAATTACAACCTCAGCTCCGGTCTGCATGGGAAATTGCCTTGACCCAAGCGTTTCCCAGTCGAAAAGACGAGAGCTGGCGTTGGATGGATTACAAGAACCTTGATCTTGAAAGCCTGTCACTCAATTCTCAAGGCAGCCGACTTAACCTGGCAGTTTGCCATGTTGATGAAAAAGGAGAACTTATCACAGTGCCTGGTTCCCTCCCGGATGGCGTTATTGTCACGACACTGAGAGAGCTTCTCACATCCAATGCTGACCTGGCAGCCAGGCTTTTGAAAGATCACAAATTGGCTAACGATGGATTGTTTTCAGTGCTGCCTTCTGCTCTTGCCAATGATGGATTGATTGTCTATGTTC
>WOZC01000114.1 GCA_011620465.1 Anaerolineaceae bacterium | reverse complement strand
TGCATGAACAGCGTAAACGGAGGCTGGTCCGCCGCCCATCATGATTGCCACACCAATTGTTTCAAGCAGTTCCGCGCGGGTGGCGCCAGTCTGAACCGCGTCATGCGAGTGGTAGACAATGCAGCCTTCGCAATGCACAACGATGCTGATTGCCAGCGCCATGAGTTCCTTGGTTTTGGCTTCCAACGCACCGGCTTCAACAGATTTCTTGTGAAGTCGGGAAAAACCGGACATGGGGCCAGGCAGTTCGCTGCCCAGTTGACTCAAACGATCTTGCAGATGCTGGTGCAGTTCCACATACTTAGATGTCATATACATATCTTTCTGCTTTTTCAGACGATTTCAATCTGGGGCTCAACGATGATTTCGGACTTCACTGAATTGGCGATCAGGCTGTATTTTTGGGCAGATCGCAATGCTTTCAGGGAGCGCGAACGTACAGCTTCAGGGTCTTCCTCCCCCGCGGAGATACGGATCACAGGCCAGAAGCGGAGATGGGTAAAGATTTCCGTCCTGTCCAGTTCAATCAGCTTGGTACCTTCGACATAACACTCATAGGAGAGCAAGTTAAGCTTGTAACGCTCGACTGCCCAGATAAACATCAGCATGACGCAGGTATTTGCAGCAGCCACGAAACCATCCTCGGGAGTATAAACTCCGGCATGACCCTGGGCATTTGGCGGGGCTGAAAAATCCATTTCCGGCCCGTTACCCAGGATCAGATGTCCCCAATGTTCCCCAGTCCAATTGACTGTAGTGTTAAAAACTTCAGTTTTACTCATGATGTGTCTCATGTTCCTGCCAGTAAGCCTGGTATGCCTGGTTAATTTCCTTGGTTATCGCTGTTTCCATATTGGCTTCAATTACGTTATAAATTTTTATCACTTCCATCATCTCTTTCAGCACAACCTCAGAAGGAGCCTGCTTCCGCTCATAAAAGTTCTGAAATATGAGCGGCAAAGCGAGCAGCGTGACTTTCTGATCATTAATAGTAAAGGTTTGGATTGGAATTCCGGAACCGCATGAACAAGTGGCTGTCACTTCCTTTTGGATATCCGCATTTGACTGGGGCTGAGTGAAAGCACCTTCGCGCCTGCTCCAATGCCTGCCAAGCAGCTCATCGACCTGTAGGGCAGCCTGTTCGGCGACTGCATCCACAACCAGTTCTCCGGCAGTGTTAAGCTTGCGTTTTCCTTTAGGCTTTGCCATATTTTGCATTGCGACCAGGTCTGTGATCACGATGCTCCCAGCCGGTTTGTTGGAATACTTCTCGGTGGCACGGTAGGCGCAGCGTTTGTCACAGCCATCAATGGTGATCGTGGGATAGAACTTGGCAAAAGCGCGGTCACCTTCTCCACCGGCAAGAAATAACGGTAGGCAAATGGTGACAGTATCTTCAGGGCGCATTTTTTCAAGAACCTTGAGCGCTGCAAGGCGGGAAACGGTTCCTTCAGCCAGTTCTTCGCCCGAACAGGCGACAATACCAACCTTTTTCTTTGGAAGCTCAGGCATTTTCTGTTCCTTCCTGGTTCATTGCATCGACAGCGGTATCCACTTCTTCAGCCAGCACGGCAGCCAGCTTTTGACCTCTCTCATTCAACTCCGCTATACCCTGCGGTTTGAGGTCACGGTGGCGGCGGAAAGTCTCCAGTACTGCTAATTCCTTCGCCACTTTCCCTCCGGACTCACGCACCATTTTGGTTGCGCAAGCCAGCTGACAACCATCAATGGTGATGGCAGGGTTATCAGCCAAGGCAGCCAGCGCCTCTTCATCGCCAAGCACCAGAAGAGATAAAGGAATCAACTGGGTGCTATCGAGTCTGTCGTCCTCGGTAACCTGGTATGCAGCTATGCGGCTGACCGTTCCGAACGACTTGCCAATCCCACTGCATGGGACGATGATCACTTTCTTTGGTTCACTCATTCTTCTTAACTTCTTCCTCTGCATGACGCTTCATCTGGGCAAAATAAGCATCCGGATCCATTAGATTTTTAAGGTCACTTTCCCAAGCGGAAGGTTCAATTTCACACAACCACCCCTCGCCATAAGGATCCTGGTTGATTATTTCAGGCGCGGTCTCCATCAAGGGGTTGACCTGCACGATCTGCCCAGCCAGCGGACTGGCGATGGAGATGTCCACTTTGATGGTTTCAATTTCGGAAGCCGAATCTCCAACTGCCAGGACCGTTCCAGCTGGTTTGACATCTGCAAAGGCAATATCTCCACTCGACTGCTGCAAGAAATCGGAAAGTCCGATGCGTATGTGCTTCCCCACCGCAAGCGCCCAAACCCCCAAAGAGTTATATTGGCGATCGGTTGGCACTTTGAATGTGAATTTATCTACTTTTGTTTCCAAATAATCTGTCATTTCAATTACCTTTCGATAGAAGTTGCGGTGCGAAAATATTTATTACTTTCTTTAATATTCAATAGTTTGCATAACTTACAGGCAGAAAAATGGCGGATTCTCAAGCGAATCCGCCTTGTTCGATCAGATCTTTAGCCAACCAGTTATTTCAGCAGGGTCTGGGAT
>WOZC01000148.1 GCA_011620465.1 Anaerolineaceae bacterium | reverse complement strand
ACTTAGGATCATGTGCGGTGACGCGTGAGGGTTCGAGCCCCTCTTTCCCCACTTCACATTTAACCAAAGAGGTATATATTGAAAACTGTAAAGACTTTTACTGATGACCACGAGGTCCGGGTCAGGGCCGAATTTGAGCAGGAAACCCTTGAAGGTTTCAAACGCAAGGCAGCACGTAAGATTGCTCAAAAAACTCATATCCCAGGCTTTCGCCCTGGCAAAGCACCCTATGCCATGGTTGTCGGGCATGTAGGTGAGGCTGCACTTCTTGAAGAAGCTATCGATCTGATGCTTACTGAGGTCTATCCCCAGGTTCTGGAACAAGAGAAGATTGAACCATACGGTCCCGGAAATCTTGAAGATATCCCCAGCCAGGAACCTCCGGTTTTTGAATTTGTGATTCCGCTCAGCCCTGAAACTGAGCTTGGTGATGTAGAAAACTTGAAAAAGTCCTATGAGCCACCTGTGGTTACCGACAGTGATGTGGATGAATTCATCACCCAAATGCGTCAGAACCGCGCAAACATAGTTCCCGTAGAAGGTGCTGCCAAGGTTGGTCAATTGGTATACATGACCCTCGAAGCCACGGATGAAAATCCTACGGTTGCTGAAGAGGCCGTCCTGGTAAAATCTGCGCCTCAACAAACGCTGATCCCTACAAAAAAGGAAGAAAAAGAATCCGAATGGCCTTACAAAGGTTTTGCACGCGAATTGATTGGCAAAAAAGCTGAGGACAAGTTTGCACTGACCCACACTTTTGCTACAGATAGCAAGGATGGCAGTTTTGCCGGTAAGACAGTCCGCTTTGATGTAACTGTTCAATCGGTCAAGGAACTTGAACTGCCTGAGATGGACCAGGAATTCTTAGCTTCCATGGGTGGATTCGAGAATGAGGAGACCTTCAGGAAAGCGGTACGTGAAAAACTTGAGAGCGATCGAGTCTCGGAATATGACGACAACTATTACCTCGAACTTATCGATAGCCTGCGGGCTGGTGCGACTTTGAAATATCCACCCCAGATGATCAAAGACGAAGAAGACGATGTTTTGCATCGCATCGAACACGATCTTGAGCATAGAGGATTAGACCTGGATGTTTATTTGAAAATCCGCAAGATGGATAAAGAACAGTTCATCTCAGAAGAAGTTAAACAAACTGCTAAAGACCGTTTGGAACGATCTTTAGTCACGGAAGCCATCACGAAGAAATTTGGAATCAAAATCACCCAGCAGCAATTGCAGGAAGAGGTGACTGTTGTGATCAATTCACTGCTCATGAGTGGTGAATATGAACAAACTGAAAAACAACTTGGCAAGAAACGTTTCAAAGAAGCTATCTCCAATGAAGCTGCCAACAACGCGCTCGAAAAAGCGATTCGCCGCCAATTGAGAATGCTCGCTGCACCAGAATCCATGCCAGTGGTTGAAGAAGTTACCGAAGAACAGGCTGTTGAAGGAATCATGGATGCTCTTCAGAGTGAAATCGTTGAACCTGAAACCACAGTAGAACCGGTATTTGAAGAGACAAAAGAAACTGCCTTGGAAGAGAAAACCGAAGACTAACGCATTTCTTATATTGAGCCGGTAAACTGAAAAGAAAAAGGAAACAATCATGCAAAATAATGACTTTCAATCAGTGATCCCTATGGTGGTCGAACGGACTGCTAATGGCGATCGTGCTTATGATATTTACTCTTTACTGCTCAAAGAACGGATCGTTTTTGTCGGCTCTGCTATTAACGATCAGGTCGCCAATGTTATTGTTGCTCAGCTGCTTTACTTGAGCCAGATTGACCCGGACAAGTCGATTCAAATGTATATCAACTCTCCTGGTGGCTCTATCTATGCTGGTCTGGCAATCCTGGACACAATGCAGATGATCCCTAACCCAATCAGCACCGTGGCTGTTGGCGTGACTGCCAGTTTTGGCACAGTTTTGCTTGCCGGTGGAACAAAGGGTCAGCGTTATGCCCTGCCCCATGCGACCATCCATTTGCATCAACCGCTCGGCGGCACCGAAGGTCAGGCTTCTGATATTGAGATCATGGCAAAAGAAATTCTGCGTCTCAAATCGGATCTGAACAAGTTCTTCTCAGATGTGACCGGTCAACCTCTTGAAGTAATTCAAAAAGATACCGACCGCGATTTCTACATGAACGCTGACCAGGCAGTAAAATACGGGCTGATCGACAAAGTACTGACACCCCCTCAAAAGTTGAAATGATCACAGATCATTTCCCCATGCTCAAAGGCCTCATCCTCGATATGGATGGGGTCCTTTGGCATGATAGCGAACCGATAGGCAACCTTCCCGATGTTTTTGTGAAAATTGGAGATCTCGGGCTCGATTTTGTTCTTGCTACCAATAATTCAACCAAAACTGTCGAGGAGTACCAGGAAAAACTCAACAATTTTGGTGTTCAAGTCAAGTCAAAGCAAATCCTCACCAGCGGGGTCGCAACTTTTCAATATTTGCAGGATTCCTATCCGGGAAAAAAGATGGTTTACATTGTTGGATCTGAATCCTTAAAAAACGATGCGCGAAAAAGAGGTTTCACTGTGTTTTTGGAAGGTGAACAAAAGCAGGCAGATTTTGTCATTGTTGGTCTTGATTCAACGATGACCTATGAAAAGATAAGCTACGCTGCCAGGCAAATCCGGTCCGGCGCAAAATTCATTGCTACAAATACTGATGCTACCTTCCCAACTCCAAGCGGAATGGTTCCGGGTGCTGGAACGTTGGTTTCCGCGGTTCAGACAGCTTCTGAAACAGAGCCCTTGGTGATTGGAAAACCTGCTTCCAGCTTATACATACATGCGATGAAAGTAATGGGTCTTACTCCAAAGCAGGTGCTATGTGTTGGCGATCGCCTTGCCACCGATGTCCTCGGAGCGCAAAACGGTGGTTTCAACTCGGCGTTCTTGCTTTCTGGTGTCAATTCACTTGAAGACCTGAAAAAATGGGAACCGCAACCCGATATCGTTGCTGAGAATCTGACGGCTTTGATCTATGGATAAACAATTATTACTTGACTTGAGTAAAGAAGAACTGGCTGAAGAGTTGAAGAAGCTCAAACAGCCTGGTTTCCGTGCCAAGCAGGTGCTCGAAGGTATTTACAAACACCATTATCGTGATTTTTCCGAGTTTAGGAATGTGCCCAACTCTTTGAAAACTGATCTCGAAGCTGGTTTTCTGATCGATCCGATCGTCTCAAGCGAGTCAATCGTTTCCAAGGACAAACGAACCATCAAGTACTTGTTCGAAGTTCAGCAAGGCAGCCGTATCGAGACCGTCCTCATGAAGTATTCGGACCGAAATACGGTCTGTATCTCTACCCAGGTTGGTTGCCCGATGGGTTGTGTTTTTTGCGCTACCGGTCAAATGGGCTTTAGCCGAAATCTCAGTTCCGGCGAGATTATGGGACAGGTCTTGTTTGTTATGCGGGCACTCGAAGTTAATAGCGAGAAACTAACGAACCTCGTCTTCATGGGAATGGGTGAGCCTTTTCTCAATTACCCGGCAGTGATGAAAACGATTGAGAACCTGACCGATCCTGAATTGCTCAACTTTGGTGCCCGGCGCATCACCATCAGTACGGTCGGGATCATCCCCAAACTAAGGGAGTTTACTGCGCTGGATTCCCAGGTTAACCTGGCTGTCAGTCTGCACGCTCCAGAAAACGAACTGCGTTCAAAGCTTGTGCCAGCGAATCGTATGCATCCTCTCAAATCTCTGATAGCTGCCTGCAAAGAATATACTGATAAAACCCGCCGCCGGATCACCTTTGAGTACGCCTTGATCGATGGTGTAAATGACAGTGATATCCAAGCGAAGCAGCTGATCAGCCTGGTTAAAGGGATGCTCTGCCATGTGAATCTCATCGCGCTTAACCCCAGCAAGGACTACCCCATGCCTGGTTCAAGTCAGGAAAGGGTGAACGCGTTTGCAAAGATCCTGACCGACTATGGGATCCCTTGTTCGATCCGGTTACGGCGCGGAATCGAAATAAATGCTGGCTGCGGACAGCTGGCGCAATCACAGCAAACCCAATGATATAATCCGTAGCCTATGGATAGTCATTTTAAGAAATGGCGTGACAGCCTTCAAAAAACCCGTGAAACTACTTTTGGCAAGATTGCCATGTTTTTCGGTGCTACCGAAATTGACGATGAGACCTTTGATGACCTGGAAGAATTACTAATCCAGGCTGATGTTGGTGTCAAAACCACACTGGACCTGGTGGATACTGCCATCGAAAAGACCGATAATCTTGGATTGACCAAGACCTCTCAATTGGAATCCCTGCTAAAAGATGAACTATTCAAACTCTTGTTTGAGGCTGAAGAACCAGATTTCTCTCAAAAGCCGACCGTGATCATGGTCACCGGGGTGAATGGCTCCGGGAAAACGACCTCGATCGGCAAACTGGCAGCCAGGTATAAAAATATGGGTAAATCGGTCTTGCTGGTTGGGGCAGATACCTACCGGGCAGCCGCCGCTGACCAACTTGAAATTTGGGCTGAACGCGTTGGCGTGCCAATCATCACCGGGCAACAAAACAGCGATCCTGGCGCCGTCACATTTGATGGCATCCGAGCGGCTGTCGCTCGCGATATCGACGTAGTTCTCATCGATACAGCCGGACGGCTGCACACCCGTTTCAACCTGATGGAAGAGATCAAGAAGGTCTATCGCGTGGCGGAAAAAGCCCTGCCAGGCGCACCGCATCACTCCTGGATCGTGATCGACACTACCACCGGTCAAAACGCGCTCAACCAGGCTGAAGCCTTTGGCAAGGCAGTTAACCTGAACGGGGCGATCCTGGCGAAGTTGGATACGTCTGCTAAAGGCGGCATGGTCTTTGCGATTAAGGACCAATTGGGCATCCCGGTGATTTACGCCGGGTTAGGCGAAAAAATTGAAGATCTGCAGTTATTCGATAAGAAATCGTTCATTGACAGCATCTTCACGAAAAACGAAGGAAATTAGCATGGCTGAACTGACCGACCGTATCAAATCTTTGGAAGATCAATTCAAATCTCTCCTGGAGCATCTTTGACTTAGCTGAAAAAGCTGAGGAATTATCCAAGTTACACAAACAAAGTGAAGAAACCGGCTTTTGGGATGACCCGACCAACGCCCAGTCGGTGATGAAACGCATCGCTTACCTGGATGACCAGATCGAAGAATGGACTTCGCTGCAAACCCAGGTAGAAGGACTCTCCGCTTTATGGGACCTCGATGACGGCAGCCTGACCGACGAGATCGACCAGCAGGTAAACGAATTGGAAGACATCATAGAGAAGAAAGAGATCAGCCTTTTGCTTTCCGGTCGTTATGACCACGGCAATGCGATTCTGGCGATCCATGCTGGTGCTGGCGGCACCGACTCACAAGATTGGGCGGGAATGCTCGAGCGTATGTACTTGCGTTGGGCAGAAAACAGTGGTTATAAGACTGAGATTTTGGACAGAACACTTGGTGAAGAGGCTGGCATTAAATCGGTCACAATTTCAGTCTCTGGCGAGCTTGCCTATGGTTATTTGAAGGCAGAAAAAGGTGTTCACCGGTTGGTGAGACTTTCGCCCTTTGATGCTGCTCACCGCAGGCATACTTCCTTTGCATTGGTTGAAGTTTTACCGGAGATCGAGGGCAATGATGAAATTGTCATTCGGCCCGAGGATATTGAGATCGAAGTCTATAAATCCTCTGGTGCTGGTGGGCAGAACGTTCAGAAAAATATGACTGCCGTACGCATCATTCACCTTGCCACAGGGCTGGTCGTTACCTGTCAAAATGAACGTTCCCAAACCCAAAACCGGGAATCAGCGCTCAAGGTGCTCCGCTCACGGCTTTTTGAACTGCAAGAGCAGGCCCATGCTGATGAGATATCGGATTTGAAGGGTGAGTTCAAGAAGGTGGAATGGGGCAGCCAGATCCGGTCGTACGTACTGCATCCCTACCAGATGGTCAAAGACCATCGCACAGAGTATGAGACCGGTAATACCCAATCCGTGCTTGACGGAAATCTCGACGGATTCATTGAAGCTTATTTAAGAATGCGGTAATTACCTGAAATAACGCCGGGTTCAATATTTGAACCCGGCGGTTCTTTTACATGTTTTGCTATTAATTATTGTATTAGACACTCACGAAAATCAAAATGTTTTGCCGCGATCCATTAGATTAGTGCAATTTGACCATTAATCCAAAAGGCGTGCTAACTCAATCAGTTCTTCGTCAAGTTCCTTGACTTTACCAGTGATTTCCTCATATGGTATGGCGGTGACCTTATTCTTGTTCAAACCAATCAAAACGCCATATTCCCCCCTGGCAATCGCCTGTACCGCACCACAACCCAATCTTGAAGCCAAAATCCTGTCGGAGGCCCCCGGTTCGCCACCACGCTGAACATGTCCAAGAATTGTCGAGCGGACACTGAAGCCGAGGCGATCTCTGTGTTCCTTAAAAAACTCGGTCAGTTTTGCGGCGTTATAGTCAGCACCTTCTGCTGCAACGATCAAAGCATGGTTTTTTCCATGTTCATAGGCAAGGCGAAGAGTTTCAGCGATTTCTTCTGGATCTGTCTCTCGCTCAGGTAAGGTAATGGCTTCCGCACCACCTGCCAGACCAGCTGTGAGAGCCAGGTATCCGCACTTGCGCCCCATGACCTCGAGGATAAATGCACGTTGATGTGAGCTAGCAGTCGTTTTCAAACGGTCGATTGCTTCCAGTGCAATATTCAGGGCGGTATCGACGCCGATGGTAATTTCAGTCCCAACCAGGTCGTTATCGATCGTAGATGCGACACCCACTGTCGGGAACCCCATCTTGTAAAGTTCATGGGCACCCGTTTGGGAACCATTCCCGCCAATCACTACCAGAGCATCAACAGCTCTACGATTAAGATTGCGAATCGCCAGCGTGCGGCCTTCAACTGTCGTAAATTCTTCACAACGGGCACTGCCCAGAATTGTGCCGCCTCGTTGAAGGATTCCACCGACATCGCGGGTACTCATATGCTCGAATTGACCGTTAATCAAACCCTGGTAACCATTACGAACACCGTACACATCCAACTCGTTGGCAATAGCCGTGCGTACAACAGCCCGGATCGCTGCATTCATTCCAGGAGCATCCCCACCGCTTGTTAAAACAGCAATACTTTTGTTCATATTTTCTCCTCGCCAGCTTTTGCAATGTTGCTATTATAATTCAGCAAGTCTTGCTCGGAGGTGTACTTTTGAAAAGAGATATCCTGGTTGCATTGTATAGTGAAGATGCCTATGTTCTGGATTGGATGTCCTTACTCGTGGTTCGCGATTGGCGCACCCGGGTTGTGGCTGAGGTTACCAGTCCAGCGGAATTGTCAGAATTGATCAGCGAGGAACACCTCATGTGTGACGGTATTGTCATGGATATTGACAGCGCGAGCGACCTGAAACAGACAGGTGCCGAGATTGCAAACTCCAGGCAAGATCTGAAAGTGCTTGGCTTGTGTCGAAGCCAAAGGCAGGATTTCTTTAAGCATATCCCGGAATCAGCCATCGCGGGTTTGCTTTATAAGAAAGAAATCGAAACTTCCTTAGGCTGGGCAATCACATTCGCGGCTGAAGGCAAACCGGTGTTCACTCCAAGAGGATTGGAAGATGCCTGGGACGCGAATTTTTCCGTACCTAAAGACCGATTGGTGTTACGCTCAATGCGTTATCCCGGTCTGACCGAAAGACAGAGCGAAATTGCTAAATTGGCGATCATCTTTTCAATTGGGCGGCGGGATCTGGCGGACGAGTTGAAAATCTCTGACCAGTGGAGTTATGGCATGGTCAGTGAACTCTATGATCACCTTGGATTGAGCGACTTGCTGGATGAAAACCAGGACATCCACAGTATTCTTGAGAACGACACTATCATTAAGTCCCACATCGATGAAATTTTGGAAGATCTTGGCACCAGCAAAAAAGCCCGCGACCTTGAAACCCTCGCCTTTCACCTCCTGACCATGCCAGTGATTGAATGAGAGTTCACCTATAATATTGCGAACCAATTCTACAATTTATTATGGGGAATCAACATGATCTTGCAGTATAAAAAAGTCGGAGCCTGGAAGGATTATCTTGTAGGCGAAAGAGCCTACATCATTCTCAGCCTGGCTGCTAAAACGGCACTCGCCTGGATGATATTCGCAGGCACGCTTGCACCTGTTTAGACCTCGATGACTTTGTTATGCCAGGCTCAGATAGGGCCTGGCTTTTTTGTTTAACAAAATCGATGGTTTTTCGGTCGATTGGGGATGTTTACTTGATCCCGACCTGTCCGTGCTTTAGTCGAGCGGTATAGTCTTTGACTAAAACATCCATCCGCTCCTTTAACTTATCTTCCTTTCGTTTACTGCTGCGATTTTTTGTTTTGCAGGAAGGTGTTAAGCTCACAACTCAGCCACAGCCTAACCTCACAGCAGATCGTCCCGCCGCAAGTTGGGCAGCGCCACTTTTCCTCCTGTGCCTTTAGAAAATCATCCATTCCAGTATCCCTGATGGCAATGAGATTTTCAATCATGCTCATGTGGTACTTTGTGCGGTAGCGCTTATCCAGGCTTTTCAATCGTTCGCAGGGGTACTCCGCGCATTCAAAACAGAAGCGCAGCTTGCCTTTGCCAAGCAGATCGCAACTATCTGCCATGTGCATACAGTTTTTCCCTCCGGGGATGCAGCCCTGGCAGTAGGTTCGGTGAAAACCTTTTCTTGTTCAGATCCAGTTCTTTGAACTGGTAGGCTGCACACAAACCGCAATTCATCCCGCATGGAGCAATCAATTCCTCTATTATCTATTCTGTGCCCAAGGTTTCCTCGATCAACTGGTTTGCTACCTGTTTATTATGCTTTATTAGCCACACATTGCCTTAATGTACTTGATATTCTTTATGATCAAATCCGATTTCCACCAATTCTTACTGATGTGACATTCTTCCGGATAGTCTCCCCATCCCCAGGTAACTGCCCAGGTACCATCGCTTTCCTGGGTCTTGGTTAGAAACTCACATTCACACTCGCAAACGGTTTTATTCTCCTGGTAGAAATCGCTGGACTGGTTGTCAATAAACAGGGAGGGGTTACAGACATAATCCACAGCCCACCTCGTTGTGTCGTACGTGATAACGTGCTGGATCTGGGCTTGCAGCAGGTGCTTGAATTTGGCCATGTCCAGAAGGTCGTCATTGCTGCTTTCCTTCAGATATTCGTACAAATCCACAAAGCAGGCTACGGTGTGCATGGCGTCCAGAGGGTAGTGGGAGGTGAAATAAGCGAAGGCTTCCTGCGTGAGGACACGCGCCTTGTCATAGAACTTGCTGTTTTTATCCGCGAACTTCAGTATGAAGCCAATCAAGCTGGCTGTGGAGTTATATGTGGTCTCTTGGGCAGGGTCAAAACTCCACCAGGAGGCGTGAGGGTAATCGTTGTTGGTTGGGATGGAGTTCACCCAAGTGTGCCCATCGAAGTCCACTCCTGAGGAGAGGTACTTCAAGATGCCCTGGATAACAGGATGTTCTTTATCCTCCAGGTTGATCTCTTTTATGATCTGTGTCGCTGCCCAGGTTTGGACTGGAGAGGAATTTGGGTTCCAGCAATCTGGCTCAAGTGCGTGTCCAAAGCCGCCATCCGCGTTTTGGTAGGCTGCTAAAAACTTCAGGACGTCTTGCTTGCTCCCGTTTTCGAACAGAAACATCCACCTTGCCAGGTCGAGCGGTCTGGCATTTATATAAACAAAGTTCCTGGCTAACTCAAAACTCATATCCAACCTCCATTGTCACTGAAGTATAGTAATAGTTTAACCCATCAGGAGATATTGTTAACCTAAGATGGATCCACAGACCTTTTTTTGACATGACACGTTTTCCGGTAGAACCAACGTATCGAAAAGAGTATTCAGTTCAGTTTTTACTTTTTCCTGATCGGATGTCTGATGACCGTTTTCCATTTCTCAGGAGCTACCTTTCGGGGATCCGACATCTAGATTTCGTGGTGAAGGCGGGTGGTAGAGTAATCATTTACAGATCCATTTTCATCAAGAAACTTATCCATCACTGCAACAGTACCAGGTTCATTGTCAAAAGGACCGAGATGCATTATTTGCACACACAATCCTTCATCGATGGCCAGGAACTCTGCCGATGAACAATCCATTGCCTTCTTTTTTGATGCAGTACTAACTGCCCACGCATAATGCTCAGTTGTTACAAAGTCAGGCAACCGGATAATGGAAATCCATTTCAGTAGATCTTTACGATCGTAATTCATACCAGCTACTCCATCCTGCCACCAGAAACCTTCAAGCGGAGGAACAACGTAATCAAAGAATCCCTTTATCTTGTAATCGCTCTTGTAACTCATCTTCAGTGTATAGGCGATTGCGTATAAGATACCAACTACTTTTTGATATTCTTCGCCTTCTTCATTTGGATCCCCCTTACCACGAACTGCAATGTGAATTGCGAGTGGAACCAGGACAATTTCTGGTTTGTTTTTCGGTAAGCAATACTCTTTGTATTCTTTTTTAAAATCAAAAAACATGTTTGTATCTTTTGAAAATGCTTAAAAAGAAGTAAAACAGAATCAAGTTTCCTTTTAATTGATTATAAGACCCTTGTTTCAGGCTATGAGCACCTGTTTTGTTTCAAAATGACTTTGAGTGCAGGATAACTTTTACTAATAAAAATCCGAGTCCAAAACTCGGGAAATGGTGAATTTTCTAGTGAAAATAGCCTCATTGGAGGTGAGATTTATTGTTCCAGGATAGAAAAGATGCTGGCATCAGGTTGGCAGATGCGTTGGGAGAGTATCGCGGACAAGATGTGATCGTCTTCGCGCTTCCAAGAGGAGGCGTTGTGCTTGGAGCGGAAATCGCGATGAAATTGAACGTCCCCCTGGACCTCGTGCTCACGAAGAAAATTGGGCATCCCTATAATCCGGAATATGCTATCGGAGCAGTTGCCGAAGGGGGAGAGCCGATTTGCAATCAATTTGAGGTAGCTTCCGTCGACCCGGTCTGGTTTCAGAAGGAAGTGGAACGGACTAGGGCTGAGCTTAAGCGCCGGCGGCTCGAATACCTGGGAGATACTGAACCTTACAATGTGGAAGTGAAGATCGCAATCATTGTGGATGACGGTATTGCTACAGGATTAACGATGATGGCGGCTATCAAGGAAATGGAAAAACGCAAGGAAAAACAGATCATCATCGCGATCCCTGTTACTCCTTACAACATAGCTCAAAGGCTGATGGCGATGGGTGTCGATCTGGTTACACTGCAAGTCGACCGTGCTTACCTGGGAGCAGTGGGAGCGTATTATGCCGATTTCCAGCAGGTGACCGATGACGAAGTAATCGCACTTTTGAAGCGAGTCAACGGCTAAAAGATAATCACTAGCAAGTTCTTTTTCAATGCAATCTGGATCAAAAACCATGTGATCGTCGATTTTTCCTGCCCGGTAGAAATAAAAGACAAATAATCAGCTAGTCTACTGGCTTTTTGCGAAGCTTAAGCACAAGCCCATTCCGGGAGGCATCGTCTTCGAATAGCGAAACTACAAAGGCTGCTTTGTCTTTAATAGGTAGTGAATTCAAAACTGGATTATTGGCAACCTGTTCCATGTTTTTTTCAGTCTGCGGTAGTGGCAGCAGGTTTACTGCAACACAATAGATAGTCTTCCTACATCCATCATTATATTCTACCAGTAGAGTCTGCAAGACTTCAGACTTCCTGGTCAAAACCAGCGCCGCAGCGATCTGATCGATAAATTTCTCTCTCCAGATCCTCCGTTAAGCGATCAAAAACAGCCCTTTGCCTAACCCGTTTATAATATGCCCATGCGAAAAAATGGAGCTCTACTTCGCTTGGCTGC
>WOZC01000019.1 GCA_011620465.1 Anaerolineaceae bacterium | reverse complement strand
AACCAAAGAGGCTGTCCATGGAAACAAGGGCAGCCTCAAACTATTAAGTTCACAATACCAATAATTAGAAAATCTTACAATCTTGTTGATTCAGTGCTACGACTTCTTTCTTTGAAGCATCTTGCTCACTCGAATGAACTCTTGGACAGAAGTCTTTGATACCAAGCGGGAGATTGTTCCCAAAGGCAACTGCTCCAGTTTTTTGAAGCGGATACAAGACTTGCCCATATCAGGTTTGACGCCCATCGCCTCGAACGCAGCCATTAGTTCCTGGTAATCTTCCGGGTTTTGGTAAACTGTTATGAGATAGAGCGAGTTGTAATTCTTTTGAGCTGCCAATCCGATGTAATTGAGCGGCTTTTTATTGTAAGTGTCAGGATAAGTCTCCAAGGGAATTTCATAACTGAGCATGCCCCAATTGATCGTCTCCTGGTAACCTTCGGGCAAATTGCGGAGGATCAGATCACGGATGGCAGAAATGATCTCGCGCCGATCTTGGGGCAGACTGGTAAGATATTCATCGGGTGTGGTAGTTGAGCTTGATACCATGTGGTTCCTTTTCTGATTAGTAATGTCAGTTGTATGCTTTCAAAACCCGGAGGCAAGAAAAGGTAGAGGAAGACAAGACGTTCCCAAGCGAAAAAGAATCAGGAAGGTTTCAAAATTCCCTTTTCAATTTCAGGAAGAGAATCGATCAGTTCTTTTGCCTCGCGTTTGATTTCCGGATCAGTACTGGGAGAGTGCTGGATCAGCTTGACCAGTTCAAAAGCTTTTTTAAGTTTGTCCTTCACCTGGGCGGTATAGCTGAAAAAATCCCATCCCACCGAGGAGGGGCGGGGTATCGCGCGGGCTTCGTCAATCAGTTTGCGGGCTTGTCTTATGCGTTGTTCGGGGGTGAGTGCTTTTGCCATAAAGCGATTATAGTGGAAAATCCGACAGGTTGAAAGGTCAATTTGGAACATATCTTGCACAGTTCATTGTGTAATTCGCGCTTAGTCGCGTTTGTAACAGTTAATTGGAAGGATGTGGCATTAATGGATGAAGATAAACACGGAAAAAGCCTGGCTTTCTGGCTGGTCTTGTTCTTTTTGATTATCATTCTGTTAGGCGCGTTTGTAGGCAAACAGCTTGTCCAGATCGTCAGAGCCTCGAGACCCCAGGAAGCAAGTATTGAAACACAAGCACTTCTCGGTAAAAATGTGGAAGAAAATGGTATCTTCAATTCTGAAGTACGAGACCAGGTTGAGCCTCTGGAATTAGAAGGGGGATATCCCGTTCCATCCCCCACTCCAACCCGACCTCCAACGAAAACTGAAACTCCCACTCCAACCAAAACTGAAACCACCGTTCCAACGAAGGCTGAAACCACCAGTCCAACCAAAACTGAAACTACCATTCCAACGAAAACCGAAACTCCCATTCCAACAGAAACCCGGACGCCTAAAGTAACCATTATGGGTGGAGAGACGGAAACCCCAACAAGTACAGTAACCGAATCCCCCACCAGCACGGCAACCGCGAGCCCGACTTCAACCGTCACCCGGACGCCTTCACAACCACCTACTGTCGGTCCGGGGGGAGATCCTGATAACTATGTTAGCGCCGGGATGGTCTTTGGTCTGATTGGACTGGTTTGCTTCTGCCTGTATTTCTGGAACCTGGTCCAAACCAGGAAAGAGCGTTAGTTAACGCTCAAAACCGGATATGAACAAGAAACCGAATCCGATTTTCCTGATCTTAGGGCTGGTATTCAGTTTGTTGGCAGGGATCGTAATTGGGAGAGCGTTACGCTACAAGCACCCTACCAATTTCGCCAATTATTCCAGCCTGCCTGAGGAAATTTCCCCGAAGCAAAGCCAACCTGAGCCAATCGAGGCGACTCCTTTACCCTCGCCGGAAGTGTTACCTGGTGAGCCAACCTTAACTACACCAAACCTGGTCGAAAAGCCGGAATGGATGAAATTTGGTCAGTTGGATCTGCTGCAAGGCGAGTTGAGTTTTGACTTCGAAACACAATGCGATGGCGGAGAGAAAGTTGTCATTCCACCGATCAAAATCATACCCTGGCACTCGGATGTCTTTGAGGGCGAGGAATTTGGGATTGGAAAAAATGTTGCGGTAGCCTGGGAACATCTCGGTTATGAAGGCTTGTGGATCCATTCCGGATGGGATTTTTGGGCAGAACGCTCACCAGCAACCGATCTGCAATATTTTATTGAAACAAATGCAGTCAACGAGGTGCAGCCATTGGAGAGGATTGAAACCCGCTTAAACGAGTGTTTGCGCGGTAACCAGGTGAGCCTGGAGCAAAACGGGCAGACCTACAGGGGGGAAGTTTCAGCGGTGGTCAGGGTGGCGGCGGTTGGCGTTGAAGAGCTTTCTAAGCATACGATGGATTTGGTGCCGTACCTGGCGCAAGCTTACCCGGAGAGTGGGTTCGCGGACCTGGATGAAGACGTGCTGTTGATCTATTTTTGCGGCAGAGCTGCGCTGGACGAACGCACCGATCCCGATGCTGGATACTGGACGCAGACCAGGTATGTGATCGCGCTTGAACCCGAAAAATAACCAATCGCAACTATTCTCAAACAAAAAA
>WOZC01000134.1 GCA_011620465.1 Anaerolineaceae bacterium | reverse complement strand
TGTTATAATTCCTTCCGAGAATATTATTCTCAAAAGGATAACCATGCCCAGCGATCACAAACAAGCCTTCTTTCCCCTGTCCGAAGAGGAGCTGCAGCTCGACCCCTCCCTGCCCTCCCCCGCTCAAGCCTACCTCAACACCCTCAGTCCCAGCGGCAAGCGCACCCAGGCAACCGCCCTCAACAACCTTGCCTATATTTTCTCTGACGGCAAAATAAACAATGCCGAAAAATTCCCCTGGCACCACTTGCGTTACGAACACACCAGCCAGCTCAGCAGCCACATGGTCGATATTGGCTACGCGAAGGCGACCGTGAACAAACACCTGGTCGCGCTGCGGCGCGTGCTCGAGGAAGCCTATCGCCTGGGTCTCTACCAGGAACACAACGATTACTACCGCGCTGCCGGGGTAAAATCACTGCGGCATGAAACCATCCTGCGCGGACGCACGCTCGAACACGATGAATTGCGGGCGCTCATACTTGCCTGCCTGGCTGACGCTCACAACCCTACCCTCAACGCCCGCGATGCCGCCCTGGTCACGCTTATGTACGTGACCGGCATCCGCCGCCAGGAGGTGGTCGACCTGAATTTGTCAGATTTCATCGCCAAGGAAGCCAAGCTGCGCATCCTTGGCAAGGGCAGCAAGCAGCGCGAGGTTTTCTTGTCGGAGGACGCCGTATCCGCCTTGGAGGTTTGGCTTTCTCATCGAGGTAGAGGACTCGGACCGCTTTTTACGCGCATCACCAAGGGCGGAAAGGTTAAATTGGAGCGTCTGAGCGCGCAGGCTGTCTATTACGTGCTCAAAACCCGCCAGAAACAAGCGGGGTTGGAATCTTTCACCCCTCACGACCTGCGCCGCACCACGATCACCGATCTACTTTCAGCGGATGTCGACGTCTTGACCGTTTCAGCGATCGCCGGGCACAACAGCAGCGACACCACCCGCCGTTATGACCGGCGCAGCGAAGAAAGCAAACGCCAGGCAGTCGAACGCTTGCGTTCGCCCCTGGCGGATATTGAAAACGATGAGGCTAAAAAGCCCTAAGACCAGCCTGCCGTCATAAAGAAGTGGAACAAGTTGAACCCGGCAGCAAAACGAAAGGGTACGGAACGGACAGTGTCCGTTCCGTTTTTTTGTTAATCCTTCTTGAGTGCGTCTGCAATGTCGTCGCCAATTTTTTCGAAGGCGGTTTTGACATCCTCGCCAAACTGCTTGATCTTCGGGTCGTTTCTGCCCTCATTAAAAGCGTATTTGATCGCGTTGGAAATTTGTTTCAGCCCAGCCTTGACTTCCTCCAGGCTTTTTTCAGCCCAGTCGTTATTGTGATCGGCTGATCCTTCGCTTCCAGTGTTCTCAGTCCCCGCTCCAGCTTCAGAGGCGGGAGTTGAATTAATGGGGGTCCAATCCGCGTCCGACGGTTGTTGTGGATTGTTTGTATAGGGGTCAAAATTGTCCATGATTTACTCCTTTCAATGGTGATGCAATTGTATCAAAATCGGGGTACTTGTCCGGCTTAACCTTGGATAAGGGAACGCGCAAAAAAAAACCTATTTCTTTCAATGCTTTGTCTACTTTTGGCTTTTTTAGTAAAGCAAATTCAACAGTTCTTCCCTACTGAAATTGACAAAATAATCCCCTACAGCTACCTCTCCAAGCGCAGTTTTCATTGCAGAGGGTTCGTATAGGGTTCCCTGGAGGGCTGCTTCCAATTCACTCACATCGCGCTGACCGAAAAAATCTCCGAAAAAGCGGATCTGGTTGATGACACCGCCCTTACTGACATCCAGGCATGCCTCGATCGTTCCCCCGGCATAACGCGTCTCACGGTTGATGGCAAATGCCGGCGATTTTCCATAATTCCAATCCCAACAGCAATAGCGCTCCTCCGAAATTTGCCGAATCCCCTGCCAATCGTTGTCCGTCAGCTTGTATTCGTTCACTTCGCCTCCGCCAAAAACGCCCTCGATGATCATTTGGCGAAAATCCATGATCGTCGGCGGACCCGCAGGTAAGAAGTCCGTGATATTCGCCACCCGTGAGCGTACCGATTGGATACCTTTACCTTCAAATTTGGCAGGTTTGACCTTCAATGCCGCCCCAACTCGAGTCAAATCGGTATCCCAAAGCAGCGTACCGTGGCTGACCATCCGCGCTCCAGAAACATATTGCGCGTTCCCGGAAATCTTTTTTCCGTCCACCAGGATGTCATTGCGACCCGAAGGTTCTGCCATCACACCCATTTTTTGCAGAACATCCACCACGGGCTGGGTGAACTTGCGGAAATTATGGAAATTGTCGGTTGAATTGGGGGCGATAAATGAAAAATTCAAGTTGCCAAGATCGTGGTAAACCGCTCCCCCACCAGAGAGCCGGCGGACGACGATAATGCCATTTTCTTCCACATAATCGACATTGATCTCCTGCACCGTGATCTGGTTTCGCCCGATGATGATGGAAGGCTGATTAATATAGAAGAGCAGGATGTCATCCTCCGGCGCGATGTTTTTAATAAGGTATTCTTCGATCGCCAGGTTGACCCGCGGGTCCTTGTTGGGTTCATTTTCGACAAAAAGCATAAATTCTCCTGTAGTTTCCTGCAGAGATTATAACGT
>WOZC01000126.1 GCA_011620465.1 Anaerolineaceae bacterium | reverse complement strand
CTTTTGGTGCCAATTCGGCAGGGTGTGCACTTGCCACAAGACTCAACACAGAAGAAATTGGTAAGCACTTTCACGATATCAACGATGCAGTTGTCCTCATCGCAAATAAGCAATGCGCCAGACCCAAGCGAGAGACCGGCTTTTCTGTAAGAATCAAAGTCCATCGGGGTGTCCTGCAAGATAGCGGGAATTATCGAGCCGCTTGAGCCGCCGGTTTGCGCGAACTTAAAACCAGCTTTCTTCATGCCTTTAGCATAGATGGTAATTATCTCCCGAAGGGTAATACCCATTTGTACTTCGATCAGACCCGTTACATTCACGTTGCCTAACATGGTATACACCTTGGTGCCAGGGCTGGATTCTGTCCCAAAACCTCGATACCACTGGGCACCATTACGCAGAATCGCAGGCACATTTGCCAGGGTCTCTACGTTATTTATCAAGGTCGGCTTTCCCCATAGACCTTCCGTGGTTGGGTAGGGAGGACGAGACCGAGGTTCACCACGCTTGCCTTCAATTGATTCAATCAAGGCAGTCTCTTCACCGCAGATATAAGCCCCCGCGCCTTTATGGAGGTGTATATTGAAATTCAAGTCTGACTTGAGAACTTGGTTGCCCAGGAAGCCGTAACCGTAGGCTTGCTGTATGGCTCTTTCAATGCGTTCAATTGCCAGCTGGTACTCGCCTCGTATGTAGATGTATCCCTCATCAGCTCCGACGGCGTAACCGGCAATCAGCATCGATTCGATGATAGCGTGAGGGTCGCCCTCCAGCACCATTCTATCTTTGAAGGTTCCAGGTTCGCTTTCATCGGCGTTGCAGATGACGTATTTTTTTCCACCTGGGGCTTCCTTGACGAATCCCCACTTCAAACCTGTAGGGAATCCCGCTCCTCCGCGACCTCGCAGTCCAGACTCTTTAATTATGGCGATGACGTCATCCGGAGACATGCTTAGCGCATTTGCCAGACCAGCGTAGCCTTCGGCACCGAGGTATTGCTCAATGCTGTCGGGGTCGATCAAGCCGACGTTCTTTAGCACAATACGGTTTTCAGCGGGAAGAGTTCCTTTTCTGATTGCCAGCCAGGCAATTCGACCGGAAAGCAATTTTGCAGGCGCTCGTTTTTCTTCGATAATATGGCCTTTGTAAAGGTGTTCTTCCACCAAAAGGGGAACGTCAGAGAGCGAAACAGGGCCATAGATGACCGCTTCCGGGTAAATAATAACCAGTGGTGAAGCATAACTTTGACCAATATCGCTTGCGAATGAGACGGAGACTTCTTCCTCTAATCCAAAACTTTGCAGGTGATGAACGAAAGCATCAAAGATGGCTTCTGAACCCCGGGATTTGGATTCTGGGTCGTTGGAAATGAGAACAAGAGAGCGAACCGTGGTCAAGGGATCTCCTATTCGTATTGACTAAATATATTAATCAATTGATCTGGGGTGACATTTCCGTATGTGTCTGAGTCGACCAGGACTACCGGTCCAATTCCACAGACTGCCAGGCAACTGGTTGTTAAGAACGTCCAGCGCTTATCGGGACTTGTCTGACCGGGTTCAATTTTCAGAAAGTCCTTCAGCGCTTGAAATAACTGCATACCTCCGGCCACGTGACAAGGGGCACTCTCACAAAACTGGACGATATGCCGACCATGAGGTTTGGTCATCAGCATGCGGTAGAAGGTGGCAACTGCATATATTTTGCTTGGTTGCAGTTTTGTCCTCCGAGCAATTTCATTAATGGCTGTATCAGAGATATAACCACATTCATTAGAGATTCGCTGAAGGATGGGGATAAGGTCAGCGCGTGTATTGCCTATCTCATCGATTATTTGGTTGACCAGGATTGAAGTATCACTAACTTCGCTGCAGTTCACTGGCATAAATTACCTCTGTTCATGAGCGATCAAATTAACCCTTAACTACATAATTGGCAACGACCTGACCGCACCTGATATGCTGGTCCATAATTAATCGGGCGATATCCGGTGACACCTTTCCATAGACAACTTTGTCCTGACCTGGGATATTCACCACGACAACAGGCTCGTTGGAATCTATACCCAGGTTGCCAGTTTGTCGTACGGTGATGCCTTCGAGCTTTTTCTCTTCAATGAAATCCAGGATAGCTCGCAAGGTATCTCGCGCGCCAGCTGCGATACCAACAGTTCCCATGCCAACCACGATTTCAATTCTTCCTTCAGGTTCCTTACTTTTCAAGGACACCCGGGCTTCCTCGCAAATCCGTTTTAACTCCTCCCATGATTTGCTGTTTTGTAACATCTTGCCTCCTTAGTTCACATCTCTTAGAACAGGAAGGTGCTTCACAGGACAGGTTTCTTGTCGCCCTGTCAAGTTTTCAGGCTGCTTATTGTGAAAAATAACACAAGTAGCACACTTTCTATTATAAATGCAATTCAACCCAAAACGGACAGGACTACGCTAAAAAATCACTACATAAAGAATATTCCGAAGGATGCTCCTTGTCAAGGCTCAAGCCAGTGCTCAAGCCAGTGCCTATTGCCCCGTGGGAGGACAGCTATATAATTAGAAGGTCAAAGCGTCAAAGGAGAAAAAGATGATCCCAAAACAGCAGCTGTTAGCAGAGATAAGTGCCGA
>WOZC01000073.1 GCA_011620465.1 Anaerolineaceae bacterium | reverse complement strand
AAATCGCCATTTTCATCCAAGCTGACAAATTCAACCTCCCTGATTTGATTCAACAGGGTCTCATCGCTGTAACGAATTACCTTTTGATAGTCTTCGCTAAAGCCACGATAAAAATTACCTTGAAGAGAGTTCTTTTTGCTCTCAAACAATACCTGGGCAGTTTGCCCAACTTTTTGAAGTTTATAGTGGGACGCTTGATCGTTAAAGTGTGATAACAAACGATTGGTCCTGTCTTTGATCGTTGCAGGTTTGGTTTTATTCCCCATCTCCTGGGCAAGAGTACCTGGCATGGGTGAAAAGGAGAAAACATGCCCACTACTAAAATTGCATTCCTGGATAAAACGAAAAGACTCTTCGAATAAATCGTCCGTTTCACCAGGAAATCCCGTGATGACATCGGTGCTAATGGCTGTTTGTGGGCTTGTTTCCCGGATCATACCGAGCACATTGCGGAATCGTGCCTGATCCACCGGACGGCGCATCGCTTTGAGGATCAAATCTGACCCACTTTGCAGCGGGATATGCAGATGAGACATAATGCGTGGGTGATTGAGAAGGTGAACCAGGTCCTGATCGACATCCCATGGCTCGATAGATGAGAGCCGTACCCTTGGAATTTCACTGTATTCAAGAAGGTATTCGAGTAAGAAACTCAGCTTGCTTCTCGGCTCCAGATCCTTGCCCCACGACCCTAATTGAACACCTGTGAGGATGATCTCCTTGATTTCCATTTTTTCGAGCTGCCTGACTCGTTTAAGCACAATTTCAGGTAGGGTACTGATTGAAGCTCCCCTGGCAATGGTCGTCAGGCAAAAACTGCAGGCGTTATTACAACCGTCCTGGACTTTTACAAATCCACGTGTACGGTTTCTGTGACCCAATTTGGGTTTTTGCCCAAGTTCGATCACTGAATCCGCAGGGCTTTGGAGAAGCAACTCAGGTATCAATTCTTTTTGGTTGTTTAGATAAGCCAGGTCGCTGATCTCATCAGCCTGTGAGTGCGCGACATTGACCCAGCAACCTGTGCTAATCACTTTGGCTGGGCTACTGTTCTTGTAGTGACGGATCATTTTTCGGGAGTCTGCTGATGCCTTGGCAGTTACGCAACAGGTATTGACGATGATCGTATCAGCCAAAGCCGGATCGGAGACAATTTTTGCTCCGCGGTTAACCAAGTCAATCGCCAAGGCATCAATTTCCGCCTGGTTCAGGCGGCAGCCAACCATATCAAGGAAGATCTTCATCAGGGTTTTTTAATCAAAAACTTATTGAACACAAGAGCGGCTTCAGCAGTCTCAAAGGTTTCGACAAATAATCCTACGTCACCATTGTCCAATGTGCCGTCTTTGGCAGTAACGATGGTCTCACCATTAACCTCAAGTTTAAAACTGTCTTCTTCACAAGTAGCAGTCATCTGGTTGACGCCGTCATCCATTTGGATGCCTTCCACCCGGAAGAATTGATTCGAACCGAGTAATTCTTTGACCCCATCTACAACGCGTACGATACCGGCATAACCATCGGCACTGATCACAAAAGCGTAGAAGTTGAATTTATCCTGGAAACGACAGACTATTCCAAACTGAGAATCGCGCGCACCAGTAATTTTCTGAGTCTCAACGCTGATCACGGTGTTGGAGTAAATTAAATTGGTCGTGGAAATTGCCCTTGAATTGCCTTGGTTGACTGAGATCATATATCCATCTGACGAATAGCCTTTCAGTTCGTAGGCGTTGTTTACGACCTCCCAACCGCTCGAGTGATCACTGAAATCATCCTCGAACAATATCTGACCAGATTCTTTCCATGGCAGAAGGTCCTGGCTGATTTTTCCATCGTGAAAGGCAGAACAACCTGAAGCAGTGAGTGTAAGCAGTAATAATAGGATTAGAAGTTTCTTTTGATTGGTCATGTCAACGATTGTATAATGAAATCCCCGCTATGCCGTGTGCGAAATGGTTTTGAACCTGCAGAAGCAGGAGTTGGTTCTTCCTCCAAGATCGGTCTTGACTTTCGTCTATCACGTCACCTGGTGTGAGATCAAACCATTTTTTTTGGTGTTGGTACAAAACTGTATTACCGCATCACAAACACAGCAGGGTAACTAAAATATACCATAAAATTTAAAGCACATTTTTGTTGTTAATCTGCAATGGAAAACGCTATGAAAAAGAGACTATTTATCGCTGTTAAACTTAATAAAACAACACTGGCTGCACTTCGTATGTTTCAAAAGGAATTGAAACAGGAACTACCTTTTAATGGGATTCACTGGGTTGATCCTGGTCTATTTCACCTTACCTTGCAATTCCTGGGTGATACTGAAATAAACCAACTGCCTACGTTAACGGCTAACTTGGAGTCTGCTGCAAAGAAAGTCAAACCCTTTGATTTAACTTTTGAAGGTGCTGGTTTTTTTGGTTCCAGTACTGCTGTTCGTACTATTTGGGCTGGTACCCAACCCTCTTCAACATTTCGGAATCTATATGATGAGGTGATTCAATCCACAGCCTTCCTGAAGTTAGGTCAACGGAATCGATTTTCTCCTCACCTCACCCTGGCAAGAGGATCAGATTGGTTGACCAGGGAAGAGAGTTCTCAAATTGCTGGAACAATCACTGACAAGAATACGCCAGTTTTCGGAGTGACTGAAGTAACCTCTTTTGAATTGATCGAGAGCATCCTGAATCCTGCTGGACCTGTGTACAGAACTATTAGGATTTTTAACTTGGTGTAAAATAACAAAAAAAAGATAGAGGTGATCTACTGGAACCAATAATATTAGCTCGAGAAATTGTCAATATTCTTGAAGAAAAATTCGCTGAAGAAATCTTATTGTTGGACCTGAGAGGTCTTTCCGATTTTACAGATTACTTTGTAATCGCAACTGGCAGCAGTGAAAGATTGTTGGACAACCTGGCCACTTTCACCAAGGAAGAAATTAAGAAAAACCACGGTTACAACGCCTCAGTTGAGGGCAGCGGTCAGACTGGCTGGGTCATCCTCGATTTTGGTTATGTAGTTGTGCATCTCTTCTCAGCAGCGTTGCGAGAGTACTACGACCTGGAGAACCTCTGGCAGTCGGCAAAAATCGTTCTCAGCGTTCAATAAACAGCGCTAACTGATAAAATCACAAGTCAGATGGTAATCGTGAGCCGGGTTCTGTTGCCTGCCCCGCTTTTTTATATGCGTGGTTGAACCCGGCTTTTTTTCTTGCCAAAACTCGCTATTTTATGATTGAGGCTTACTAAAGTATATCGTTGAGTATTTCCTGGGCGTGATCCTGCGGCTTAACTTTTTCGTAAGCTTTCAGAATTTTGCCTTCTTCATCGATAATGTAAGTTACTCTCAATATGCCCTGGTATTCTTTACCCATGTACTTTTTCGGACCCCAGGCTTCATATGCCTTGATGACATTCGCGTCAGTGTCTGACAGTAAGGGAAAAGGCAGGGAATACTTTTCGTGGAACTTGGCATGAGAACTGGCACTGTCTTTGCTAACCCCTAATACAACCAAACCGTTCTTACGAAAATCCCCAAAACTGTCTCTGAAACTGCAAGCTTCCTTGGTACAGCCGGGGGTGTCATCCTTCGGATAAAAGTAAAGGACTACTTTTTTTCCTCGGTAGTCTGACAACTTGTGCAAAACTTCATCCTGATCGGATAACTCGAAATCTGGAGCTAAAACGCCTTCTTGTAACATACATCCTCCTTAGAAAAGTGGGTAAACAAGTAGATAGCACACTGCAAAGAAATGCAAAAACGCAGTGGCTTTGATGATCTGCCAGTGGGGTTTCATTCCCCTCGCCATCTGGTTTAACAAAAACATACTAAAAACGCCAATAATTGCGGTAATCAATACCGGCAAATTGATCCCTAATGACCCATTCCGGTAAAAGTAGAGAAAGAAAACCAGGTATGTAAGTAGCAGAAAATAATTCTGGATCCTGATCCCATTCTCCCAGCCAATAACATCCAGGATCGATCTTTCACCAGTTTTCTTATCACGGTCAAATTGCTCAAACATTAACGAAGTTCTGGTGGCAACATAAAGGAAAAAGAATGCCAAAGTCAACAGGATATGTCCGCTGGTGGGGTTCATGCCTTGCATACCCCCGCCAAATAGAAGCATCAATGGTGAAACGACCATCCCCTCAATGATCAGTCCATAGGTTTGAAAGACCATTTTTCCCAACCTTGAAATCGTCATCAGTACCAAAAATGTGATCAAACTAATGTAAATCAGATTGACTCCAATGAGTTTGTTCATTTGAAGTATCATGTAAATTAAAAAGAGATAAATCAAGAAAAGAACAATTGTCAGGATGAATAACTGACCTTTCTTGTTTCCACGCTCGAAACTGACCCGGCTATAAGGGTTGATTTTTGATGTGCTCAGGTAATTGAAAAGTTGCTGCAAAGCCAGGATGTTTATGAATACCAGGACCCCGAGAATCAAACTATTGAAATCGATGTGGGTGCTTTCGAAACCTGCGATAATCGCACCGACGAGGTAAGTCAAGAAGCTCGCGAAAATAAAAAAAGCATTTTTCTTCAATGATGAGATTACTTTTTGCATTTTTCAAGTTTAACACAATCAAGCATTGAATCTGTCGAAGGTATAATTTGAACCAATGAGATTGGAGAAGTTTTTTTTGTCCTTGTTAGTGAGTTTAGTCACCTTTATCGGGTTCTTATTTGCTACTTCGAACACCGACGCGCAAGATCTGACCCTCGATATTTTTGTTGCCAACACAGCCAGCCAATGCACCGGTAAACCTCAGTGTTTTTACAACGATGACCCAGACACACCTCAATCAGTCGCCTTGAATAAGGCGTTGATCTTCGCGAAGAACAGTCTCGGCGGTGCGCGGATTCATATCCTCTCTGCCTATAACATCAAAACCAATACGGTGACAATCGACTATCCAGTAACCTTAATCGGCGAAGATTCAGGCTGGCTTAGCACCTCCAGCGGCAATTGTAGTGAACCGCTTTTAAACATCACCTCTGAAGTAACGATCCGGAATCTCTACATAACTGATGGCAGCTGCAATTCACCTTCCCGGGATCTTGTTGTTGTTAACAGTAACCTGGATGTCGCTATCGATAACTCAACTTTAGAGTACGGCAGGAATGCGATCACGCAAAAGAACAATCTCGGCAACCTGACAGTTCGATTCAGCGAGATCAAGAATAATTTCGGCTATGCGCTATTGAGCGAAAATACAGAGGTTACCTCCGATCTTCAGTTGACTGCAAATAACATCTTCAGCAATGGTAGTCAAACCCAAGTGATTTGCCAAAACAACAACGCTGACGTAAACCATAATTTCTGGGGGAATGGAATTTCAGCAACCCAGGCTACCCAAGGATGCGAAGCGGATAATGCTCGTATGTTGGGAGCACAAATTGTCAGTTCTCAAACGGGAGTTCAGGCAACCCTACAGACAATCAACGCAGCTTATCCAACAACTGACTTCTACGGTTTTTCCGCGAAAAGTGATTCTGACCTTCAACTTTACGTCGTTAATCACGGTATTTATATGCCTTTTCCAGATCGTTCTATCTCAGATTTGACCGCATGCGGTAATTATTTCGACATCTTCCTTGCCGAAACCAACCAGCCAGCTAACCTGACTTTACGCTTCTCATATGCGGGGAACAACCTTTGCGAACAAGCCATACAGACAATTTCTCTCTGTGGTTCGGGTTCGATGAAAACTTTTCCCCTCATGTGGCAGGATCTGAAAACTGGTACTACAGCCGGGTGGGACAACGTCGGTGACAACCCAAAAGGTGCAGGTGGAGAAATTTACCCTGGACAGGAAACACGTTGTAATCTTCAATCAAAAAATATCGAGGTGATGGTCGATGATAACGGTCGTCCCAACCTCATCAACGACCTCACTTTCACCCCATTTGTCCTGGGGTTTGATGTAACAGCAGTCACTTTGCTACAACCTGTCGAACAGGCAAACGGATCAGTCATGATCAATTGGAGGACCAGCAGCGAGAGTAACACCAACGCTTTCAAGGTGATGAGGTCATCGGCAGAGGCGGGGCCTTATCTCCAGGTTGGCGAAACAGTACCGGCTGTGGGAGGTTCTCTTGACGGACGCTCTTATGTTGTTCAGGACAGACAAACTGTCCCCTCTTCGACTTACTATTACCTTTTACAGGTCATAGCCTCTGATGGTACCGTTCAACAATCTGTCGGGCCTGTTCGTTTGAATACCTCGGGTCCTACTGCCACGACGCGTCCAACTTCCACCCTTCGCCCCACCAGCACAAGCGTACCTACCAGGACTCCCACACTATTCCGGACTGCGACCAATTCCTTCCGAACTTCCACACCTACTCAGTTTACAGTCACGGCAAAACCACCACAAGCTGACCAGATAACGGAGACGCCTACCCTGGAACCTTTTCAGAAGCCGACGAACCTGCAGTCAACTGAAACCAAACGTCCAACCGACAACCCTGGTTCGCTCCTTGACAAAGACGGAAATCAGCCCGAAAAAAGTAATTATCTTATGATCGTAATCGGGATTTCTATCGTCGTCGGAATCGTGCTGTTTTATCTATACCTGACGAGGAAATCGCGGTAATTTTTGACTTTTACTTTCACTTATGCTATTCTATCTTCCATCCGCAATGAGGTGACAGGGAATGCAAAAAGAGAGAGTATCGGATAATGTATATTGGTTTCAAAGTGAAGTCTACGCACAAGTAACAGCTGGCGTTATCATTGGTCCCCAATGGGCAATTCTGATCGACACATTAATGCCAGAAGAAACCCCCGAAATTAAAAGTTTTATTGAAGATGAGCTGATGGTTCCTGTTCGTTACATCGTCAATACTCATCATCATGCCGATCATTGCTGGGGAAATTGCATTTTTCCAACCGCAACAGTTATTGGACATGAATTGTGTCGGGAATTAATGCTTACTCGAAGTCAAAGCGCCTTGTCGGAAGCAGGCAAAGATAATCCGCTCTTCCGAACACTTTGTATCAAGGAACCTCAAATTACCATCGCCCAGGGATCTTTATACCTGCGTATTGGAAAAAAACACATCAAGGTCTTCTCAACACCCGGACACTCCGATGATTGTGTCTCGGTCTTGCTTGAAGACGACCGCATTCTTTTTAGTGGCGATGCTTATATGCCAATTCCATATTTTGTCGGGGGCGATATTGATGTGCTGACCAAGACCATCACCGAGATAGGCAACATGGGGCTCGAAAACATCATCCAGGGACATGGGGATGTCATCTTGCGCGGAGAAATTGATGAGGTCACTAACAGTCACCTGGATTATCTGAAATCGGTCCGCAAACTTGTTAAGACGGCTTTCAGGCGCCGCGAACCTTTGGAATTCTTGCGCGCCCAATCCGTTGAAGACAGTGGAAAGACGCGCATTAGCATGGGCGGTCTTGCCCAGGATCTTCATATTCGCAATTTGCAATGGCACTACTTGACCGAATTGAAGAAAAAGAAGGAAGAATCAAACAATTGAACTGATTACGATCAATACGATCGTAACAATTGACATCAATATCGGTTCAGGATATTGGTGCCATTTTTTTTCTTCCTTGTATTGGCTCAGCCAACTGGAAAGGCTGTAAAGCAGCCCGGTTAACAACAGCCCGTATTGAATCGGAGGGATGAAGATGTAATGCAGCCCAACTGCCAATTGTGTCACAACCCAGGATGCCAGCAGTGCCATCAAAATTTGGTCATTACTACCTTGGTGTAAGCTTAATAAGCGAAATGAAACAAACAAAGACGAGAGAAACAGCAGTAAAAATTGGGCAACCATTCGTATGTTGCTGTTTTTTAACGCAATGGTCAGCAAAAGGAACAGTCCAAAAGAAAAACTGACAACTAAAATCGAATAGCCAAGTGAATTGATGCCTGTATCCTCAATCAGGACATATTCCGCCCTAAGCAGGAGGGCAACGATGATATATCCGGTCAGCAAAACAACCCACCAGACCTGGCTCCGGGCTGATTGCTTCAAAACTGTCGCAAGGATCATGGTTGAAATAAACGGAAGCATCAGATGAGGAAGCATCCGAAGAAAATTCATCTTCTCGTTTTGCCAGATTGGATGTGTTGAGAAGATCCAAACAGCGCCAACCACTGCAAGCAACGCCAACAATATCGGAATGAAATTGTAAAAAGAGAACTCAAACTGTATCCCAAGGATATCTATTTCGTTTGCTTGCAGATCAATCGGTAAAAGATAGATCAGAGAAAACCCCAATGCGAGAAAAGCCAGTACGATGCTGAATCGGTTCAAATAGAGCCCGCTGAGTTGTCGGTTTTGCATGAGAAAATTTTATCACGTTGCCAGAAAATCCTTCATTCGAGCGAAGGTATAAAAATTCCCATATTTTCATCATCTCAAGAAAAATCATTGAAATTTTTCGTCTGTGGGAACTCGCTAACATGCAATAGATGCATGTTTTGAGGTTAAATGGTATAATTCATAGATTATGAGATTCGTACTTCCTTCTAAAAAACAGCCCAAAGTGATCGATGCAATCAAAGCAGGCTATAACACGTTGTCGACGCATCTTTACCTCTTACTGTTCCCCATTGTACTCGACGTTTTCTTTTTATTCGAAAAACGTTTACTGGTAAGTGACCAGGTAAAAACAATAATCAGCGGTATCACGCTGCCCACTTCAACTTCAACTGAAATGCTCAAATCCTGGGAAGAAGCGAGTGCGAGTGTCTTTGAGGTCTTCAAAAATTTTAGCTTGACCGCCTTCTTGCGCAGTTTCCCAATTGGAATCCCGAGCCTGTTAGCTTACCGACCGATGGAGCGTAATCCTCTTGGTAGTTTTTCAGCGGTCCAGGTTGAATCTTCCGGGGTTGCTACGCTCTACATCCTTGGTTTCTCACTGATAGGTTTCTTGCTCGGAGCACTTTTTCTATTGGTGATCCGTAACTCTGTCCAGGACAAAAATTCAATACTGGCTCCTGACCGGCTGCCACAACAGCTGCTTTCACTGCTTTCCCTGCCTGTGGTGATCACGTTATTGAGCATCTTCATTCTTATGCCGGCACTGCTCCTGATATCGGTTTTTGCTTCGTTCCTTCCCATCCTCGGCACTGTCGGTTATTTCTTGCTCAGCCTTGGATTGATTTCAGCTACGATCCCTTTGTTCTTTACTGCCCATGAAATCTTATTATCTGGAAAAAGTTTCGCAACTGCTGCCAAACAAAGCATTCGAACTGTCAGACCCACCAACGCAAAGACTTCCATCTTTCTTATGATTGCTTTTTTGATTACCTATGCCACGAATTTTCTCTGGCAAATACCCAAAGACGATTCTTGGATGCTGATCATTTCAATCTTTGGGCATGCAGTGATTACTACAATCTTTTGGGTAGCCAGTTTTCATTTTTATATTGATGCGCGCAATTGCGTGCGAGAATCATTAATTACAGAGACACCCGTCAACGAACAAATGGGTGTTTGAGCGGAGAGTTATCTTGAAAAACACTAACACAGGCAAATACGATGCAGATGCAATCCAAATTCTGGAAGGGCTTGAAGCAGTACGCCGCAGACCAGGCATGTATGTCGGTGGAACCGATTCAAAAGCACTGCACCACCTCATTTTCGAAGTAGTCGACAACTCAATTGACGAGGCCCTTGCTGGAAGCGCGACCGACATCTCGATTGTTATTCACCCGGATGAAAGCGTCACGGTCAAAGACAATGGTCGCGGTATTCCAGTTGACATTCACCCTGAGAAGAAAATTTCTGCCCTGCAGGTCGTCATGACCGTTTTACACGCGGGTGGTAAATTTGGCGGAGGGAGTTATAAAGTTTCTGGTGGTTTGCATGGTGTGGGTGTCTCCGCTGTTAATGCCTTATCAGAATGGTGTGAAGTTACCGTTCACAGAGACAATAAGATCTATTTTCAGCGTTACGAAAAAGGCATTCCCCAGGATGTCGTGAAAAGCGTTGGAACTTATAAGGGCGAAGAAACCGGAACAACAACCAGTTTCCTTTTTGACCACTCAATCTTTCTGGAAGAAGTCTCCTATCGTTTTGAAACGCTTGCCCAACGGTTCCGTGAAATGGCCTTCGTCACCCGTGGTATTAGCATCAAACTCATGGATGAACGCACTGGAAAAGAAATGACCTTTCATTTTGAAGGTGGTATCGCTTCATTTGCCCGCTATGTCAATCGCAATCGGGAAGTGCTTCATCCTATGATTTATGGTGAAAAAGAGGTTGCTGGAGTAAACATTGAATTTGCGGTTCAATATACCGATTCTTATTCCGAGTCGATCTACAGTTTCGCCAATACGATCAATACCGGCGATGGCGGCACCCACCTGACTGGATTAAGAGCTGCCATTACCCGCAGTATTAACGATTATGGTCGAAAATCTGGTAACCTGAAGGATACCGACCCGAATTTCAGCGGTGAGGACACCCGTGAAGGTCTGACTGGCATCATTAGCATCAAGCATCCCGATCCTCAATTTGAGAGTCAAACCAAAGTTAAGCTTATGAATGCTGATGTGCAAACTTATGTACAACAGGTTGTTGGTGAATCTATTTCCACCTTCCTGGATGAAAATCCTTCCGCTGGAAAGGCGATCATTCAAAAATGTCTTACCTCTGCCCGTGCCAGGGACGCTGCCAAAAAGGCACGCGACCTGGTAATTCGGAAATCAGCGCTTGAATCCATGACGCTGCCCGGTAAACTGGCGGACTGCTCCGAACGCGACCCCAACAAATCAGAAATGTTCATCGTCGAAGGTGAATCGGCAGGCGGTTCTGCCAAGCAAGGGCGTGACCGTCATTTCCAGGCCATCCTGCCTCTTCGGGGTAAGATCCTCAACACCGAACGCGCTCGTCTCGACAAGATCCTGGGAAATCGTGAAGTAAGATCGTTGGTGTCTGCGCTTGGAACCGGAATTGGTGATTCGTTTGACATCAAGGGTCTACGTTATGGCAAGGTTATTATTATGACCGATGCCGATGTTGACGGCGCGCACATCCGTACACTTTTACTGACATTCTTCTTCCGATACATGCAGTCGCTCATCGATGAAGGTCACCTCTTCATCGCACAACCGCCGTTGTATCGCATCGGCTATCGCAACCAGATCTCATACGCTTACAGCGATGATGAAATGGAACGGATTGTCGCAAAATTGGGTGGCAAGGCAAAGGCTTCCATTTCCCGGTATAAAGGTCTTGGTGAAATGAACCCTGAACAGCTGTGGGAAACCACCATGAACCCTGAAAATCGGACCCTGCTGCAGGTTGATATCGAAGATGCGGTCGAAGCCGACCAGACCTTTGATATGTTGATGGGATCCCTGGTGCCTCCCCGCCGACGCTTTATCCAGACCCACGCCAAAGAGGTTCGCAACCTGGATGTCTAAAACGATGAATCGCCTGCTATTGCGGGCGATTTTTCTACGTCATGATACGCAAAATCATTCACCTCGATCTTGATGCTTTCTTCTGCTCTGTGGAAGAGTTGCTTGACCCATCTTTGAAGGGAAAAACTTTTGCCGTGGGAGGCAGCCCAAGTGGTAGAGGGGTGATAACCTCTGCTTCTTATCCAGCCCGGGTGCGCGGTATTCGTTCCGCCATGCCCACCCGGGAAGCACTCAAGATTCTTCCTGACCTGCTCTTGGTACGCAGTGGTTTCCATCACTACAGCGACTACTCCAAAAAAGTAATGGATATCCTGCGGGATACCAGTCCGATCGTTGAACAAGTTTCAATCGATGAAGCATTTCTGGATGTCAGTGACATGCCTCAACCGATTGCTTCAATTGCGCTCGATCTTCAGAAAAGAGTACTGCAGGAGACCGGGCTTCCTTGTTCGCTGGGTTGTGCCACCAGCCGGCTTGTGGCGAAAATTGCCAATGATTATGGCAAGAAACAAGTAAAGAGCGGTCGCTCTCCCCAAAAAATCACGGTGATTGAACCGGGGAAAGAAGAGGAGTTTTTGGCCCCTTTGGATATCCAGGCACTCTGGGGAGTAGGTCCGAAAACCGCTGCCCATCTGCGTCAGCGGGGAATCACCACCATTGGTAAATTGGCAACTCTGAGCGACATGGATTTAAAGAACTATTTTGGGCAGCATGCTGAATCGATGCGGCGTAGGGCAAAAGGCATCGACAATTCCCCTATCTACCCGGATAGCGGAGACCCCAAGTCAGTCAGCAATGAAATGACTTTTCATGAAGATCAGGACGATGAAGAAAACTTGCTGAGAATCTTACATGGTCTCTCTGAAAAAGTTGGCTCTCGTCTTCGCAAGGCTGAATTAGCAGGCAGTGTTGTTCAGATCAAGATACGTTATTCCGATTTTTCCACCTACACCCGCCAAACCAGTATGAAAGAATTTACGAATCTTGACCAGGACATCTATGACACAGCTCAAA
>WOZC01000081.1 GCA_011620465.1 Anaerolineaceae bacterium | reverse complement strand
CGGCTTCGCTGAAGTGTTTCAGGTCGCGGGCGAGGGTGCTGGGGTCGCAGGAGATGTAGATGATTTCCTGTGGGTCGAGATCGACTAGAGCCTGGCGAGCTTTTACGTTCAGACCAGCACGGGGTGGGTCGAGTACGACCAGGTCAACCGGTTTGATCTGGTCTACAATACCTGGCAGAATATCCTCGACCGTGCCTTCGTAGAGACTGATGTTGTCAAACTCGTCCAGGTTGCTTACAAAATCAAAGCAGGCTGAGGGCGAGCTTTCTATTGCGGTCAATTGGTTGGCATGAGGGGCGAGAAAGTGGGTAAAAAGCCCGACGCCGCTGTAGAGTTCGAGTACTTCCAGGTTTTCCCTACCTTCGACCAGAGACAGAACATGCGTGATCATCTCCTCTGCTACCGGAAGGTTCACCTGGAAGAAGGATTCCGGTGAGACCAGGAATTCTTTGCCTAAGACCGTGTAAACCAGGGCGTCATTGCCGCTGAGATTGAGGCATTGCCCATCTGGACCGACATAGGCTGAAGAAACGGGTAATTCGATGGACAATTCGGGCGGCTCGTCGCTATCGCCTTCGAAGACGAGCATAATTTCGCAGTCGTTGTCGATGCGCATAGCCAAACGAGAGATACCCGAATCCGGTTCCAGTTCCATTTGGGTGAGGAGCGCATTCAATTCGTCTGGAATCAGCAGGCATTTGGCAATGGGGAGTACTTCATTCGAATCAGCCCGTTTGAAGCCCAGGCTTGAGAAAGATGCAGAATTGCTGGGATCCGCAGAATGAAATTGGACCTGGTTGCGATAGCCAAAGGGAAGCGGGCTGGCAGTGATCGGAATTTCTGGCAGGTTCGTCATTTTGCCAATCCGTTCCAACTGATCCTTGACAAGGGATTGCTTTAGCGTCAGCTGTTGCGCATAGCCGAAGTGTTGGTAATGGCAGCCACCACAGGCAGAAAAGTACGGGCACGGTGCTGTGATTCGATCTGGTGATTTCTGCTGAAGGTTGAGGACCCGTCCGCGAGCAAAGCGCTCTTTTGCATCCGTTATCTCAATTTCCGCCACTTCTCCTGGCAGGACGAAAGGCACAAAGACTGCCCGCCCATCAGGAAGCCTGCCGAGGCAATCTCCGCCAAAGACCATTTTTTCAAATTTGACAATTTGTATTTGTTTTTCCATATCGATCTCCAGGTTGATTTTACCTTAGGAAGGTGAGCTGACACATGAATCAGCCAGGTAAGAATAGACGGGATTTTTTTGATTCACAACGCAAGGAGGGTTAGTCGGGTTCAACCCCGCATGTAAACACGCGGGGCAGAAGCGGAAGCCTGTCTACAAAAGTAAAGGGTCCTGTATCTATTTTACAAAAAAATATCGAAAGTGACATTCATGGATTATCAACCAAAAGCCTTGTAATAGCTAACGATTGTTTGGTTCGTATGTTCTCAGTTTATGATGTCTTACGGTTCAAATCCAGGAAATAAATGCGGGCTATTTTCTGTCTGGTTTCAAGTTATAGGTTACAATACTGAAGTAAGGTTTCCAGCGTATTGGAAGCTTAATTTTGGTGTGTCAAAATAAGAAATAGTCCTATTAAACAAAACAGGAGAACAAAAATGAAACGTGAAATGGTTATGACTGATGCCAACGAGGCGACCGCCCATGTGGCATATAGGCTAAACGAAGTAATCGCCATCTACCCCATTACGCCGTCATCGGGTATGGGTGAGTTTGCTGACCAGTGGGCAGCAGAAGATGTACCTAACATCTGGGGCACGGTCCCCACTGTGATCGAGATGCAGTCTGAGGGCGGCGCGGCTGGTGCAGTGCATGGCGCTCTGCAAACTGGCTCTCTCTCAACGACCTTCACCGCCTCACAGGGGCTCTTGCTCATGATACCAAACATGTACAAAATTGCTGGTGAACTAACACCGGTTGTTTTCCATGTTTCTGCCCGATCTTTAGCCGCTCAGGCACTATCCATTTTCGGCGATCATTCCGATGTCATGGCAGTCCGTCAAACTGGCTGGGGTTTGCTGGCAAGCAACTCTCCCCAGGAAGCACAAGATACTGCAGTCATCGCTACTGCTGCCACGTTGCGCTCCCGCATTCCTTTTGTTCACTTTTTTGACGGCTTCCGCACCTCTCACGAAATCAACAAAATTGAACGTGTGACTGATGATGACCTGCGTGAAATGATCAACGATGAAATGATCCGCGATCACCGCGCGCGTGCGCTTTCCCCTGATCATCCTTTCATCCGCGGTACCGCACAGAACCCCGACACCTATTTCCAGGGTCGCGAAACTGTCAACCGATACTATCCCGAAGCCATTCGAATCGTCCAGGAAGAAATGGATCGCTTTGCTGACCTGACCGGTCGCCAATATCGCCTGGTTGAATACTATGGTGCCCCGGATGCTGACCGTGTGATCGTCATCATGGGTTCGGGCGCAGAGACTGCTTCCGAAGTTGCCAAATACCTGAACGCACGCGGTGAAAAGGTCGGCGTTGTGATCGTCCGCCTGTATCGCCCCTTCCCAGTGCAGCAATTCATCGATGTCATCCCGGCATCTGTGCAGAAAGTTGCTGTTCTCGACCGCACCAAAGAACCTGGTTCCATCGGCGAACCCCTCTACCAGGATGTCATCAACGCCCTTAACATGGGTATGAATGATGGTAGTGTTGCCTGCGCAAGCATGCCGTTGGTTACTGGCGGACGTTATGGTCTTTCTTCCAAGGATTTCACACCAGCCATGGTCAAAGGAGTTTTTGACGATCTGGCAAATGACAGCCCCAAGCCACACTTCACTATAGGTATCGAGGATGATGTCACCAACCTGAGCCTGACCTACGATTCCAGTTTTGAAATTTTGCCCGACAATGTCATCCAGGCTATGTTCTTCGGCCTTGGTTCTGATGGTACCGTTGGTGCCAACAAGAACTCGATCAAGATCATCGGTGAAGAAACTCCTAATCATGCCCAGGGCTATTTCGAGTATGACTCAAAAAAATCTGGCGGCGTGACCGTCTCTCACCTCCGTTTTGGTCCTGAACCGATTCGTGCGCCCTATTTTATCTCAGACAACGAAGCCAACTTCGTCGCCTGCCACCAGGTCAGTTTTGTCGATCGTTTCGATTTGCTCAAATACTCCCGGCCTGGTTCTGTTTTCCTGCTCAACACCATTTCGAGCCCCGAAGAGGTTTGGGATACCCTACCTGTTGAGATGCAGAAAGACATGGTTGCCAAGAAAATCCAGTTTTATGTAATCGACGCATACAAAGTCGCTGAAGCAACCGGTATGGGCAACCGCATCAATACGATCATGCAGACCTGTTTCTTCGCCATCAGCGGTGTATTACCCAGAGATGAAGCCATCGCATCAATCAAACACTCTATTGAAAAGACTTATGGCAAAAAAGGCGAGAAAGTAGTTCAGATGAACTTCGAAGCAGTCGATCAGGCTGTCGCCAATATGTATAAAGTTGAATACCCACTGGAAATCACCAGCAAGCACCAACGCCGCACACCGGTTCCTGACGATGCTCCGGTTTTTGTGAAAGAAGTATTGGGTGAAATGATCGCCCGCAATGGCGATAAGATCCCTGTAAGCAAACTTCCAGACGATGGTACTTATCCTTCCGCAACGACCAAGTGGGAAAAGCGCAATATTGCTCTCGAAATCCCCATCTGGGAACCCGATCTGTGTATTCAATGCGGTCGCTGTTCATTTGTCTGCCCCCATGCCACTATCCGCAACAGGGTTTACCCAACCGCATTGCTTGAAACTGCGCCGGCAACTTTCAAGAGCAAGCCTTCTAACTTCCGCGAGTGGAAAGAAGGTTATTCCTGGACTGTCCAGGTTGCCCCTGAGGATTGTATTGGTTGTGGACTTTGTGTCGAAAACTGCCCTGGAAAAGACAAGCAGAACCCCGGAAGACACGCCATCAACATGGGCGCTCAGCCTCCAATCCGGGAGACCGAAGCTGAGAATTGGGAATTCTTCCTAAATCTTCCTTTGCTGCCGCGCGAGGACGTCAAGGCTACCAATATCAAGAATTCGCAACAACTCGAACCTCTGTTTGAGTTCTCTGGTGCTTGTGGCGGTTGTGGTGAGACTCCTTATGTCAAGCTGGCTACCCAACTTTTCGGCGACCGCATGATCGTCGCCAATGCGACCGGTTGTTCCTCCATTTATGGCGGTAACCAACCGACCACTCCTTGGTCTGTCGACCAGAAGGGAAAGGGACCTGCATGGTCCAACTCCTTGTTTGAAGACAACGCCGAGTTTGGTTTGGGTATGCGCCTGTCCGTTGATAAATCTACCTCCATCGCTCGCAAATTGGTCTCGAAACATGCTGATTTCCTTGGGAAAGAACTTGCGGAAGCGCTCCTCAATGCCGATCAGAGCGACGAAACTGGTATTAATGAACAACGCAAGCGTGTAAATCAATTGAAGGGCTTGCTCGTCGGAAAAACAGAGGACGAACTTGTGCAGCTGAATTCTGTTGCAGACTACCTGGTCAAGAAGAGCGTTTGGATCATGGGCGGAGACGGCTGGGCTTACGACATTGGTTACGGTGGTTTGGATCACGTCCTTGCCTCTGGACATAACGTCAATGTTTTGGTGCTGGATACCGAGGTTTACTCCAACACCGGTGGTCAAAGTTCCAAGTCGACTCCTATTGGTGCTGTTGCCAAGTTTGCCGCCAACGGTAAAGAACGCCCGAAGAAAGACCTGGGCATGATTGCCATGACCTATGGAAATATCTATGTTGCCCGTGTTGCCATGGGTGCCAGTGATGCCCAGACGCTTAAAGCTTTCAACGAAGCCGATTCCTATGACGGACCGTCCCTGATTATTGCTTACTCGCATTGTATCAATCATGGTATCGATATGAAGATGGGTCTTGTTCAGCAGAAACTTGCGGTCAATTCGGGTGCCTGGGTGCTCTATCGCTACGATCCACGCCTGATGATTGAAGGAAAGAACCCGCTGCAGCTCGACTCAAAAGCTCCTTCCATCAAAGTAGCGGATTATGCCTATAACGAAAATCGTTATCGCATGCTCTTGAGACAGGATGAGGAACGCGCTGAAGAACTGATGAAGAAAGCTGAAACTGATTCAGCTCGCCGCTGGTCGCTATACTCCCAGATGGCAGAACTGGATTATTCCAGTTACAAAATCGACCTGAATGAGGATGTGCCGGTAGCTGAAGGAATGTCAACGGCAGAATCTTCAGAAGGTTGGGCTGGACCCAAGGGCACTACTCCCAACGCTGAACCCTTCTCCGAAAGTGGCAACAAGGAACCTACCAGTGACCCTGCGATGACTCCAGGTGACCCACCTGATTTTAACAAGGCGGCTCAGAAAGCCGACAAAGAATTGAAAAGCACGAATCAAAACAAATCCAGTTCTAACATATAGTGCTAAATGAAGTAACAAAAACGGGAGACTTTTATAAGTCTCCCGTTTTTATCTAAGAAATCTGTCATTACTGTGCTTCTACTGTTTGGCAGATTGAAAGCTCTCCGATGTTCATTTCCAACTGCCCACCAATCCTGTCTGCAATCTCATGTCTGCAATCTCATCAAATAACAATCCCAACTAAGGTAAAATTGATTTATGTCCCCAAAACACTTCAAACTTTTAGCGTTTGTTTTCATGAGGGCGGTTGAGTAATTACCATGACAGTAGTAGAAGACATCAAACAACGAATCGACCTGGTTGATTTTGTCAGCCAGACGGTGAAACTCAAGCGAACTGGTAAAAACTATATCGGGTTTTGCCCGTTCCACAGCAATACCCGCACGCCTGCTTTTGTTGTTTTTCCTGATTCTCAAAGCTGGCGCTGCTTTGGTCAGTGTAATGAAGGCGGCGATCTTTTTGGCTTCGTAATGAAGCGTGACAACCTTGATTTTCAGGAAGCACTTAAACAACTTGCCGATAAGGCTGGGGTCACACTCAAACCCCAAACCCAGGCTGATCAAATACATGACCAGGAACGTAATACCCTGGTTGATATCATGGAGGCTGCTGTTGCTTTTTACCGCCAGCAAATGTTGGAAACCACGCCTGGAAAAAAAGCCCTCGATTACCTTCATAAACGCGGTTTGACCGATGAAACCATCAAAACCTGGGGACTGGGCTATGCGCCTGATAGTTGGAGCCTGTTGCTCGACCATCTGCTCGCCAAGGGCTATACTCGCGAGTTGATCTTGCAGGCAGGAATGCTCTCCCAGGGGGATGATGGACGTGTATATGACCGCTTTAGGGATCGCCTGATGTTCCCAATTCGGGGGATTTTTGGCCGGATGGCTGGTTTTGGCGGGCGGGTTTTGAACCCGGACGATGTTCCGAAGTATCTCAACTCCCCAGCAACTGATCTTTTTGATAAAGGGCGACTGCTTTATGGTCTTGACCAGGCAAGGTCGACCATGCGTGCTGAATCCCAAGCGGTGATCGTGGAAGGCTATATGGATGTGATCGGCTTGCACCAAGCCGGTTTTACCAATGCGGTATCACCCATGGGTACCGCGCTTACCGAAGCCCAGTTTCAACTGGTCAAAAAGATGACTTCAAATATTATTCTCGCGCTTGACCCTGATGCGGCGGGACAAAAAGCGACACTCAGAGGGCTCGAAACTGCCCGAAAAGCGATGGACATGGGCGAACAGCTCAGTTTCGATTCACGCGGTTTGCTAAAAATCGAACGATTCCTTAAAGCGGACATCCGGGTCACAACACTGCCGGACGGCAAAGACCCGGATGAAATCGTGCTGGAAAACCCAGAAGCCTGGCGCAAGATCATTAAAGAAGCTAAACCATTGGTTAACCATGTGATGGACAGCCTGGCAGAAGGGCAGGATCTGGCTGACCCGAAAGTAAAACGGACGATCGCGGAGCAGGTGTTACCTTTGATCGAGGATGTGGGTAGTAGTGTCGAACGGGAAGCTTACCGCCAGCGCCTGGCAGCACTGCTGCGGCTTGACAGCCGCAGCCTGCAACTGAATACAGCCACCGCTTCACACGACCGACGCAAGCGCAATCGAGTTTATGATGAAGGTGAAGGCGATCAGATCAGGCAACCGGTCACCATGGCGGCAAAAAACCGCGTCCTTGAAGAGTTCACAATAAAATATCTCGTTCTCGACCCGGACTCACTTTATCTGATCGATCGATGCTTAGCACAATTCGAGTTATCGGAACTAAGTCTGGAAGATTTCCAGGAGGGTGACATGAAACACCTCTTCACCCTGGTGAAACAAAGCCTTTCCCAGTCTGAATATGAGCGCTCTGATTTTGTGGAGATGAATTTGGGCAATGATTTTGAACTGCCTGAGATTCCGGTGGTAGAAGCAGAATCGCTCTCTGACGTTCAATCGAGACTTTTCAAGGACCGCTTGCGCAGCATCTTGCGCCTTCGCAAAAATAACATCGAAGACCGCCTCAGAGAGATTCACTATTTGCAAAATGAAACCGAGGAAAAGGCTTATTCCAACGATGAGGCAAACCTGCTTTATCTCGATCTGATTGAATCCCGCCGAAAGATTGACCAGGCGATGATAAGCCCTGAATCAGGTGGTTCAGGTAAATTCCAGAATATTCCCGGTGTCTACTATGCCGGCAGGAGATATGATGGTTCCAGTAAAAAATGAGAATGAAGAATTTCCTGAGCAGGAAAGCAAAGGAAACTTTGAATTAGCTGGAAACGTTGATGAAAGCAACGAATTTATTGATGACCCCATTCAACTTTATCTAAAAGATATCGCGCAAACACGACTTTTGGATGCAAAAGATGAATTTCACCTGGCAGTCATGATCCAGGCTCGGGAACAACTTACCCTTTATCAAAAAGAAACGGTTAGTTTGGATGCTGAGAGCGTCTTTTTGGATATGTGTTCGACCTGGGAGCAAATTAAACGTGACGCTTTGCGACTGCAATATGATACCCCTGATATTACAGAAGTGATGACCGAAGCCTCCTTAATGGACAAGGAGGGTTTGAGTAAGGTTGAATCATATACACGGAACTATCTTGACGAACCACGTTGGGGAACCGACAAGCATTGGGAGGTCCTGGCAAGCGATCTGCTGCGATTTTTCATGGATGTCTACATCCTACCCCGAGAATGGGTGAATTATCTGATCGACCAGTTTAAAGTCGGGGGAAAAGTTTGCCTGGAAGGACAAATGATGGCTGTTTTGCCTTCAAACGTCGAACTTGAAGAGCGGATGAGCCAGGTGATCGATGATGCCGATTGGGCTACCCAGCAATTTGTGGAATATAACCTGCGGCTGGTTGTAAGCATAGCCAAACACTACCGAAACCGGGGAATTGGTATGATGGACCTGATCCAGGAGGGGAATATGGGTCTCCTGAAGGCGATCAAAAAATTTGATCCCTCCAAAGGTTTTCGCTTCAGCACTTATGCAACCTGGTGGATCAAGCAATCTATCAGCCGCTATATCCTTGAAAACGCCCGAACCATCCGAATCCCTGTTCACATCGTGGAACAGATCAGCAAACTGATCAAGATCCAACACAACCTGGTTCAAACTTTGGGGCGCGACCCAACATTCGCGGAAGTGGCAGTAAATTCCGGCTTCTTATCGGAAGACGATGTTAAGAATATCCTGGAGATCGGTGGGAGCCGTGAATTGGCAGACCCAGGGTTACTGCATCGCTGGGACGAAGCCACCCAAAAAGTGGAAACTGTTTTGAAATCTGCTGAGGAACCCGTCTCCCTGGAGAGCCCTGTTGGAGATTCCGAAGACGGCGTCCTGGCAGATTACATCCCGGACCAGGACACAGAGGAGCCAATTGAAGAATTGCTTCGCGATGCGCTGAGAGATACGGTTCGGGAAACTTTGGATTCCCTAACAGAGCGGCAGCGGGAGGTGTTGGAGCTGCGTTTTGGGCTTGTAGATGGCGTCTATCACTCTTTGGAGGAGGTAAGCCAGCGCTTTGGGCTTACCCGCGAACGCATCCGTCAAATTGAATCCTCCGCGCTCAGACGACTGCGCGATCCTTCACGTAGCAACCCTTTGCAGGATTTTATGGAAGAGGATTAAGGTTGGAAAGCAGGTTGCCTGTTTTCACCTGCCTGTTGTAGTAAATCCGTCTACTACTGGCAGTAGTATCTGCTTTGAAAAGTGAATAACTATGCATAAGTTCACAATCTTTTCCGATGCTCAAGCATTCCTTGATAGAACCTTGGATGATCTCGCCAAGGACGAAACCCGGAACAACCTGGTTCTGGGTCTGGCACTTCGTTTACGAGAAGATCTTCATGCTTATACTGAGCAAGACCCGTTGATGGCAGTTGTGTCTGATGATCATGGGAAGAATAGCGCGATGGCAATCATGACCCCACCTTTTCCGATGATCGTTCAGAGTGAACCAGTTGATCCAGATGCACTTGAAACGCTTGCAAATGGATTGTTGAGTAACGGGTGGCAGCTTCCAGGTGTGAATGGTGAGGCTGAAGCAAGCGATGTTTTTATCCAAATCTGGAGAAAGAAGACCGGACAGGAGGCCAGGCTTCTGATGACGCTGCGTGCTTATGAGTTGCGGAAGGTGGAAGAACTTGATTATCCTCCTGGAAAAATGCGCGTAGCCGATGAAAATGACGCTCAAACAGCCATGGAAATGCTCAACGCTATGCGGAATGAATTGATTGCTCAACCAGGAAGTGCCACCACCTTGGAGAGTGCTCTGAGGAATATTCGCCAGAGACGCACCTTTTTCTGGGTGGTCGATGGGGAGGTAGCCAGCATTACAATTGCGAACCGTCCCCAGATCAAGGGTATTTGCATCAGTGGGGTTTACACACCTCCTGAATTTCGAAGGAAAGGGTATGCCCGCGCCCTCGTAGCTGAAGTTTCAAAGGAAATGCTCTCGCGCGGGTTTGAATTGACCAATCTCTTCACAGATCTTTCCAACCCCACCAGTAATAAGATCTATCAGGAAGTCGGTTATCGGCCTATCTGTGATTACCATCAGTATTCGTTTGGATAGGTTCTTAAATTCCATACAATTTCCACAGACTCTGTTCGGGCGGGTTCTAAACCCGCCTTCGTGCGCACTCCCACAACAGCCTCCTTCCAAGAAACCCTCACTCTTGCTACATTGACACCAACCTTTGGAGGGACTTCGCATCTCACCAATATAGGAAGGCTTTAGTGCGAATTGTATTGCAATATTAAAAAAAGAGGTTGGTAAATGAACCTCTTTGTGTTTCTTTCGAAAAAGCAAAAGTCTACTCTTCGTGTAGTTCTTTCTGGCGGGCGTCCATAATTTCTTGGGCCAGGTGAGTGGGAACCAAGTCGTAATGGTCAAATTCCATTGTGAAGGTGCCGCGACCACCGGTCATGGAACGCAGGTTGGTCGTATAGCGCATCATCTCAGACAAGGGCACTTCAGCTGTGATGGTCGAGCGTCCGCGGTCTGAACCCATACCCTGTACGCGAGCGCGCCGGGTGTTGAGGTCGCCCATGATATCACCCATGTTCGCCTCAGGCATGTGCACAACGACCTTCATGATCGGTTCGTAAAGCACAGGGTTGGCATCTTTGAATGCCAACTTGAAAGCTTCGCGACCAGCGATTTCGAAAGCGATAGGTTTGGAGTCAACCGGGTGCTCTTTACCATCAAAGACCGAAACACCCACGTTGTGAACTGGATAACCAGCAACAACGCCTTCTTTCATAACGCTGCGGATACCTTTTTCGATTGGACCCATATAGTTGTTGGAAATGGCACCACCAAAGACATCATTGCTGAAGGAGAATTCTTCATCCTGAATGGGAAAAACCTTCAGATGGACCTCGCCGAATTGCCCGGAACCGCCAGTTTGTTTCTTGTGACGATACATGGCACTGGCTTCCTTGGTAATGTGTTCTTCGTAAGGCACCTTGGGCTCGTGCAGGTCCAGGTTAAGCTGGAATTTTTGTTCAGCGCGCTTGACTACCACGTCGATGTGCTGGTCGCCCATACCAAAGATCAGGGTCTGGTGGGTAGCTGCTTCCATCTCCCAGGAGAAAGTCATATCTTCTTCAGCCAGGCGAGTCAGAGTCTGGCTCATTTTGGCTGCGTCAGATTGAGTCTTGGGGGTGACGGCGACGCGATAGAGCGGGTGGGGATAGGATGGCGCGGGCAAAGTCAGGTGATGTTCTTTGCTGGTCAGTGTGTCGCCCGTGGTCGTTACACTCAGTTTGGCAACAGCGCCGATGTCACCGCTGTGAATAACAGGAACTGCCTGCATTTCTTTTCCATAAGGAACCTGAACGTTTGCCAGGCGCTCTTCCTCGCCCTTATTGGCATTCCAAACTCTGGTGTCGGAGTTCATCGTCCCGGAATAAACCCGGAAATAAGTTTGACGCCCAACAAACGGGTCAGCGGTTGTTTTCCATACATAGGCTGCCAGTGGTCCGGAATCTTCGAATTTGAGTTCAACTTCACCTTTAGGGGAAGTTGCGATCACAGCCGGGAGCTCTGTAGGGGCGGGTGCAAGTGAGAGCAAGGTGTCCATCAAGGGCGCAATCCCGATCATGCGACCACCTGCGGCAACCAAAACGGGGATGATGTTGGTTTCCTGGATGGCTTTATGCAATCCTTGGAGGATTTCTTCGGAGGTTAGATCGCCGTTCTCAAAATACTTCTCCAACAGGCTATCTTCACCTTCAGCTGCAGCTTCCACCAGGACCATGCGGGCTTCTTCGGCTTCGTCTTTGAGATCGGCCGGGATTTCTGTAGCTGTTTTACCATCGCCTTTGTAAGCTTTCATTGTGACCAGGTCAATCACGCCCTGGAAATCGGCTTTTTCACCCCAAGGCAGTTGCATAGGGATCAAACGCACATCGCCAACACCGTTACGAACTGATTCGAACGCTTTTTCGAAACTGGCATTTTCACGGTCCATTTTATTGATGACCATAATTTTGGGCATGTGGAATTTTTCTGCCAGTTCAAGGGCGGTTTCGGTGCCAACTTCCAGACCACCGACGGAGTCTACCAGGATCAAGGCACAGTCTGCCACGCGCATTGCGGAGACAACTTCCCCGACGAAATCGGTGTAGCCTGGAGTGTCAAGGAAATTGAATTTAACGTTTTTGTAGATAACCGGCAAAACCGAGGTGAAGAGCGAAATATTTCGGCGCTTTTCTTCATCATCGAAATCAGAGACGGTTGTACCATCTTCAACATTGCCGATACGAGTGGTAGCTCCAATAAAATTCAGTAAATTCTCCACAAGAAGCGTCTTGCCGGAATTGCTGTGAGAAGCAAGGACGATGTTGCGAATATTTGTGGTTGAGAACTCTTTCATTTTTTTAGACCTTCCTGTTGTCTGGCATGGAACCCCACGCGTAAATTAAACATTACGGCATTTTAACGCCGACTTTTCATTATATCAAAAATCTAAATGATGTGAAAAAATTCTTGACAGAAATTCTTGACATAATTCTTCCAAATAACAATCTTTTCGTGCAGAGAGGGAGTTTGAGCCCGCGAAGGAGTGAATTATTCCATCCGCGTCGCTGCTCTTCGCTCCGGTGTCCCAAACAACGATATGGATTGCGCATTTACGAGACTTTTTGAATTCATCGATCGTG
>WOZC01000056.1 GCA_011620465.1 Anaerolineaceae bacterium | reverse complement strand
CGATCAATTGAAGTCGCCTCAATTTTTGATGTATACTCCAAACAAGTATGCCCAATCTCACCACCAGCTTACGCGCGTTTGAAATCGATCAGTTGCAGCAGATCGCCTTGCTTTGGGGTCTTGAGCCACCAGACGAGGATAAGTCAAGCCTGCTGCTAAGCCTTGAACTGCACATCTCTCAACCCGAAGCATTTTCTTTCATCTTTGAACAATTACCTGAACCCGCCAGGCAGGCACTGTACGCTTTAAAGAACAATGATGGCAAGCTGCCCTGGTCCACTTTTGCCCAGCGTTTTGGAGAAATACGCGCCCTCGGCAAAACACTCCGGAAAAAAGAGCAGCCCTGGGCATTTCCTGCTTCCATCAGCGAAACGCTTTGGTACCATGGGCTGCTCGGACGCGATTTTTTGCGCCTGGACAGCGACCTGCAGGAGATGGCTTACCTTCCTGACGAACTCCTCTCGCTCCTGCCTGCCGTGCCTGACCAGCCAACAAAATTAACCCTCACACCTCTCCCTCCAGATGTCAATGTGGAGGTGTCCCCTTCCAGTTCAGTAATCCTGGATGAATCCTGCCTGCTGTTGTCAGCTCTTCGTTTCGAAAACCCCCGGGAATACCTGGCAAAAACTACAGTCTCCGCAACCAAATGGTCGGTATTGGAAGACCTTTTAGAGGCTACCGGTGTTTTGGATCAGGAAAAACAGCCCACCGACCTGGCGCGAAAATTCCTGGAACTCCCCAGGGGGCAAGCCTTAGGTTGGCTTGCCAGCCAGTGGCTGAAATCAAGCGCTTTTCATGAGATTCACCACCTGGCAGATCTGCAGATAGAAACCAGCACTCCCCTCCGCTCCGCTTCAGCCCGCCAGGCAATTATCGATTTGCTCCGTCGCCAGCACGCCGGGTATTGGTATAGCCTGGATGACCTGATTGATCTGGTGAGATCGACAACCCCCGATTTTTTGCGGCAGCAGGAAGAATATTTCAGCTGGACCATCCTGAGGCAAGGAAACGTCCAGGAAGCTTTGAGTGGCTACGAGAGCTGGTCCCAGGTTGAAGGTGTACTGATCGCTTTCATCGTGATTCAAATGTTGCCGTGGCTCGGTTTCGCTGATGCCGGCATCTTAAAAGAAGATAAATCAAAAAGCCTTTTTCGTCTGAAGGATTTTTTCTTCAATCCGGATGACCACAAAATTCAAATTGAGGATAAACGCGAAGATTCTCCTATCAGCCTGACTTCAACGGGAAAAATTGTTATGACCGATCGGGCACCCAGGTTGGCGCGCTACCAGATCGCACGTTTCCTGGATTGGCTGGAGGTCTCTCCTTCAAGCGGCAGCTATCAGATCACCCCAACTTCCTTATCCAGGGCAAAAGACCAGGGGCTGCTGCCCAAACACCTCATCCAGCTTTTACGAAAGCATGCTGAGGACGGCTTACCCCCGATCCTCTATGAAGCCATTAAACGCTGGGAAACCGAAGGAACGCAAGCCAGCATCCAGACCCAAACAATCCTGCGATTGAGCTCACCTCAGATCTTGCAAGCCATTCGTGAGAGCCCGGCAGCCTACTGGCTGGGTGAGAGCCTTGGTCCCACAACTGTTATCATTAACCCAACCGGAGAGAAAGCCGTTTTACAGGCACTCTCAAACTTGGGGTATCTGACCGATACCAATGAAAGCGAGAGCAACAATGGATGATCAACGACCCACGATGAAGGATTCAGGTTTTTGGGGGTATGCCCTGCGCTACGTGCTCATGTGGACCCTTGCTGTGGTTGCAGTGATCGGCTTCAGCCGTTTCCTTAATGCCCTATTACGCCGGGGCGTCATTTTTGAGCTCGACTTCCCCTCCTGGCTGCCAGTTTACCTGATCATCACCGGCTTTCTCCAGCTCACTCTGGGTATGGTTGGTTACATCGCTTTCAAAGAGAAACGAACCTGGCATTTGCCCGCCCTCTGGATCGCCGCTTTCTTCACCATCGCCTTTGCCTGGTTTGAACGGCTGGTTCTTTGGGCTCCGAGCCAACGCTCTGCGAACCATACTTTTACCATTGTGTTACACCTCGTCTGGCTGTTAATGATCGCCTTTTATACCTTCGAGTCAAACAAAAAGGAGCTTGTCCATGGACCAGGAAATTGAAGTAAAGTTTCTGCTAAAAAATTATGCAGCCTTAATGCAAAAAATCGCTGATCTGCAACTGCCCTGCAGCCAGGAGCGTATTCACGAATTTAACCTGCGCTATGACCTTCCGGACGGAAGCCTGGTTGCCCAAAAGCAAGTTCTGCGACTGCGCAAAGACACCCAGGCGCGCCTCACTTTCAAGGGTCCGGGAATAATGGAAGAGGAAGTGCTTTTGCGTAAAGAAATCGAGGTTGTGGTCTCTGATTTTGACACCACAAAACGCCTCCTGGAAGCACTGGGCTACCAGGTGGTTATGATGTATGAGAAATATCGCGCCAATTACCTTATGGACAGCCTTGTCCTCTCTGTGGATGAAACACCATTCGGATTATTCATTGAATTGGAAGGCGAAAGCCCTGCCCAGGTGCATCGCGCAGCCAATGTTTTTGGCTTGGATTGGGAACAACGCATCAACCTCAGTTATTCCGCTTTGCTCAAGCAGTACAACCAGAACAGCGGCAATTCCTTCCGCGATCTCAGCTTTGA
>WOZC01000115.1 GCA_011620465.1 Anaerolineaceae bacterium | reverse complement strand
TGCGTTAACGGGCTTTGCGGATGTGTAGCAAAAAACTCGTCTTTTTCTTTTCTGAAATCTCGTAATGCAGACATACCATTCTCCTTATATTATTCTTCTTAATTAATAGACGGCAATGCGGAGTGTTTTCTTACTCATACCGAAAAAATCTCTTGATAGGATAGATCTGTCATGAGGAATCCTGTGGAAAGACAATCTACTTAATCGAAAAAAAGCAGAAGGGGATAAGGGGAGGCCACGTGTCAACAAAATTTTTATTTATAAAAGAGGCGTAAACGAAGGCGACCACTATCCCAAAGAACATTTTTCCAACAAGCTACCTAAAAGAGCATGACATCACCTCGTTGGGTCAGATCCACGCCTGAGGCTTTTACGAGCCACGATTTGATTCCTGCCTCCACCAAATGGATGCCCTTCCTTGTTGAACAGGGTTCTCAGAATGCCAACATAATCCATTTTTTGCGTTCCCATTTTGGGGGCAATCTGTAAATCAGACTAAAACCAACATACTTTTCACACCTGAAATAAATACTGCAAGACATTTCGTGTTTTCTGCGGTTTATTGTTTTGTAATCACTTGAGGCGTTCCCGGGGGAAATTCCTGGCGAGGTCGAGAAAAATCATTTTTCAACATTGATTTTATGAAATGGATGGTTAAAAAAGCGATACAATGGATAAAATCACGTGAAACTTCAATGTGTTCAGCCAGGACCAACCCCCTTCTGGGGTGAAAATGTTGGCAAAAAATCAAAGGCAGAATTTCGAGACGACAGAAAAGGATAGGATGATGGAGCAAAATCGCAACGAAAACAAGGCACAGATCGTTTACTTTTCACATGGAGGCGGGCCGTTACCCATATTGGGTGATGCCAGCCACCAGGCAATGATCGATTTCATGAAAGCCCTGCCTGCCCAACTTACCCGACCGGAGGCGATCCTCGTCGTCAGTGCGCATTGGGAAGAAAGCGCTGCCACCCTGCTGGGGGCAGCTCACCCCAAAATGTTCTACGATTACTATGGCTTCCCGGATCAGGCTTATGAGATCACCTACCCCGCCCCGGGCGACCCGCTGTTGGCAGAACGCATTGCCGGACTATTACAAAAAAACGGTATCCCGACGCGGATCGACAAAGAACGCGGTTTTGACCACGGTTTGTTCATACCGCTAAAATTGATGTATCCAAAAGCGGATATCCCATGCTTGCAACTCTCCCTGCGACGCGGTCTTGACCCGGCGGCACACATCGCTCTGGGTAAAGCACTGAGCGAGCTTTTGAGTGAGAACCTGTTGGTCATCGGTTCGGGTTTCTCTTTTCACAACACAGGCGCGTTTTTCGGCCGAGAATTAGGTGCGGACGATCCGGCCAATGAAGCGTTTCAAGATTGGCTTATCGAAACTTGCACTGGCTCTTTAACGGAACCCGAACGAGAGGAGCGCCTGTTGAAATGGGAGAAAGCCCCGTACGCACGTTATTGCCATCCGCGCGAAGAACATTTACTACCTCTTCACGTTTGTCAGGCAATGGCAGGCAAACCCGGGCAGGTCATCTTCAATGACCGCATCCTGGGGAAACGCGGCGTTGCTTTCCGCTGGTAAAGTACCCCAAGTAGACAAAAAGAGGAATGGCATTTAACTGTCATTCCTCTTTTTGTCTGACCTGTGCTTCGATCAAGTTGTTCTATAAAACCTACTTATTCGACGGAATGCTAGTGCCTTCCACCCAATACATTGAGGACGATTAAACATTAAAAATGAAAGGATCTATTGAATATGGAGGGGCGTTGAATTTTGGGTGATCGTTCAAGCGGCTGGCTCAATTCCCATTTCAACTAGCACTTCATGTACCTGGTGGTCATCTGTGAGCGGGATGCCCCTTTCTTTTAGGGTCTGTCCGTCCAGGTTGACCTTTATAACATTTCGGGCGATGTGCCGCGGGTTCACCACTTTGATCTGGTAAACAGATTCGCCAAACTGATAGCGAATCTCAAAGCCATTCCATTCAGGTGGAATGACGGGGTCGACGACAAGTGTGTTCCCCTGCTTCTTAAAGCCGAGAATAGCTTCAAGGCCGAGCCGATACATCCAGGCGGCGGACCCGGAATACCAGGACCAGCCTCCCCGGCCTGTATAGGGCGGGCTGCCGTAGATATCCGCGGAGATCACGTATGGCTCCACCCGATATTTCTGGGCTTTCTGCGCGGAGTCAGACTGGAAGATGGGATTGAGCAGGTTGAACAGTTCCCCGGCCTGTTTTCCATCTCCCAGCATGGCGGATGCCCAGGCTGTCCAGGTGGCGGCATGGGTGTATTGACCGCCGTTCTCACGTGTTCCTGGCAAATACCCTTTGATATAGCCGGGGTCACGCAGGGTTTTATCAAAGGGGGGTGTGAGCAGCAAAGCCAGGCGTTCTTTGGGACGGACCAAATACTCATAGACTGAGTTCAGCGCCTGCCGGCTGCGTTGTGGATCAGCGGCGCCACTGAGTACTGCCCAGGATTGGGCGATCATATCGATCTTGCCTTCAGCGTCTTGGGAAGAACCCAGGGGGGAGCCATCATCATAGAAGGCGCGCCGATACCAGTTGCCATCCCAGCCAAACTGTTCAACGGCCGCAGCGTAACCAGCCGCCAGAAGGCGGTATCGTTGTGCCCGCTGCGGGTCAGCCAGGGTGTCACATAATTTAGCAAAGCGCTCGAGCACATCACAGA
>WOZC01000130.1:11495-13013 GCA_011620465.1 Anaerolineaceae bacterium | reverse complement strand
CCATAACCTACCACTTACAAGGCGGTTGCTCTACCATTGAGCTACGCCGGCGCCCGGGAAATATTTCGTTGTTAAAAGTAACTCACAGACTAAAAAGTATATCAAAATTTGCACGCTTGCGCAAGGCTGAATTCTTTCCAGTCCTACAATTGCAAGTCGTGAGTTTATCAGTTTATACCCCACTCGTCAAGGGGAAACCGTATCAGTCTTAAAGAAATTCAGCGCGCTATAATGATGTTTATTACATATATAGGGTTGGTTCCTTTGAAAAAGTACCACGTGGGGTTGCTGATTTATCTATTTATGGATGGTCTTTGATCAGCCCGTTCAACAGTTCTTCGCGAATGCGTTCAAAAAGGATGTGCCTGCCGTCAGACATCAAGTCGCGGTTGATTTGTTTCAACTCCAGGCTGCCGGTGTTTTTACCGAAATCCTCTCCTGCCAACAAGCCGCCAACTGCAGTTTCAACGCTTGCATACAGATCGCTTCCCAAAACCCCAACGACTTTGTCAGCCGCCTCCAACCCTGCCTGTCCTTCCACGCCAATTACTGTGATGTTCTTGGATGCCAGGTAGGTCATCAAATCGAGCGAGGAGATTTCCGGCTGAACAAACATGGCAGTCACTGCCAGATCAAGAAGCGAATCAACGGCTGTCTGCCAGTCGGATGGATTCGTGGGGGAAGTTACTTCAGCTGTGAAGGGGTAATAGTTAACAGGCATATAGCGGGCGCTGCACAAACCACAAAAATAGCGCACACCGGTGATGAAGGAATCGCGTGTGCGGTTGCCTAGGTCGTCTCCTGCAAGGGTGATAGCACCTACCCGGTAGTCAGTAGTGGTCAGTGCCAGGGCATAGCCGGCTAAAAAGGCGCGCTGCTCAGGAGTTCCGCCTTCGCTGGTAACTTCGTAGACGTTGACCAATCCGGGAGTCAACCCACTCACATCCACAGCAACGATTTTGGTACCAGGGAGTTGCTGGTTTAACGTCATAATCTGTGCGGCATCAGTTGTCGCCACCAGGACTTTAACAGATGGTGTAATTTGATCAGCGGTGACTGAGTCGTGGCTTTCAAAGGTGCGACCGTTGGCTTGGGCAAAAGCAGATAAGCGCTCCATGAGTGCTTCGTTATGACCGGAACCTGCCCCCGTCCAAAGTACGATATCACTGCTTATCAGCACCTGCGCTGGCTCAGTTGGGGCAGCCGTCTCTGTCACAGGTGCAATAGCCGTATCTTCGGTCGCAATCTCCTGGGTATCCACTGGAGCAAGCGTTGCGGTTGGCAACTGTTGATTGCAAGCGGAAACCATGAGAATCAGGGTCAGAAGGATAAGCATGAGAATAGGTTTGGTCTTTGTCATGGTTGTATTTTATCTTAAGCCGAGAGCAAGGTAAATTTTGTAGTAGCGTGCTTTTCTTCTGATTGCACCAGCATACTCAAGGATGTTTGGTCGAAACTGCCCCTACAAATAAATGGAACAGTACACCTCTCAGCAATCAGCTATCACCTATCAGCTAT
>WOZC01000130.1:9797-11395 GCA_011620465.1 Anaerolineaceae bacterium | reverse complement strand
TACAAATAAATGGAACAGTACACCTCTCAGCAATCAGCTATCACCTATCAGCTATTAGCTAACATCGGGCACAAACCCTGCAACTATACATATGCAGACAAAAAATGACCAGGAACGTACTATGAGCATACCTACCACTGAAACCCAACCCGATGGCCTCCACAAAGCACCGCACAATCAATCCAGCCAGGTGAGAAAAGTGCTGGCATCAGCGGGACCCAGACAGATCCAGGATATCATCAACGACATGATCAGGCGCAATCCACTTAGCCTGAATTCCTTGTGGCAGCTTCTACTCAGCCTGTCAATTCTGGCTGCCGGTCTGATCGCCGATCTTCCACTCCTGGTACTGCTCTCGGCTGTAACGGCACCTGTTTTGAACCCAATGATTGGGTTGGTCCTTTCCGCCATCAAACCTTCGGGGCGTTACCTTGGAAAGTCACTTCTCTTTCTCCTGCTTGCTGCTGCGGCTTTTTTTGGTGTTGGCTGGTTGATCAACCTGATCAGCCCTTCCACGATCAGTCCGGATAAAATTACTGACTTTTTTACCCTGAAAAACGGCTGGTTGGAATGGGGTGTGCTGGTAGTCACATCGATCGTTAGTGTTTATCTCTTCCTCTATCGCCCCGGGGGACCCTCCGTGGTTACCTCTACGGTGTTAGCATATCTGATCTTTATTCCAATCACACTGGCTGGTTTGCTCTTCGCCCAGGGTGATCAGGCTGTCACAATCGACCTGCTGGTCTTGAGCGGTACTCGCTTTTTCATCAGCATTCTGGTTTTATTAGTGACTACATGGGTTTTTGGGTTCCCCCCAAAACGTACGCTGGGTTGGTTGTTTCTCGTTATCATTTTGATCGGCTCAGTATTGGCGATCTTCGAATTGCGCTACAACCAGTTTACTTTTACCTTGCCAGAGTCACAACCTGTGAAGGTCGTTGCAGCGGCACCAACTGAAGAACCGGCAATACCCACCCAAGTACCGCCTGCTGCCACCGAAGTTCCAACACGCTCTCCACAGCCAACTGTTACCATTCAGCCAACCCCGACAGTCGTTTCAACCCCGACCGCACAATATGCTCAAGTCATCTCGGAAAGTGGCGTGGTGGTGCGTGAATCCCCTTCAACACAAGCTACCATTGTCACCTACATCAATAATGGCTTACAGGTCACTCTGCTCGGAGAACAAGCCAATGATCAGGATATGGATTGGGAGAAGGTCATCGCTCCCGATGGCAAAGAAGGCTGGGTTGCTGCCCGCTTTTTGAGCGTGATCAAACCGTAAATCAGGGTATCAGAATTTCAAGATTTTCCAATGGAACGCGAATCACCGTTTCATCTTCGCGCTCAATGACCGCGACCTGGCTTTGAATGCCGCTGGCGAGCCGTTCGGCTTTTTCAGGTAATTCGATGATTTTGCCCACACTTCCAAAATATGGCTGCCCCAACAAGCGGGCAGTCCGCCCAAGTAAAGATGACTCGGGTTGTGTGAACAAATCTGCGGTTTTTTCGGTCCCGCGGGGTTGGAAAAGCTCTGGTTTCAAGTCTCGATATGGATCCGGTTGACGTGCTACCAGGTATACCTGGCTGTCTTTCAG
>WOZC01000130.1:0-9697 GCA_011620465.1 Anaerolineaceae bacterium | reverse complement strand
TAGACTCTCAGGTCGTTGCCGGGAACAGTTTCAAAACGTTTCAATTCAGCCTGGTATACCTGGTAATGCTCGCGGGTTTCCCCATAGCCTTCATCCACTTCAAGTTGCAGCACTTTTTGTCCAGCTGCAACCGGGCTGTCAACATTAATGACTGTTGCCAAGCCGCTGAAAACATTGCTGTCGGTGATTTGCGCAGGCAACAAGGGATCAAACTCTGCTAATGCACCGAGCGCTTGGATAACCTGGTAATCGTCGCCAACCAGTGTCGTGATTCCATGAGGAAGGATGCCATCCTGGGCAACCATGAAGGTATGCCTGGCGTTGGGAAGGCGCTCAAAACTGCTTCCACTTAACAGAATTGGTTCAAAATCGTCCAACAATCCGAAATTTTCATCATATCCGAAATCATCGTAAAGTCCCGCCATTTCGCTGAGCAAACTCCTGATCCTAATGCTCATCCAGGCAATTTCCATGCTCATCTCTTCGATAGTCACCGGTACAAATCCCGGATGCAATTCCCGGTTTGCCAGGTAAGCAGCAGCCGTTGCCCATTCGATCGATTGGTCAGACTGGGAGAGAACCGATGAGACAGTGTCTTCTTCCACCCGGCAATTTTGCCAGATACCCATTCGCTTTCCATCTTTAACCGCAATGGCGTGGGCAAAATCTGGCTCAAGATGCACCTGTAAAACCCCTTTTCCGTTCGTCTGGGTTTGCTCCAGCCAATGATCCATCCTCGCACGAGCGAATTCAGATGGCAGTAAGTTCACTTTCGGTTGGTCGCTAAATTGCTGCAATTCAGGGAACTCTTTCAAACGCTGCCGGCAAATCGCCTTGAGCAGTGCTTTGCTGGCAAAGGATAGGTCTTCACGCCCGCTTTCCGGTTGGATATTCCCACCGATATGCAGATCGTCTCCAGCTTCAATTTCCATTTTGGCGTAATCTGCCAGCGCCTGGTTGCCCGCATAAACGATTTGAGGGCGGTTGACAGCACCTCGAAGTTGAAGAAGCAAGCGCAAATTGCCAATCATCGCCCGGAGTGCTTTCTCCGGTCCGCCATCGATACCTCCTGCAAGGATCAACAGGTCGAAGGCAGTGTTGGTCAATTTTTCGAGCTGCACTGAGATATTAGGTTCATTTTGCAGGTTGATCTCCAGAACGGTTTCTGTATTGTAAAAACGAGCCAGTCTACGTAAAGGTTCAAGTGAATATTTTTCAGAAAGACCCACCAAAACCACCCGGATCGGTTTGCCGATGGTCATGGTCAGCCCAACTCCACGTAAACCAGGGAATTTATGATCCGTTTCGATTTGGAAACGCTTCGAAGGAGATAGTAATGTCATCCCCGTTTTTCCTTCCAACTCGCGGATCACCCTGTCGATTGCGGAGGTAAGGTCTTGATCAGGCTCGGTATATGTTGGTACAACAGAACGCGCTGCCAATTCAAATTTGCCCGAATGGTCGCCGAACACCCATGCTTGCGTGCGTTGAGATGAGATGTCAATGCTGAGGTAGCTTGAAGTCATGGTTCCTCGATTACCAAAGCCCCGCAAAGTCAACCAGGTACTGGATATAAGCGATTAAAGCGACCAGTCCGGTGCTGAAAAGCCCGACAAAAATCGCGCCAAATGTGATTCCAATGAACACCTGTCCAAAACCGGTCAGCCCGTCCAACCAGGAATTGGAAAAAGCATCTTTTTGCTTTTTTACCTTTTGGTGATGAAAAACAAACAGGACTGCCACAACGCCAGCCAGCATCATGAAGGCTTCAAAAATCCCGGTCCAATTGGGCAGCCCGGCTGAGGTCATTTTGTTTGGGTCAAAGGCGTTCACGATGCTGAGTAATTGGGGAACCAGTGTCCCCCGGGTAACACCAATGATCAGGGCTGCCGCGGTCACTCCACCCAAAAAGCCCAGGGGAATGCCTGAAACCCGGCTGGTTTTTTTGAAAAGCATCCAGATCAAAAGCACAGACAGTAACAGCGGCACAAGCGCCAGGAACGCTGAGGTTTGTGGGAAAGCGCTCAGGGGGCTGATTGCCATGGGTAAAATCACTTTTTGCAGCAGCACCAAAACCGTAAAACCGGCGCTTACACCCACCAGGGTGTACATGGCAATTCCAAACAAGAGTGTATCGCCAAGCAGGTAGCTGAAAACCATCAAGCTGAGGACCAGACCGGCGAGAAGAAGCAGCAAATCAACGGTGCTCATTGCTTTCGCTCCTCTGCCCGCCGCTGTGAGTCTTCATCCGCCTTCATGATCATTCCTAATAGCAAAACTACGATCATCAGAAGCATTCCGACCTGGTAGGCACGCTGATTGACCAGATTTTGAGGTTCGACGTCCAGTGCTTTCGCGTCAGCTACCCCAGCCACAAATCCCTGCAGTTGACCGGAGTCGTGATATGGCAGCAGGATTGCACTGGAAACAGCGGTGGTGATGGCTGAGGTCTTGATCTCTGGCTGCCAGGGGGTGATCTGTTCCAGCCACATGCGCACGAATTCAGCGGAATCACTCACCAGGATCACCTGGTCAACCCCGCCAAACAAGTCTGGGTCGCCATTAAAAGCCTGGTCGATCGGCAACTTGCCCCAGCTGGGTGTGCCGCCTGCTGCCAGCGCCAGATATCCAAGCATTCCGCCAGGAATAAATTCATCCGGAACATGATCCGGATCGAGCAAATTGCTGGCAAGCCAGATATTTTCAGGATTAGAGGTCACGGTTCTTACATCGACGCCTTTTTCCTCCAGGATCTCAAGAGTCCGTGCAGCCATAGGTTCGATGTCATTCCGGGTGGCAGCTTGGTAATCCATGATGATCAATACTGCATCACTTGTATCAATTGATTCCAGGTTTTCCGCGAATGCAACGGCAGGCGCGGGCAAGGGCAAATCGACAGCACCGGGGGGTCCCACCAGGATCACCAAAAGCACCCCTAAAATCAGGAGCAGCGCCAGCACCAGTCTGCCAATTTTGCTCTGTTTGCTGGTCTCGTGCAAAACCGCGATGGTTCGGCGGCCTTCCTGCCCGATAATGTCGGTAAAAACCTTGGCGCGTTCACGCTGGTTTCGCAGCAGGAGCAGATCCGGTAAGACTTCCTCAGTCGAGACTGCTGCTTCTGGTACAGTTTCGCTTTCACACAATTCCTCGAGTTTCTCTTCTTCTTCTTCAAGAGCAGTTGTCGGTTCGTTTTCGACTGCGCCAGGTGCTTTTCCTGCAGCGTCTGCTTCAGTCTCTTCTTCAAGCGGCACTATTCCAAGTTCGCCATCATCTTTTGGCTCAAGGCCCGCGTCGTCTTGTTTTAATTCCCCTTCTGAAGGGATATCGCCCTCCAACTCGCTGGATAAGGAATCAACATCATCTTCAGGGATGTTGTGAAAAATCTGTGGTTCAGGTTCAATCTGGGCAGCTTCACTATCCAGATCTTCGGCGGGTTGACCTGCCAGGGTTAGCTCGGATTCTGTTTCAACCGGGACAGGAGTGCTTACCTCTGTTGTGATTTCTTCTTCAGTTTCCTCATCAGGTGTCTCTGGCAGACCCATCTCACGCCGGAGCAATTCCTGCAGTTCTTCTTCGGTCCAATCATCGTCGAGCCCATCCTTCTTCGGAGAACCAGTTACGATCGCCTGGGAATCGTCCTCACGATTGGGATGCAACTCACGAATCCGGCGCAGCCATTCTGGGTCACCGTTTTCGTCAACCAAATCCGACTCTACCCGCCGTGTGTGCCTGGCTTTTTCGCGCTCATTTTGTTCCCGAATGCGCCGCATGATCTCATCGAAGGCTTCGTCCACCTGTTTGTGCCCTTCTTGAGACCGGCGATCGTCCATCGCAATACCGCCCTTTGCCAGCTCTCCAGCAGCGTCCTCCTCTTCTTTAGCACGCTGGCGAATGCGCTCTAACCAATCTGGAGCATCTTTATCGAATGACGGCTCACCCGAAACTGTCTCGGCTGCCTCTTCCTGGTGGTCTTCTTCCACCTGATTTGAATCTGCCAGAAGGGGGCTTTGGTCCAGGGAAGCCAGGATCTCAGCCATCGGTGCCAGGTCTTCCTCTGATTTATCCTCAGCAGACAAGGTTGAATGATCAAAACCTTCCAGTTCGAAAAGCGCTTCCAGCTCCTGCCCGCAGCGAATGCAGCGCAGGGTGTAGACACTGTTCTCCTGACCGCAGTGAGGGCAGATTCTCAGTTCGTCAGGTTGGTCACTCACGCATAACCTCCTGTCCGAACAAAACCTGCAAGCCCATCAGCAGCGCGCCCAGAGCCACGCCAATCAGGAGACCGCGTGCGCCAATGATTGGCAGCCGCTGCAGATTCGAAACGATCACGTTCACACCCGGGATGGAATCGAAACGCAGGAAACCCAAATTCAGGAAAAGAAAGAGAAGCGCGCTCAAGCCGAACGATACAGTCAGGATTGACCAGCCTCTGACCCGGAAGATTTTGACTGCGCCACTCATCAAGATCAGTGCGATCAAACCCATGAGTGCGTTTTCAAGCGGTACTAAAACTGTCCGAATCCCTTCAAGATAATCAGGATCGTCCAACCCCAGATACCAACCGAGGATCAAGGTTGCCAGAAAGGAAACAACGAGGACAATACTGTATAGAAATCCTTTTCGTCCTATTACGATGAAGCGGATATGTGTGACTACCAGGCTGGCAATTGCCACCAGTAAGGCAACACTGGAAACAATGATCGCCCAATTGAGCACCAGTCCCAGGTAAGGCGCGGTAAATTCCTGAAATAAGAAGGCAGCCAGCAGGATAAACCCGGAAATGGCGGCAACGATCACAGGAGTGCGCTGTTTCAAGGCAGTACCCCGCTCAATTTCAATAGGGCAGACACGATCAGGGCAACAGCAACGATAACGCGAAGCCAATTCATCGTTTTAGCCTGGTTCTGATAAGCACGCTGGTTGACCTTGCCAATGGAGGGCAGGTAATAATCTTCGCCCAATGTGACCAGAGAGCCTGAAGCAAAGAAAGCAGCCTGGGCACCCAGTGCACCTGTGGCAGCCACCAAGGGGAGTTCTTTACGTTCTGCCAGGTCGGCAATCAGGATATGTTCTGGTCGCATCGCCCCGGTCAGGATCAGACCAGCATTGTCCTTACGGGCAAGTTCGGGCATCATCCCACCCATCCAGGCAAATGCACTTATGCCGCTCAACCCGCTATGGTCAGATCGAAAAAGTTCGGTTGCCATGGCGTTTTCATAAGCACCGTGCACCACCAGCTGACTGATACATGCCAACGCGCCGTCTCCGCTGAAAGAGCGGGTGGGCTGATCGTTAAAAACCGAGCGGCTCATTACAATTTGCTCGACAAGTAATCCAACAGAATCACCCAAATTGGAGTTTTGACCCGAAAAACCCTCACCCATACCAACCAACAACGCGTTGCCTTCTTCAGAGGAACGGTGCATGAGCGCTTCGATATCGTCATAGGCAGCAACATTCTCGATTGGCTCTGAGGTCAGTTTGCGATTAGTCAGCCAAACCAGCACCATGATAACAACCGCCAGCCCCACGATAATAACGGCAATCAGGTCAGAAAGGCTGATGGTCAACATCAGGAAGATCTCCCCAATGCACAGAAGCGCTTAGTCAAAAACAGCGTTTTGCATGGTGAATAAAGAGCGCTTCGAAGTATTCCAGCTTGCTGAATTTTTTGTGGGGAGAGGTTGGCGGAAGGCTCAACTTTCATAAATAAAGTATAGCATAATCGAGGGGCAGAAATGTTTTTTATTGCCCTTGCCAAACGAACAGCCAGCGGTCGTTCCTTACCGCGCAGATTAAAATACGCCCTTTTTCAAGGGCGTATTGTCTTCAAAATATCGATCTAACTGTGGATTGCCTGCCCCTGCGCGGCTTCAGCGGCTTCCAGGATCGCCTCAGAGAGCGTGGGGTGGATGTGCACCGAATGGGCAATTTCTTCCGCCGTTAATTCGTTTGCCTGTGCCAAAACCAGCTCTGGCAGCAATTCCGAGACTTCGGGTCCGACCAGGGTAGCACCGAGCAGCTCGCCATATTTCGCGTCGGTAATTACTTTTGCAAAGCCTGTGCCTTGACCCAACCCGAGGGCTTTTCCGTTGGCGATAAAGTTGAAGCGTCCAACTTTGAGATCGAATCCGGCTTCTTTTGCCTGGGCTTCGGTGTAGCCGAAAGAGGCAACCTGTGGGTCAGAGAAAACCGCTCTTGGGATCATGCGGTAGTCCAGTTTACGCTCTTCTTGCCCGGCGATGTTCTCAGCACAAATCTGCCCCATGGCTGAAGCGGCATGAGCAAGCAAAAGTTTGCCGGTTACGTCGCCAATCGCCCAAACACCAGGCACATTGGTTGCCATGCGGTCATCGATCTGCACGAATCCGCGCTTGTCCAGCTCAACGCCGGCTTCTTCCAGCCCGATTCCCTGGGAATTGGGTTTGAAACCGATCGCAACCAGTGTGATTTCGGCTTCCACAGTTTCCTCACCCTTTTCGCCTTCCAACAGCACACTTGTACCCGTCTCAGTCTTGGTGACGGACTTGACCTTAGTGCCAGCGTGAACCTTGACTCCGCGTTTCTTGAAGGCTTTGACCAGTTCTGCAGCGGCTTCTTCGTCTTCGTTAGGCAAGATATGGGGAAGCATCTCGACAATCGTTACATCCACACCATATCCGCTCCAGATTGTGGCAAATTCGACCCCGATTGCCCCACCGCCAATAATTACTGCCGATTTGGGCAATTTTTCGAGCATGATAGCCTGGGCATAGTCCAGCAATTTCTCGCCGTCAGGTTCCATTCCAGGGATGACGGTGGCGTGCGCGCCGGTCGCAAGGATAATGTCTTTGGCCTGGATCTCTTCTTCCCCGCCAGCCTTCAATTCGACCCTGATTTTTCCAGCTCCAGCCAGTTTGGCTGTGCCTTCGATCACTTCGATGTTGTTTTTCTTCATCAGAAAGGCGACGCCCTTGGTCAGGCGTTGGCTTGCCTGGCGGCTGCGTTTGAAAGCTGCCGAGTAATCCAGTGCCAGGTTATCAAAACTGATGCCATATTCATCTGCCTTGGTCAGCAAAGTATGGGCGATTTCAGCATTGTGCAGCAATGCCTTGGAGGGGATACAGCCAACGTTCAGACAAACGCCACCCAGCCATTGCTTATCAATTATGGCTGCTTTCAAACCCAATTGCGAAGCCCTGATCGCGGCAACGTATCCGCCCGGACCCGCCCCCACCACAACAACATCAAACTGTTTCATTGTCACTCTCTCTCTGATTTTTTAGCTAATAAACGTACCGGCTCTTAATTCATCAAACGCCTGCTGTAATTCCTCACGCGTGTTCATAACGATGGGACCGCCCCAGGCAACAGGTTCGTGCAGTGCTGGCGCGCTGGCAAGCATAAACCGCACTGTTTGACCGGGAAGAGCGCCAACTTCCACGATGTTTCCGTCTTTTAACAACAACGCAGTTTTCTCTTCAAAAATCTCGCCATCTACCATGGCATCGCCCAACAGGGTGAAGACGAATACCGTTTCGCCTTCTTTAACCGGAATTTCGATTGTCTGCCCTTCCTTCAGGCTGACATCCAAAAGGGTTGCCTGGATATGGTGCGGTTTCGCCCCATCCACGCCTTCATATGTGCCGGATATTACCCGTACAGTCGCGCAGGATTCCTCGACAACTCCAACATCTTCAGGTCGAATATCGAAATATTTCGGCTCGATCATTTTTTCCGCTGCTGGCAGATTGAGCCACAGCTGCAGTCCAAGGAAGCGGGGGGCTTCCTGGGGCATTTCCTGGTGCAGAATACCCCGTCCGGCTGTCATCCACTGGCTGGCACCCGGCTCGATCAGACCTTTGTTGCCCAGGCTATCTTCATGCGCCAGCATACCTTCCACCAGGTAGGTGATGGTCTCGATCCCACGGTGGGGATGCATCGGGAAGCCGCGCAAATAATCTGGCGGATTGGTTGAATCAAACGAATCGAGCATGAGGAAAGGGTCAAAATCCTCGACTGTGTTTCCGCCTAACACCCGTGTCAGTTTCACGCCAGCACCATCCACAGCTGGTATACCTCTGACTACGCGGGCGATCATTCTTGTCTTCATTTCTTAAAACCTTTCTTCCTTATGTTCAAAAATCCATTGACTTCAATGGTACTTCTTATGCTCCGGAGGTGCGAACCCTTTCGCAGATTCTCTCCAGAAACTGGCTGGGTTCCTACATCCTTTACCCCTTCCAGTCCTTCTTTTGGTCGAAGGGAGGGGGATTGAGGGGCGAAGTCCCGAAAAAGTCGGGTGTGGGTCTTATTCCTTTATTAAAATTCAGTACCCCAACTGTCCATGCAGAGACTCGTCATTATCAACATAATCCTGCACCTTGATGATACGGTAATTATTCTTGTCATCTCGAATATACACCATCTCTATACCGGCGTTAATGATCATCCTTTTACACATCGAACAGGGATTGGCATTTTGCACGTAATTACCATTGTCCTTGAGGTCAATGCCAGCCAAATAGAGCGAAGAGCCCAGCATGCGTTCACGCGCCGCGCTGATGATGGCGTTTGCTTCGGCATGCACGCTGCGGCAAAGCTCATAGCGCTCACCTCTCGGTACGTTCATTTGCTCCCTGATACAAAAACCCAAATCGATGCAATTACCCCGACCCCTCGGCGCGCCAACGTATCCGGTCGAAACGACCTCATCGTTCTTAACAATCACGGCACCATATTGCTTTCGCAGGCAAGTGCCGCGTTGGCTGACGATCTCGGCAAGGTCGAGATAATAATTGATTTTGTCACGTCTGATCATTGCCACCTCTTTAAGCCAACATGCTCCTGAAATTGTAATCCACAGCGACAGAAACAGGACCAATATCAAGCCTGTTCCGGCTCATAAACCCTCGTCTTCCACAAATTGGTAGAAGGCTTTTTCTGACTTTTGATCAGCCTGGGAGATGGTGCCAACTGGAAAGGCATAAACCGTAAACTCTTCCTCACCGTCCAGGCCGAAAAGGCTGTCGCAAATCGCCATGTCGAAAGAAGCGATGGCGCAGGTACCCAAACCAAGGGCAGCGCAGGCGAGGTAAAGGTTCTGACCAACGTGACCGGCATCAATTAGTGCAGGTCCGTGCGCCCGGATACCATAACGCCACTCGCAGCGATAAGCCACGAAACTCCAATAAAAGACCACACTGGCTTTGCTCGCCCAGCTCTGCCCCTCAAGCGAAATGGAAATGGCTGCAGGCAGGTCTTCTACCGGATGCAGGAATTCAAGCTGGTGACCCAGGGGCAAGTAGTGATACGCTCCCGGCTGCCAGCCCTCAACATTCTGAACCAGAAGATACGATTCAAAAGCATGCCGCGCGCCGCCAGAGGGGACCGTACGTAATGTCGCGTACGACTTACCGCGGATGTCTTTGATCCCCTGGGTAGCCCAGAGCATGAAAGACAATTCCAGCAGGCTGATAGGCTGCTGGGTATAAACTCGCGAGCTTTTGCGTTCGGTCAGCAGGCGGATGAAATCCTGCTCCATCTTAAGGTCCTCAAAATTCCTGGGGAGCGTAAAAGCCTGATCCGTCATGGCTGCTTTAACCAGTGGGGGTTGCGGTAATTTGAGCTGCTGGTCGGATTCAAAGTCATCAAATAAATTGGTGGAATAGCTTTTCATGAAATTCCGACCGTCAGCGATCAGTTTCTTCTGGATTTC
>WOZC01000125.1:2435-13088 GCA_011620465.1 Anaerolineaceae bacterium | reverse complement strand
ACGGTCATGCCGGTATGCCAGGGGTGTGCTTCAGTGTTGACTTTGATCACAGTTTCGGTTCAATCACTTCCAGCAATTGCGGCAGATCCATACCAATTGCTTTTAACCTCTCGGGTGTGGGAATGCCGTTGCTTGTCCAGCCGCGGCGCCGATAGACCGCGTCCATCAGTTGTTCATATTGGTCTTCGCGGTAGCGTCGGGTGGCAGCAATTTTTTCGTCCAAACTCATCGTTTCGGGGTTGAGACCTTGCAGCTCCTGCAACTGCTTGTCATAAAGCTCTTGCCGTGAAAGGTATTCTTCAGGACTGACCGGACCAATTGAGCGATAGGGAGGGTAATCGTCCTTTCGTTCGCCTTTGCCCATGCGTACGCTGAACACGCGTTGGAACTGGTAAACACGTTCGGATTGCAAAATTATTTCATCTTTATCGATATTCTTTCCTGTAACAGCATTAAAAATGTCGACGTAATTCTGCACGTGCTCCGGTACTTTGGCTGGGGAATCGGTTTTGTAGTTATCAGCAGGAACGATGTCGTTCCAGGGCAGTTTGCACAAACCCACCAGACCAAACCAGGTGCGGAACATGGGGAAGTAATAGAGCGCGTTGGCTTTGTCTTCAAAAGTTGGTATTTGTTTATTGACCATGTCCATAAAGATCAGCCAGGCTTCGTCGTGCTGGGGACCCTTGGTAGCCATGGCAAAGCCGCCTTGTTGCGCGAGACTTTCCTTGTGAGAATACTCAGCATATTCCAGTCCCTTAGTCTCCATGGCGATATCTTGCAATAGCTCGGCATCGGCGCCAAATTCTTCGACGAAGATTTTCTTTAAATTGCGGGTGCCCAAACCAACCAACTTACCGAAACCTTCCCCGCGAGACATCTGGTGCATAAGTTCCAGTGAGGCAGAAGCATTACCGAAGCGCAGATCCAGCCCGCCGGTGTGCTCGGGGCCGATCTGCTCGCGTTCGTAACATTCCATGATGAAAGCAACCGTGGTGGCATACGAAATCAGGTCTATGCCGTAGGTGTCGCAATAAAAGTTTTGTTCCAGGATGGCTTGCGGATCAAAGATGCCCAGGTTTGCGCCTAACCCGGCTACACATTCGTATTCGGGTCCGTCCACGGTCACACGTTCGCCTGCATAGGGACCACTTGTGAGTAAGAAATGATCAGCACACTTGGCGCAAGCCATGGTGCAGCCATACCAGCAGCCATCATGCAGACCCTGGGTCAGCCATTCGTTGATAAACACATCCGGGGAGATTTTTACAACTTCAGGATCGCCGCCGGTTTGGAAGTTGCGCGTAGGCAACAGGTCATACTGGCTCATGATCATAACTGTGTTTGCAGTACCAATCTTACGCATACCGTTTTGCTTTTGGTCCAGGTCATGCATTTCTTTGTGGTATTTCACCCCCACTTTATTGATGGTGGAGATATCGGCAACATTGTTGAGATTCGGTTTGATGCCCTTATATTTGACTACCAAAGCCTTTACTTTCTTATTGCGCAAAATCGTTCCCAAACCTCCACGGGCGGCTTGCTTGTAACGGCAGAGTTTGCGGCGGGGATCATAAAAAGAAAAATTGAGCATACCCATGAAGCCGTGTTTGGCAGCGCTGCCAGTGCAAACGACAGAGATGTTGACTTTATCATCCTCATCCACGGCGTATTTGCTGGTAAGCGCTTCTGCCAGCAAGTGGGTATCTTCTGGGTATTCTTCGGCATCTTCGATCTGGATAATACCGTTATTGCCATCAATAAAAATCAGGATATCTTTTTCGGACTTGCCTTGCAGTTCAAAAGCATCCCAGCCAGAGAATTTGAGCAGCGGTCCAAAGTAACCACCAGCGTTGCTGTCGATCGGGATGCCAGTCAGGGGGGAGATAGCGCAGACCAGGGTTTTACCGGTACCTGAATATTGGGTGATGCCGCCCAAAGGACCGACGCTCATCACAATTTCGTTCTCAGGAGAATCCCAGCGGGTTTGTGGTGTGACCGCATTCCAGAGATACCATAGGTCAAACCCTTTTCCGCCGGTGAATTTCTCTTTCATGAAGTCAGTGACCACTTTTTCTTCGATGCGAAGATCAGATACGTTAATGTAAAGAGATTTTCCTGAATATCCACGCTCAATTTTCGCGGGTGTGTAATTGTATTCTTTGATGATAGTTCCCATTATTTCTCCCTAACCTGGCTCACCAGGACCTCCAACGCGCCAGTAGGACACGCATTAGTGCAAATGTTGCAGGCAATGCACTTGAAGGGCACTTCCAGGTCATCTGCATAAAACATTACCAGTTCTGAACAATAGCCAACACAACCGAGGCAGCCAACACACTTCTTTTTGTCGATGCGTACCACCCCGTTTCGGTCGCGGTAGATGGCGTTGGCAGTGCACATATTGATGCATTCACCGCATTGGGTGCATTTTCGAGCTCTGAAACTGTTGTCATTATTAATAATACGTATGGCGGAGTAATTGGGATCGTTGGTTTTGAAGTAGGCTTGCGAGCACGCCACTTCACAATCCAGGCAGCCAGTACAAAGCTCCTGCTTGTGGGTGAGTACTTTCATTAAAGTCGTCCTTTCTTGTTTACTACGGTCAATTGTAAGGAGGGTGTGGGTTTCCGTCAACACACAGAACGAAAAAAGGGGGAATGAATAATCCCAAATTACCTGGCAGTATTACTCAAAAAATGAGGCTGACCAATAGCCAGCCTCTTCTTTGAGCATTAAAAGATTCTTGAGTTTTGAATGTGGTTTTTACAGTCTAAACCAGATAGGGCAGGATTGAACCCAGATTCTCAAACATACCACGGAAGATCGCGATCCCACCGCCAAACACAAGCAACACCGGCAGGATGACACATATGCACAGGACCAGTAAGATGATCAGAATGATCGCCCAAACTGGAAATTCTTTTTTCTTGTTTTCGCTCTTTTGGGAATCTACGATGTGATCAGATCGTATAGCGCGGACATCCTCAGCAGTGATCGTTGGTCCGATCATTTCGGGTCCGAAACCAAGCGGAGAGGATGCGAACTCTGCTGCTGAAAGAGGGTTAAGTTTCGCTTCTGGTTCGCAACATTCATTTGAAATATCAGGAACGTATTCGTTGCCATAGGTATGCTCATGCTCAGGTATAACCTCAGCAGCTTCCTCCTTGACCTCGCTCCATGTTCCAGGGACAGTTTCGACAGTTTCTTCAATGGTTTCGGAGACATCAGGCTGAGCCTCTTCAACCTGATCCCAGGCGTTTTCTGCAACCTGGCTGGTTTGTTCTGCAGCTGTTTCTGCCGCTTCCTCAACCTGATCCCAAGTGTTTTTTGTTACTTGATTGAATTGATCTCCAGCCTGCTCAAGGTTTTCTTCAACACTATCCCAGACGTTTTCTATTCCCTGATTCAGGTTTTCTGCTGCCTCATTTGCCGCATCGGCAGTATTATCAGCGAACTCATCAGCTTTATCGTCAAAATTCTCATCCATCACAACCTTCATTCTGATTGAATACAAAAATTTATCTAATTATAGCCGAAAAAAACCTTTTAATCTCATGTTTAAGGTAAATGTTTAAGGTAAATGTTTAAGGTAAAACTGTTAAGGTAAAACAGAAATACGAAAACAGTTCAAAAACCGCATCAAAATTATCATCTTGATATTATCAATCTTGCTATAATAATCACCGAAAGGCATGTATCTATGAAAAAATTTATGGATGAATTTAGAAAATTCATTACGAAGGGAAATGCTTTTGACCTGGCGGTAGGCGTTATCATCGGCAGCGCATTTGGGAAAATTATCAATTCCCTTGTGGCAGATATCATTATGCCCCCAATTGGTATGCTCCTTGGTAATGTAGATTTTACCAACTTGTATGTACAGCTCAATAAGGCGGCAGTCAGCCTTCCGAAAAGTACACCTCTTTCGGTAGCACAAGAACAAGGCGCGGTTGTTTTTGCTTACGGTTCATTCTTGATGACGATCATCAACTTCCTGGTCATTGCATTCTTTATCTTTCTGGTAGTCAAAGCAATCAACAAACTGCGTGATCTGAACAAGAAAGAGGAAGTAGCCGCAGCTCCTCCGACCAAGGTTTGCCCTTTTTGCAAGACAGAGATTCCCTTTGAGGCAACCCGCTGCCCCCATTGCACATCGCAGTTGGATTAATTCCCCTTTCTAAAAAAACTAAACGGGCTGTCAAAGGCCGCCCGTTTATCGTCAGTGGACGTGTTAAAATCATTCAATGGAAAACACAATCTACTTTGGGGACAACCTGAAACTGCTGGAAACGCTGCCAGAGAATAGTGTTGATCTGATCTATATCGATCCGCCTTTCAACACGGGCAAAATCCAGGCGCGAAAGCGTGTACGCACGGTACGCGTTCAAGACGGCGAGGGGGATCGCAAAGGTTTTGGGGGCAATTCTTATCAGACTGAAATCGTGGGCGAAGGCGATTACAACGATGCTTTTATCGACTTCGAGTCATTTTTACGACCCCGGCTTGAGCAAGCCTACAGAATTTTGAAAGCTGATGGCAGTTTTTATTTCCATATCGATTACCGGGAAGCGCATTACTGCAAAATTACCCTGGACCAGATCTTCGGCAGAGAGAATTTCATCAACGAGATCATCTGGGCTTACGATTTTGGCGGGCGTGCAAAAGATCGCTGGCCAGCCAAACACGATACCATCTTTTTTTACGCCAAAGACCAGCGTAACTTTACTTTTAACCTTGAAGATATCGACCGAATTCCCTATATGGCACCCGGTTTGGTCGGTCAGGAAAAAGCAGCCAGAGGCAAACTTCCCACCGATACCTGGTGGCACACCATCGTAGGAACCAACAGCCACGAAAAGACAGGCTACCCAACCCAGAAGCCCCTTGGCATCCTGGAAAGGATCGTGCGCGCTTCTTCTGACCCGGGTGATCTGGTGTTGGATTTTTTTGCCGGAAGCGGTACGACCGGTCAGGCTTGCCTGAACCTGGGCAGGAAATTTATCCTCTGCGACAGCAACCCTCTGGCAATTGAAGTAATGAAAAAACGTTTTGCGGAACAAACCGACATCAATTGGGAGCAATTATGAACTTCGAAGAATTGGCAGAGTGGTATCCGATTTTAAACTTTGACCCTGATCAAAACCCGATTATCAACCCACCTCAAGGTGAAGTACTACCTGCAAAAATTGTGATCTGCTTTTTCAAGGATGTAGTTGAGAAGGTTGCCAGTGAATACCAGTCCGAGATCGTGCACACCTTCCGCTCAGAAGGCGGGCTCCACCCAGTTTATGAGATTGAGTATAAGGGTGAAAGAATCGCTTTTTTCCAACCCGGTGTCGGTGCTGCACTCGGAGGAGCTTTGATCGATGAAACCATTGGCTTGGGTGCGCGTTTTGTGATTGCCTGTGGGGGCTGCGGAGTATTAGACAAAGACATTGCAGTCGGGCACGTCTTGCTGCCAACCGCTGCCTATCGCGAGGAAGGTGCTTCTTATCACTATCTGCCTCCATCGGCAACAGTTGAAATCGAACCTGGCGTATTGGACGTGATGGAAACAGTTTTGCTCGAGCACAAAATCGAGTATTTGAAAACCAAGACCTGGACAACAGACGGTTATTATCGTGAAACTTTGGGAAAAACAGCTTACTACAAGGCAAAAGGCTGCCTGGCTGTTGAAATGGAAATGTCAGCTCTGGCTGCTGTGGCAAAATTCAGAGGGGTAAAGTTCGGACAATACTTATATGCCGGTGATACTGTTGTACCGGAGGGGTGGGACAAGCGCGGATGGGTTGACCGTACTGATGTGCGCGAAGTATTGTTTTGGTTGTCTGTGGAAGCCTGCCTGAAATTGGAAGAGGAGTCGTAAATGCCGGTTATTGAGAAAGAAATACTAACCGCAGTAGGTTCTGGAGGGCTTGGCAGGTTGAACAAAGATAATGAATGGGTCATGCCCAGTTATGAGGGCTTTGGGCTGGCGAACCTGACGCCTTCGGTCGCCTTTTGGCTTGGTGCCGGGCAGCTGCCGGCGCCTGTTTTTGGAAAATCAATTCTCGACCATTTCAAGGAGCGATACCAAAATGTGGTTGTCATCCTGGTGGACGCGCTTGGATATAACCAACTGAAGCGTTTGATGGAGGAGAGAAAAGCACCGCTCTGGAGTCAACAAATTGAGCGTGGCAATCTTTTCCCATTAACCAGCATCTGCCCCAGCACGACTGCCTCCGCACTGACCACAATTTGGACCGGGTCAACGCCAAATCAACACGGCGTGATTGGTTACGAGATGTGGCACAAAGAACTTGGTTTGGTGATGAACAATATTCTCCACACGCCAATTACTTACAGAGGCGATGTGGGAGGGTTAGCCAAGGCTGGATTTGAACCAACCCGTTTTATGAACCAGGCACCCTTAGGGCTGCGGTTCTCAAATCATGGTATTGAGAGCCATGCATTTTTGCCGGGTGGAATCGCCAATTCGGGATTGTCCCAGATGCATCTTCCAGGAAGCCAAATGCACGCTTTTACGGCTGAAAGCGATCTGTTCCTGAATATGCGGGATTTACTCAACACTCCGTCAAGACAGAGAAGATTTGTTTACGCTTATTGGAGTTACGTCGATGGGCTCATGCATCGTTATGGTACATATAACGAACGTGTCACTGAGCAATTTTTCGATTTCAGCAACGCCTTGTTTCGGTTGCTTGTTGGTGGGTTGGATGCTTCGGTGCGACAGAACAGTCTGATTTTAGTTACTGCGGATCATGGTTCTGTCGAGACGCCGGTGAATGAACGCTACAACCTGGCGAACCATCCAAAACTGACAAACATGCTTACCATGGCACCGACCTGCGAAGGACGTCTGCCGTTTTTGTATGTGAAACAAGGTCAGATTGATGCAGTGAAGGCTTACTTTGAGCACAGCTGGCCTGGTGAGTTCGATTTTTTGACTCGCCAGCAGGTTTTGGATATGAAATTATTGGGAAATGGACAGGATCATCCAGACCTTGAAGATCGGATTGGGGATTTAGTGGCGATTCCACATGGGAACAGTTACCTTTGGTGGCCTGACCGCCCCAACACGATGCAGGGCAGGCATGGCGGTTTACATGAGGATGAAATGTTGGTGCCTTTGTTCTCTCTGGGGTTGTGATCCTGTATATACCAGGGTGAAAATTAAAGCTTGATTTCGCGGTAGCCGTAGGTGTTGATCACCCGGGTTTCCTTATACTGGGTTTCGCGGGGGATAAAGGGGTTATAGACATGGATATGACCATGCAGGTGCAGCCTGGGTTTGAAGGTGTCGATCAGCCAGCGGAAGGCATCCACCCCTTGGTGAGCAGGGTCATCGTCGTTGTGCAGACCCGTAGCTGGGGCATGAGTGACGAAAACATCCAGATAGCGTCCGTATTTTGCTTTATTCAGTATCAAGCCTGGAACCAGGCTGTAAACCATTTTCCACATACGCTGCTGAGAATACTGATAAGGATTAAAGCTGTATATCAGGCTGCCCTCAATCCCGGCTAAGATCAGGTCATTTTTCTCGTCGTAATGGATTTTTTTGTGCAGGTTAATGGCGCCTTCGGGGTCAATTTTAATTTTACCTTCAGCATCCTGGATTTTTGTTACATGATTTCCATGCACGAAATACAGCGGCAGGTCCAGTGCACTCACAATGAATTCCAGGTAGGCTGGTGGCAGGTCTCCGCAAGAAATGATCAGGTCGATATCCTTGAAACGCTCCTTGATGTTCGGACTGTAAATTGTCGGCACTTCCAGGTCGGCGAGACCAAGAATTTTCATTCCTTATTTCCAATAGCTACAGCAACTGCAGCCGCGAGACCACCATCATGCGTGATCGAAACACTCCATTGCTTGAGACCTTTTTTCTCAGCGACTAAAAGCGCGTTTCCATGCAAATAGACCAAAGGTTCACCGGTCCATTCATGCAATATTTCAATGTTCTGCCAGGAAACTTTGCCAATTCCGGTTCCCAGAGCCTTTGAAACAGCTTCTTTGGCGGCAAACAGACCACTGAGATTCTCGTTGTCGTCCATTGCCTGAGCTTGCTCAGCCTGGGTGAAAACGCGCTGGATGAAGCGCTCGCGGATGCGCGGGTTCACTTCTGCGAGCCGGTTGATACGAATCAGGTCGATCCCGGTTTTGATCATAAGGCTCTCCCGGCGGAGGTAATGACCAGGCTGTCCAGGTCCCAATACTTTTGGGCACAAACAAGAATATCCTGGGCGCTTACTGATTCGAGAATGTCGGGCAATTCGCGTAAGTAATTTAGGCTCAGATTATAGCGCTGCAGGCTGAGCAAGAAACGCACGATACCCGCATTGCTTTCCAATGAAATTGGCAATTGACCCAACGCTTGTTCCTTGACGTCCGAGAGTTCAGCCCCGGTTACTGGTTCACTGATAAAGCGCTTAAGTTCGTCTTTAATCTTGCCTATCGCTTTATCCAGGTTATCAGGGTTGACACCGGCGATGACCTTCCAGCATGAGGGTCCAATCCCGGCATCGAGCGAACTGGCGGCGTAATATGCCAGTCCTGAGCGTTCCCGGACCGATTCACCGATCCGCCCCATCATGCCAAACTGACCCAATATGCTGTTCCCGAGGGAGCAAACATGGTACTCTTTGCTCATTCCGGTTGGGGCCGTCGTTCCGATGATCAGGTCAGACTGGCTTTTCTCAGGTATGGCGACGTGTTCGCGCATTGCCTCGCGATGCGGCTGCCAGTCGGGCAGGTCCACCTGTTTTTTCTGAAAAGGTACATGCCAGCTGGAAAAAACCTGCTCAAACAGATCAGCGGTCTTATCGCTCTCCATTCCACCGGCAAAAGCGATAACCATTCCGTTAGGTCCGTAGGTTTCAGCGTGAAAGGCTTGCAGGTCTTCCAGGGTGATCGCGGCGACAGTCTGTGGATAGCCGATTTCTGGATGGGCATAAGGATGCCCGCGGTAATAGAGGCGATCGAAAGCCTGAGCTGCCATTTCCTCGGTGTTTTGCGCCTGGATTTTAAACAATGTTGCCAGCTGCTGTTGAAGGCGCTCGAAGTGCGCCTGGGGAAAGGCAGGCTGGGAGAGCATTTCTAATAACAGCCCCAGAATCAGGGGCAAATCTTCTTTGAGACACTGACCCGAAAAAATAGTCGAAAGACTACCCGAGCTGATGGAAATTGAAGCACCGCAGCTCTCGATCAGGGCATGCAGTTCTCGGAATTCGTGCTGGTGGGTTCCGGTTGAAAGCATGGCGGCATGGAGGCTGGACAGACCGTTTTTGCCGACGGGGTCAGAGAGGCTGCCGACAGGCAGGTATCCGCGGAAGTAGACCGCCGGACTGGCTGGGTTTGGGTATGCCAGGCAAGTGCTTCCGTTGGCATAGCTTTTTCGGAAGATCGTGTCGGCTCCCGGAAGAGCGGCTGTGTTTACGCTTTTATCAACCATTGGCTGCTCCGTCGCGATTGCGGTAAATGCCAGTTACCCGGCGGGCAGGGTCAAAATATTGCCTGGCGACACGCAAAATGTCTTCACTGGTGACCTGTTCGAGCCGTTTGACGTAATCGGTAAACCAGCTATAATCCGCAAAACTTTGCGCGTAGCCGAGCCAGAAGGCTTGATTAGTGATGTTGTCGCTGCTATAGGCAAAATTCGCGCGAGCTTGCTTGAGGGCGACTGCCAGCTCTTCGTATGATACATTTTCATTCAAGAGCTCATCAATGACCAGGTTGATTTGGTCAATCACTTCTTCAGGAGCGTGATCACCCCGGCAGGTGATGTAAAGCGTGTAGGTTCCTGGATCGATACTGGCGCTGAGGGAGCCATAGACTGATGCTGCAAGCTGGTTTTCGATCAATTGCCGGTAGAGCCTGCTGCTGCGATTGCCTATTCCGCCACTGCCAAACATGTTTAGGGTGGAGGGTCCGCTGATGATGCTCTCGATCAGGGAGTAAGCAAAGAAATCCGGGTCACTGGCTCGGGGAGAGCGCCATGCGATCTGAATGTAATCAGCCTCATCCGGACCCTGTAACTCGACCCTCTGAGAGCTGGTAATTTCGTTTTCGGGAGTTGGATTGGAGCTGACAGTTTCCGCTGGCTCAATTGGATCGAAGTGTTTCTGTACAAGTGCCAACGCTTCATCCATATCAAAAGATCCAGCCAGGCAAAGCAGTGCATTGCCAGGCTGATAGTAATTGCGGTAATGACCGTAGAGGTCTTCACGCGTCAGCTGCAGCAAATCTTCTGTGGAGCCAAGCACCTCATTGCGGTAAGGATGCTGCTTGAAGGCGGCTTGCTGAACTGCCTCGCCCAGTAAAAATTGCGGATCATTCTCGTTTCCTTCCCGCTCAGAAAGAATCACTGTTCGTTCAGTCTCTACTTCCAACGGCTCAAAAAGGCTGTTTACCATGCGGTCAGCCTCAAAACGCAAAGCCATTTCGAGAGCAGAGCTGGGAAGAGTCTGGAAATATGCTGTCCAATCCGGGCTTGTAAAAGCGTTGGAATAACCTCCAGTTCGAGCAATGGCGTCTTCCATTTCTTTGCCGGTGAAGGTCTTGGTGCCTTTGAATTGCATATGCTCGACCCAGTGGCTCAGACCAGTCTTTCCGGGTATTTCATTTCGGGAACCGACATTGTACCAAACCCAT
>WOZC01000125.1:0-2335 GCA_011620465.1 Anaerolineaceae bacterium | reverse complement strand
CCGAATGCATCCGCAAGAGCTGTGAAGGCGCAGATGACATAACCGGTCATGATAGTGCGGCTACCGATATCTGCCAGGAGAGATTTGTCCGTGCAAGCCCAAAAGGCATTAAGCGTGCTGCGAGCGCCAAGGGTGAGCAGGGCGATACCGAAGAGTATTGTGATGATTTGTGTGAAACCAATACGAAGCCCGCGGTCCAGCCCGAAAATGTCAGGTCTCAGCCCAAGAATCAAGACAAACAGACCAATTAATGTCACCGTCAGACCCAGTCGTATTTGCGAATGGGGAAACCCAAAATCCTTGACACGCCGGTCAATATTATTACAAGGATCTATGAGAACGTCTCTGTCGCTAAACTTCATCAATAACTCTATTCAGGTAACACAAATTCTAACACTCTCAGATAATTACCTGCAAAAATTTGAATAATATCGTTCTCATTGTACCCAAGTTCCTGCAAGAAGGGAGTCAGTTTTTGTAAATCAGCGATACTGTCAAGTTCAGCAGGGACGTGTTCAAGCCCGACACCGCCATCAAAATCGCTGCCGATGCCAACGTGCTCACAATCTCCAGCGATTTGGCAGATATGGTCGATTTGTTCAGCGACCAACCGTAGTGAAACACAAACTCTGCCGCCATCAGCCCGCCAATCCCAGTTCAGGAAAGCGTTTAGCGGTACAACCCCAATAACACCATCGCGATTAATCAATTCGCGTACAACCTGGTCGGATAGCAGCCGATTGGTGAAATACCCTTTGACGAGAGAGGCGACGTTGGAATGGCTGGCGATGATTTGCCCCGGGTAGGTTTCGATGCATTCCAGGGCGGCTGGTTCGTCCATGTGCGACAGGTCCAGGATGAAGTCTGTCTCTGCCATCTCCCGCAGCAATTCTTGCCCCAATCCGGTGAGTGGTCCAGGTTCACAGGTTCCACCACAGAACTGGTTGCCAGCCCAGGCAAGTCCAATCGAGCGCAAGCCTTGCTCCCACCAAAGCGGCAGTTCCTTCAAATCAATGATACCTTCAGCACCTTCCATGCTTGGGACGATGCCCAAAGGAAGGAAATCCTTCGGTTCAGGGTCAGACGGCTGATCTTCCCATTCACGCAGATGGTTCTTAAGGTCGCTTTTTGTGGAGATCAATCGAAAAAATTGGGGTTTCTCTTCAGCCAGTCGGTGATAAAGCCTCAACTGGTCCCAGTAAACCCGATTTGCTTCCTCTGGAGTGTGGTAAATCTGCAAGTTTGGTTGGAGTTCTCTTTCAGAACGGGCGGGTGCGGCAAAAAGGGTGCCGAAAACAAGGGCTACCTTTCCGCGGTTGTACTCTGGCCAGCCAAGCAAGGACTGGTAAGTGAGTCCCGGGACGGGATGGCTGGCTTCAAACTGGCGGGTTTGGTAGACTGACTGGCTGTAATCCCTCCCGAAGGAGAGTATGTTGAAAGCAAGGTCCTGATGGGCATCAAAAATTAAGGTCATAGGATAAAAAAAGCGTCGGAGTGAGTGATTACTCCGACGCGATAGTTCAACAAGGATTACTCATTATCTTCTGCTGTTGATTCGGCAACTTTTTCAGTAGCTTCTTCAACGATCTTTTCTGTGGTCTCTGCTAAAGGCTCTTCAGTCACTTCTCCGACGATGTCACCGATGGTTTCGTCTTCGGAACTGTTTTCAAGGTTGTAGCTTTCGACTGTTGATTCAGCAACTTTTTCAGTAGCTTCTTCAACAATCTTTTCTGTGGTCTCTGCTACAGGCTCTTCAGTCGCTTCTCCGACGATGTTACCGATGGTTTCGCCTTCGGAGCTGTTTTCGAGGTTGTAGCTTTCCACGAGCGTTTTCCAGTCCATATCTGCATAGGCAGGGGAGTCAACGCGGCGGAGGCTCAGACCGATGCGGTGGTCTTTATCTTCGATTTTGAGAATGCGCAGGGTAACGACATCGCCAGATTTGAGGACTTCTTTGGGATGATCAATGCGTTTTTCGCTGAGCTCGGAGATGTGTATCAAGCCTTCCAGATCGCCAGGCAGGCGCAACTTGGCAAAAGCGCCAAAGTTGGTCAGACGGGTGATCTCGCCTTCAACCAATTGACCGATCTTGAGATCTTTGACCTGTTCATTCCAGGGATCTGCCTGCAAGGAGCGGAGTGAGAGACCAACACGGCGGCGATCTCTATCAACACTGATGACTTTGACCTTAACTTCTTCGCCAACTTTCAGCAGCTGGCTGGGGTGCTCAAGGCGGTCCCAGCTCATTTCGCTGAGATGGATCAGACCATCGGCTCCGCCGATATTGACGAAAGCGCCGAAATCAGCGATGCTTGTGACACGCCCTGTGCGGATA
>WOZC01000059.1 GCA_011620465.1 Anaerolineaceae bacterium | reverse complement strand
ACCTTTCCGCTTGCGCGCAGCCAAGTTCCTGTTATAATTCCAATCAATGACTGGTCCGGTGCGCGGTCCGTATTTTTGGCTGCAATCAGGGAGACCTGCAAAAAAAAATATGTATGAGGAGCATACGTCATGGCTTTAACAAAAACTGAAAAAACTGAGATTATCAATCAATTCGCAACGAAATCGGGCGACACTGGTTCCCCCGAAGTTCAGATCGCTTTGCTTTCCAAAAGAATCGCTCAATTGACTGATCACCTGCGCGCGAACAAGCACGATGAAAGTTCCCGCCGCGGTCTGCTCAAACTGGTTGGTCAGCGCCGCCGCCTTCTGGCTTATTTGCGCCAGAAAGATTACGACCGCTTTATGACCATCACTGAGTCTTTGGGCATCCGCAGGAAATAATCTCTGAAATACAGTATCAACCTACTTTTACCTCTTCAATTCAATTGAAGGGGTAATTGTGGATTTTAATTAGCCGGACGGGAATTGAAAAGCGCTGATCAAACTTGATCACCGGTTTTCAGTCCCTGGTCTGGCAACAGGTGAAAGGATAAAATGAAACCTGAAGCAAAGTATTTTTCCACACAGCTTGGAAACAAAGAAGTCAGTTTTGAAACTGGCAGAATCGCCCGTTTAGCCGGCGGATCAGTGATCCTCAGGCAGGGCGACAGTATGATGTTTGCCGCCGCCACAATGGGCGGCTTGCGCGAAGGAAGCGATTTCTTCCCGCTGACCGTCGATTACGAAGAAAGAATGTATGCTGGCGGTAAAATCCCCGGATCGTTCTTCCGCCGCGAAGGACGCCCCTCCACAGATGCCACGCTCGTGGCTCGCCTCACCGATCGCCCTCTGCGCCCGCTCTTCCCCGAAGGGATGCGCAATGAGGTCCAGGTCGTGTTAATGTCTCTCTCTGCTGACACCGAAAATCCGCTGGATATGCTCGCCATCAACGCCGCTTCTGCCGCATTGATGATTTCGGACATCCCCTTCGGCGGTCCGGTTGGCGCAGTCCGCATCGGTTTTGTCGATGGCGAACTGGTTGTCAACCCAACAATTCAGCAGATGGAAGTCTCCACGCTCGATTTGCGCGTGGCAGGCACCAAAGACGCCCTCTTGATGGTTGAAGCTGGCGCAAACGAAGTGACTGAGATCCTGATGGCTGAAGCACTGCAATTGGCGCACCAATCCATCCAACCGATCATTGAGACCCAACTGCAAATGGCTGCTGAGATTGGCAAACCCAAGAAGGTTGTCAAACTTGCAGTGAAAGATAGTAACCTGACTGCCCAGGCAAAAGAAGCCATTCGCTCTCGTCTTGAAGCCCTGTTGGACCAGGAATACAGCAAAGAGACTTTGTACGGCGGTATGGCTGAGATTAAAGAAGCTTATTTGCTCGAGCAAGCTGGCGAAGAACCAACCCCCGAAGCCCTGGCGGCATACAGTGCAGCCTATGATGATGCTGAGAAAGCGATCATTCGTGAGCGCATTTTGAATCAAGGCAAACGCCCCGACAACCGCAAGGTTTACGAAGTGCGCGAAATCAGCTGCGAAGTTGATATTGCCCCCCGCGCCCATGGTTCCGGTCTGTTCACCCGCGGTGAAACACAGGTGCTGACCCTGGCGACCCTGGGCACCCCCAAGGAAGCCCAGGAACTGGACAACCTCAGTGGGATGGACTCGAAGCGCTACATGCATCATTACAACTTTCCACCTTACTCCACCGGAGAGACAAAACGCCTCGGTGGTCAATCCCGACGCGAAATTGGTCATGGCGCCCTGGCAGAACGAGCTTTATTGCCAGTAATCCCTGATGAAAAGACCTTCCCCTACACCCTGCGTCTCGTATCCGAGGTGATGGCTTCTAATGGATCTTCATCCATGGGTTCCGTTTGCGGATCAACCCTGGCTTTGATGGATGCCGGCGTTCCAATTACCAACCCGGTTTCTGGTGTTGCCATGGGACTGATAAAGGAAGGCGATAGATACGTCATCCTGACTGATATCCTGGGCACCGAAGATCACCTTGGTGACATGGACTTCAAAGTGGCTGGCACCCGCAATGGCATTACTGCCCTGCAAATGGATATCAAAATTGGCGGGATCACCCCCGAAATCATGGCTGAAGCATTAGATCGTGCTAAATCTGCCCGGTTCTACATCATGGACCAGATGCTCCAGACAATTGCAGCACCACGCCCAAGCCTGAAACCCCATGTTCCTCGCATTGAATCGATCAAAGTGCCCATTGATAAAATCGGAGCAGTTATCGGTCCAGGCGGCAAGAACATTCGCGCCTTACAGGAAGAAACCAATACGAAAATTGATATTGATGATGATGGAACCGTTTACATCGCTTCGACCAGCGGTGTTGGTTTTGAAGAAGCCCGCGACCGCATTTTGTCCCTGACAGAAACAGCGGAAGTTGGCAAGATTTACACTGGCAAGTGCGTCCGTGTAGCCGATTTTGGCGCTTTTATCGAGATTCTGCCTGGTTTAGATGGTTTGGTGCACGTTTCACAACTGGCATCAGAACGAGTTGAGAAGGTTGAAGATGTTGTCAATGTGGGCGACGAATTGACCGTAATGGTGATCGATGTCTCCCCTGAAGGTAAGATAAGGCTATCTCGCAAGGCTTTGCTTGAAGGCTGGACCGCTGAAGAAGCCCGCGAACACGATAACGCTAACCGCAGTAAGTCTTCGGGTGGCGGCAATCGTGGTTCGGGTCACTCTGGCGGTGACCG
>WOZC01000084.1 GCA_011620465.1 Anaerolineaceae bacterium | reverse complement strand
ACGAACATCCAATCATCAGCCTTGATGGCGTAACCAACTACATCGACTATTTCCTGCCCGGCAAGATCCTGATCGAAATGAAATCACGAGGCAAGTCCCTTGACGCCGCCTTCACCCAGGCAGTTGCCTATACCCGCGCTCTCAAACCAGAAGCCCAGCCTGCGCTGATCCTCGTTTCCGATTTTGACACCATCCGCGTCTACAACACTGCCAAACAGCATCATTACAAGCCCTTCAAAATCAACAACCTTAAAGCGCACGTGCGCATCTTCAGCCTTCTCACCGGTCGCGATGCCGACCCAGAAGTGCGCACCGAAATCGAACTCAACACCGATGCCTCCTACAAGATGGCAAAGCTGCACGACGCGCTCAAAGAAAACGGTTATTCCGGACATGAGCTGGAAGTCTACCTGGTGCGCCTGCTCTTCTGCCTGTTCGCTGATGATACCGGAGTGTTCGAAAAAAGCACTTTCTATAGTTACATCAAGGCTTCGAACCCTGATGGTTCGGACCTCTCCGGAAGGCTTTCTTTGCTTTTCTCCACGCTCGATACACCCACCGACAAGCGTATGAAAACCTTGCCCGATGAACTCAACCGCTTCCGCTATATCAACGGTAATTTGTTCAGCGAACACCTGACCCCGCCTTTCTTCTCCAGCAAAATGCGCGCGACCCTGCTGGAATGCTGTGACTTTGACTGGACCCAGATCAGCCCGGCTATCTTTGGCGCCATGTTCCAGGGCGTTATGAATCCGCAGGAACGCAGAGAATTAGGTGCCCACTACACTTCTGAAGAAAACATTCTCAAAGTCATCCGACCTCTCTTTTTGGATGAGCTCTATGCAGAATTTGAGCGTTCCAAGAATACCACGGCTGAACTGCAGGCTTTCCACCGCAAACTTGCTTCTCTCACCTTCCTGGACCCTGCCTGCGGTTGCGGCAACTTCCTGATCATCACTTACCAAAAATTGCGCGAGCTCGAGTTTGAAATCCTGAAATTGCTCAGCGAGTCCGGTCAGATGGTTTTATTCGATGACCCCACCAAAATCAGTGTTGACCAGTTTTACGGAATCGAGCTCGAAGACTTTCCCTGTGAAATCGCCAAGGTCTCCATGCTGCTCATGAAACACCTCATGGACCAGGAAGTCAGCCATTATTTTGGCGGCAATTTTATCGACTATCCCATCCGCGACAACGCCAGCATCATCAACGCCAATGCTTTGCGCCTGGATTGGAACGAAGTTATCCCTGCTTACCGCCTCAATTACATCATGGGCAATCCGCCATTTATAGGTAAAAAAGAACAAAACAAAGAACAGAAGCTTGATCTTACTGACTTATTTGATAAAACAGAAAATGTTGGGAACCTTGATTACGTTGTAGGTTGGTATAAGAAAACAATTGATTTGATGCAAAACCACGATCTGAAAGCTGCATTTGTTTCTACTAATTCAGTAACTCAGGGTGAACAAGCACCGCTAATGCAAAAACTGTTCTTTAATATCGAAGGGATAGAGATTATTTTTGCCTACAGAACTTTCAAATGGTCAAATGCAGCAAAAGCTAACGCTGCGGTTCACTGTGTAATTATCGGGTTCTCGAAAAATGCTCAGAGTACACCTAAAGTGATTTTCTTGCGTGACGGGACCTTTGTGCGAGCAAGAAATATTAATTCTTATTTGTTGGATGCACCATCCATTGTGATAACTAGGCGATCAACACCAATTTCCGCCGTTAAACCAATGACTTACGGGAGCATGCCAATTGATGGTGGGGCATTGATTCTGTCAGAAGAAGACAGGACCGTACTTCTGACCGAAAATTCCCTTAACGAAAAACTGATTAGACGATACATAGGTGGGGAAGAATTATTAAATAATGGTAAGCGCTGGTGTATCTGGTTAGTCGGTCTTTCACCTAAAGAATTTTCGCAATCAAAATTTATCATGAACAGGATTCAAAGATGTAGAGATTTTAGACTTCAAAGTAATAGAAAACAGACACTTGAATTAGCAAAATACCCATACTTATTTGGGGAAATCCGTCAGCCTAAGGTTAACATGTTGGTTTTGCCTAAGGTTTCATCTGAGAATCGAGATTACTTGCCAATCGATTTTGTGGACCCGGAGATTATTGTTAATGGGAGCGCATTAATAATTCCTAGCGGTTCACTATATCATTTTGGAATTCTCTCCTCGTTTGTTCATGCCAATTGGTTAAGAGCAATAGGTGGAAGAATGAAAAGCGATTACCAATATTCAAAGGACATCGTTTACAATACTTTTCCCTGGCCTGAGGTTACCGCTGATCAAAAAGAGAAAATTGAAAAAACTGCCCAAGCCATCTTGAATTCTCGCATTCTCTACCCTGAGGTTAGCTTGGCTGATCTTTACAACAAACTTACAATTCCCCCTGAACTCCGCAAAGCCCACATCACTAATGACAAAGCGGTCTGGGAAGTCTACGGCAAAGCCTGGCCATTTGAAGACGAACCCGCCTGCGTCGCGTATTTGATGGAACTTTATCAACAAACGACAGCTTAATAGAATTCTCAAACATTTCTTAGTGAAATCGAAAACCTAACAATTTATATGGTTGTTCAAGGAAACAATATGGAAAACATTACACTAACAAAAAAAGGCTATTCAATCCTAAGAAAGATAGTGAACGGTAAGAGGGCTAATAAGCTTCTTGTCGTGATATTCGATTCAAAGAATAATCCGGTATCTGAGTTTGATCTGCATGCGATTG
>WOZC01000086.1 GCA_011620465.1 Anaerolineaceae bacterium | reverse complement strand
GGCTGCGCTCACAAGCCATGGTTGTGCTGAACTTTGATGAAAAATTAGTCCTGATTGGCAACACTCGCTATGCCGGTGAGATAAAAAAATCCGTTTTCACCTTGATGAACTATGTTTTACCGAAACGCAATATTCTCTCTCTTCACTGCTCCGCAAATATTGGTGAAAAGGGTGATGTTGCCTTATTTTTCGGTCTCAGCGGAACCGGTAAAACCACCCTTTCTTCTGACGAAGCACGCGCTCTGATCGGCGATGATGAGCATGGCTGGAGCGATAACGGCATCTTCAACTTTGAGGGCGGCTGTTACGCTAAAACCATCCGCCTGAATCCGAAATATGAACCATTGGTGTGGTCAGCGATCAACCGGTTTGGTGCTTTGCTTGAAAATGTGCCTTTAGATGATAACAATCACCCTGATTTTAATGATGACTCCATTACTGAGAATACACGCGCATCTTACCCATTGACCTTCATCGACAATTATGCGCCTGGTGGGATGGGAGGACAGCCGCAGAATATTTTCTTCCTGACTGCTGACGCCTTCGGTGTCATGCCTCCCCTGGCAAAATTGACAAAAGAACAGGCAATGTTCTACTTTTTGAGCGGTTACACTTCCAAGCTTGCCGGAACAGAACGGGGGTTGGGTGACAAACCCCAGGCAACCTTTTCTACCTGTTTTGGCGCGCCTTTCCTTCCTCTGAAACCTACGATATATGCCAAACTTCTGGCTGAAAAACTGGAAAAACACGGTACCCAGGTCTGGCTGTTGAATACTGGCTGGTCAGGTGGCGGCTTTGGTGTAGGAGAACGCATCAAACTTCCTCTAACCAGGGCAATGATCAGCGCAGCTTTGAAGGGCGAGTTGGACCACGTTCCAACCCATGTTCACCAAATTTTCAACATTGCCATTCCCGATGAAGTTCCTGGAGTTCCGAACGAAGTGCTCAATCCTGAGCTTTCCTGGCAGGACCAGGAACAGTATGTCGCGGAAGCCAGAGCGCTGGCAAAAAAATTCGTTGATAATTTCAAAAAGTATGAAGACAATGTCGGTCCCGAAGTCCCTGCTTCAGGACCAATCGTTGGCTGATTAACTGACGAGGAGATTTAAATGGATAAATTCATCATCAGAGGGGGGAAGCCTCTTCAAGGAACGATGCGGCCTTCTGGAAATAAAAATGCTGCTCTTCCAATGATGGCTGCCAGTCTTTTAACTACCGAACCGGTTTTATTGCACAATATGCCAGATATTCAGGATACTCGCACAATGGCAAAACTGTTGCAAAGCCTTGGTGTGACGATTACAAAAGATCCTTTGGCTTCGACCTGGACCATACAGGCATCCAATATCACTCCAGGCGATCTTGATCCCGACTTATGCCGGCAGATCAGAGCATCAATTTTGCTCGCCGGACCAATGACAGCCCGTTATGGCGGATTGAAGTTGCCTCCCCCAGGTGGTGACGTGATTGGGCGCAGGCGGGTAGATACACACATCCTGGCATTACAAAAGCTGGGTGCCCACTTTGAATACGAAGATTTCTTTGACTTCTCCACTGATGGATTGGTCGGTGCTGATATCCTGCTCGATGAAGCCAGTGTGACCGCGACTGAGAACACCATCATGGCGGCAGTCTTGGCGAAGGGTACTACCTTCATTCGAAATGCTGCTTCAGAACCTCACATTCAGCAGCTTTGCATTTTGCTCAATGCGATGGGCGCAAAAATTGATAACATCGGTTCAAATGTTTTGTGCGTTGAAGGTGTTGAAGAGCTGCATGGCACAGAATTTACGATCGGTCCGGATTACCTGGAGGTGATCAGTTTCGTCGGCGCGACGGTTGTGACTGGTGGTGAGGTCCGCATCAAAGATGCCGGCGTAGAATACTTGCGTATGATCCAGCTTGTTTTGAGCAAGCTTGGTGTTGAGATGATTTTTGATGGAGACGATATTATCGTCCCTTCAAGTCAGAAACTGGTCATCCAACCCGACCTGGGCAATGCCATTCCTGAAATCAGCGTAATGCCATGGCCAGCCTTTCCTACTGATTTGATGAGCATTGCCATTGTCATAGCCACCCAATCCAAAGGAACGATCTTGTTTCACGACTGGATGTACCCCAGCCGGATGTTCTTCATCGATAAACTTGTTTCCATGGGCGCGCAGATAGTCTTGTGCGATCCCCACCGCTGTATCGTCAATGGTCCGACCCAGCTCAACGCAGAAAAACTGGACAGCCCAGACATTCGCGCTGGTATAGCGTTGGTTCTGGCTGCGCTTTCAGCAAAAGGCGAATCGACTATACGCAATGTAGGGCAAATTGACAGGGGTTACGAGCGTATTGATGAAAAACTACAGTTGCTCGGTGCTGACATTGTCCGTAAGCGGACAGTGACCACTGAAAACTAATTTTTCAATGAAAAATCACAAATAGAGCCGCTACTCGCGGCTCTATTTGTATCTACTCAATTGTTATCCGCCCTGTGCAACTTCCAGGAACTGGTTTACTGTATCTTTCAACATTGGTTCAGGTAACGCGCCTACCTGTCGGTGAATGATTTTTCCGTCTTTGAGCATCAGCATTGTGGGGATGCCCTGAACGCCGAATTTACCTGCCCATTCCTGATTCTCGTCAGTATTTACCTTGGCGACAATCAGTTTTCCAGCATATTCCTTAGCGATTTTTTCGAGGATTGGTGCTACCATGCGGCAGGGACCGCACCAGGGAGCCCAGAAATCCACGATAACCGGGAGCACACTTTCCAGAACTGCCTTTTCGAAAGC
>WOZC01000068.1 GCA_011620465.1 Anaerolineaceae bacterium | reverse complement strand
CAGGTTATTCAGTGCGGAAAGTTCCCCTCTCAGATCTCCAACTTCTCGATGGATGGCAAGCGCTTGATTGAACAGGACCAGGCTTTTTTGATAATGGTTTTGCCAATAGGCGGCATTACCCAAACAGCGGACAATATCCCCTTCCAGGGCACGGTATTTCGTTTCCTGAGCAATTTGAAGTGCACGTTGTAAATATGCCTCAGACTGTGAAAAATCCAAAGCAGCACGGCCGGCCAGCAAGAGGGCCTTGGCTTCGATTTCTTTTGCGCCGATGGTACGGGCTTGATCGATTGCTTCCATTAGTGATGCATTCGCGGTCTCATCGTTCCCTAAAATCCATTCATAGGCGGCACGGCGTAAACGGATGTTGGCTTGCAATTGAACGGGTAGATCCTGATAGAGGGACTCGAGTTGAGTTAAATCCTTATCCTGATTTTTGCGCAACCCCAGCAGGTCATAGACTTCTTCCATGGCTAGATGTAACCGGGCGAGTTCTATAGGTTTATTCTTTGGGGTCAGGGCTAATGCCATTTCCAGATAATGGAGGGCTTCATCGCTGGCGAAATGGGTGATGGCCTGTTCGCCGGCCAGGGTAGCATAATGCGCTGCCTGTTCCGGTTTTTCACCTTTGTTAAAGTGATCGGCGAGCGCGGGATAGTGGTTCTCAATTTGGTTGGAATAAAGCGTTTCAATCGCTTCCGCAGCCTGTAAGTGCATTCCTTTTCGCCGAACAGGAGGAATGGTTTCATAGGCAACTTCTGTGTACCGATCGTGGCTGATCATAAATTCGGGTTTCCCGAGGCTGCGCGGCTCAACCATCAGACCGGCATTGATTAAATCATCCATCACAGCCAGCAAGCTTTCTTCAGTTTGCTGGGTGGTTGTTTGAAGTAGAGGAAAGTCGAACTTTCCTCCGATAATTGCTGCATAATCAAATATCCGACGTTGGATCGGGTTGAGGTGGTTCAGGCGAGCTTCAATCGTTGCGCGTAAAGTTGGAGGCAGTGTCAGGATTTCCTGGGAGGTGACCTCCCAACCCCCCCTTGAGTTCACAAATAACAAACCGGTTTCAAACATATGCTGCAACAGGGTCACCACAAAGAGGGGTACGCCCCCGCTTTGGGAACTAATTTGTAAGGCCAGGCTTGAGTGTTCTTGCCCTGATAATTGGTGGATGAGTCCATGAACAGCTTGTAGCGACAACGGCTTAAGGGTTAGCCCGGTCGGGTTGAAGGTTTTTCTGATGGGGTGGTCAGGAGGGGTATCTTCACTTCGGAAACTCAATATGATACGAAAAGCTTTATTTAAATGCGTTATGAGATCCACTGCGGCATGACCTAATCGCTGAGCATCATCCACAATTAGCACGGTCGGTTCAGATGCGCAAGCGGTTGATAACGCTGAAAGCGCTTCTTTTAGACGGTGGTGTTCACCATTGGGCGAGAGGGCAGGCAACTCCGGTAATTTCTCCACACGCCCATGAATTTCAGGCAGAAGAGTGGCTAACGCGGCTAGTGTCGCAGGACCAAGTTCTTTCAGAACGCTTTCCGTCAGCAGGCCGCGCATCGAAGTAACGATTGCTGCCGTTGGCCGGTGCTCTGAAGGGGTGAGTTGGACTTGCAACAGTCTGACACCCTGCGAGTTGAGATAATCCAAAAATGAAGTTAACAGGCGGCTTTTCCCGATGCCGGCCTGACCTTCAAGCAAGATCACACGCCTGGAGGTGTCATTCCATCGGGATACCAGCCAGGCATATTCCCGTTCACGGCTGACAAGGGGGATTTCTGACAGCGCGTAAGGGACCTCAAAAAGGCGTCCCTCGTAAATGGGCGGAGGATAGCGCAGGGCATTGCTATTTTTCCAGAGCTTGCCACTCTTGATTTGCTCAAAAAGGTCAAGCGTTGAATTGAGGGGAGGGACGCCCAATTCACTTTCAAGCACAACGCGGCAGCGTTCAAACATGCGTAAAGCCTGGTCTCGCTCGCCTGCATAATAATGGTAGAGCATCAGGCGGGTATAGATTGTTTCCCGAAGGTGGTCCTGGGTCAGCGCCTGACGGGCACGGGCAATCGCCAGCCGGTATCGGCCTTGCTGCGCATAACATTCGGAGAGCTCGATGAGCAAACCAATAAAGCTTTCATGAAGTGTTTCGCGCGGGTTGTATGTCCAATCGGCATACAGGTCTTCGGCCAGGAAGACACCGCGATAAATTTCCCGCGCGTTTTCATATGACGCGATTGCTTCAATTTGTTGACCAGTCTCCTGTCGCTGCGCACCCTGAGAGATTTGATCTTGAAATGCGTCCACATCCAACCAACAAGACTCATCTGGTTGGAAAATGTAGCCCCCATGCACGGTTCGAATGAGGCTTTTCTTCTCCTGCAAAACGTTTCTTAATTGGCTGATTCGTACATGCAAGCGACGCCGGGCAGATTCGGTGGGCTCATCGGGCCAGAGCAAATCGATCAGCTTGTCGCTTGTGACAACTTTATCTCGATGGGTTATTAGAATCTTCCCTATGGTTTGGGTTTGTTGTGATCCCCAGGCACTTTGAGTCAGCGTTTCACCCTTCAGACTAATTTCAAATGGTCCTAATAAGCGAATGCGTAAAGTTTCGGTCATAGCGTTATTTCGGGCTGAGTGGTGGCTGTTGAGTTACTTTTGCCTATGGACAGGCGGTCTTAGGCCTATTATAAGTGAAATTGGAAATGGGTTGCATCCGGCGGCAATACGCCACACGATTTCGAGGGATTAATGCAACAGAGTAGATCTGGATGAACGCCGGACCTATGATACACTTGAC
>WOZC01000025.1:11985-13564 GCA_011620465.1 Anaerolineaceae bacterium | reverse complement strand
TGTAAAACGGCAATGTTTCGCCGCGATAGGTGGGGTTTTTGACCACCTGTTTCTTCTGCCCATCTTCCACCAGCCAGCCGATATCACAGGCAAAGTGGAACTGCTCGCGGTTGGAACCGATGGACCAGCTCTTATCGCCATCCAGCACCAAACCATACTTGGTGTTGGCGATGATGTCTTCTAGGCTGCCGTCTGTACCCGGGTCAATATTGATGTTAGTCATACGCTCAATCGGCACGCGGTAGAAGGAGGTGGCACGGTTGGCGCCGCTGGAGCCTTCAAAAATCTGTTTTTTGGCTTTAGCGTTGGCTTCTTCTACCATCTGGCGGCTGGTGATTGCACCGACGAGGATGCCTTTATCAATCAGCAGGTTGTCCTGGGCTGGGACGCCGTCGTCATCAAAGCCGAAACTGCCTGGACTGTTGGGTTCGAGGGCGTTTGCGCGGGCTGTGAGCTTTTCGGAACCGTAGCGCAGCTTGCCAAAGTCTTCCAAACGGACAAACGAACCGCCGGCAAAGGAAAGTTCGTAGCCGAGGATGCGGTCCAACTCCAGGGCGTGACCGATGGTCTCGTGGGTTTGCAGGAACATAATCCCGTTCAACAGGATGACGGACATCTTGCCGTTGGGGGCGTCATCCGCGACCAAAACCTGGTTCAATTCACTTACGATGCGCTCCGCGTTCTGAAGGAAATCGACTTCGTTGATGCTTTCCCAACCGCGAGTCGCACCAGTACGCATGGGCTCATATCTTCGGTTCTGCATACCGCCGTCCTTGTCTACGCCCACAGCCTGGATCGAGGGAAAGACTTCGATAATGTTTTTCTCGATTTCCGAGCCTTCGGAATCCATGAAAATGATTTGTTTACGAACGAATTGGAGCATTCCGAAGCGCTGAATGACGCCGGGTTGGTTGAGGGCAGTATCCATTTTTTGAAGGAATGCCACTTTTTCATTAAGACCGATGGTAAAGGGGTCGATCTGGTTGGGGCTGGTGAAGCTGCCGACGATAGCATCTTTTTCCGCCAGGCGGATAGGGAAGGTCACGCGTTCGGAGGCGATGCGGGCGTTGTCGAAGGCTTTCTCAAAAATGGCGTTCGGGTTGGAGAGGTCAGAGGAAGCTGAAAAGCCCCAGGCACCGTTATAGAGCACGCGCACACCCAAACCGCTCTGGCTGGAAGCGTTGTTTTCTTTGATGTTTCCGTTCCACATGAAGAGGAAATTGGTGTCTTCGTGTGGATACCAGCGGGCGTCAACATAATGCGCGCCTTTGGCGTGCAGTTGATCAATTTGTTTACGGATTGAATCTTTCACAAGTATCTCCTTTGATTGCAATTGTAGTTATTATAGTTTATTGAGAAGAATTGGGGATGTTTTGGACAAGCTTTGAAAGCTGATACCCGTCCACTTCGTGGCGAGTACAGGTAGCTGATAGCTGATAGGGTGTTGCTCATAGGAGTTCTTTCGTCGGCCGGGTTCCGTTCTTGAACCCGGCAAAACGCGACAGTTACAAGCCTGGCCTTATGTTTACCTGATTTTTTCCTTCTTGCAGTACTGATTCGTTACAGTTTGCTTACGCTT
>WOZC01000025.1:8683-11885 GCA_011620465.1 Anaerolineaceae bacterium | reverse complement strand
CGGGTTTTGAAAATGAGATGTAGTTTGAGGGATAGGGTAAGCCGGTGTTCGTGACGTCAGGTTGACGAAATGCCCCAAAAGAGTAACAGCGCAACCTGACTTAGGTCTACAAATCGTCCATCAAAAGCCGGATTGGAAAACGCAACCCAGCTTATTAACTTCGCCGAAGAAGACCTAACTCACCAATCTGCGATAAACTAAGAACAATCAAGCTACCGCCTGGCTGGAACTTTTGGGCAAGGTGGGGCGTCATTAACCACAGCTGGACAAACAGGTCATTGAGGTTGCCTATGAAACGAAAAAAGCAGAACAAAGAGAAGAAACCACGTAAAGGCTACCTGAAGTGGCTTTTTCAAATGTTCTACAAACCCCGTGCAACATTAACCAAAGTAGCTGCTGAAGACGTTTCCAACAAGCGCGTCCCCTTGATTTTCATTAGTGTACTGGTAGTTTTAGCGGTGCTGATCGCTGCGCCGGTCAAAACCCAGCAACTGCAGATGGGCGCGACGCAGCCGGAAGACTTTCAGTGGTGGTCGGAGGAACAGCAGCAGCAATACCTGGAGGCGCAAGCCAACCAGTTATCGCCCATCTTCATAATCCTCTTCCCAGCACTATCCGGCATTTTAGGCTACTTGGTCTTCAGTATGTTGATGGCAAGCATCCTTTACCTGGCGCTCACGCTGGCAGGAAGCCGGGCGCCGCGCCTGAAAATTGGCAACCTGGTCGCCTGGGCAATGGTTCCCTTTGGGCTGCGCGAGCTGGTCAAATTTTTCGTGGTCGGTTCCAGCAAACTGCTGGTCGAGAACCCTGGTCTCTCCAACCTGATCGATGCCAAAGCCGTAGGTTTGAGCGCTTACCTGCGCGGCATCCTGGGCAGCATTGACCTCTACTGGCTTTTATTCTTGGTTTTTCTGATCCTTGGTTCAGTCCTCATTTCGGGGCTGAAGAAAAACAAAGCCATTTTCACCACGATAATCGCCGTTGTGATCATGCTGCTGCTGCAGGGTATACCCAGCTTGCTGACCAGCCTGTTAGGTGGGCTCGATGCTGGCGGAGCAAACTTTTACTTCTAAAGGAAGCGGTATTTATGCCTGAAAATTTTATTCAAACCATCGATCTCAGAAAAACCTACAACATGGGTGAAACTGAAGTGCACGCCTTGGACAGGCTGGACCTCAGCGTCCCCAGCGGCTCTTTTACTGTGATCATGGGTCCCAGCGGTTCGGGCAAAAGCACGCTGCTGTATCTGGTAGGCGGGCTGGACTGGCCGACATCGGGCAGTATCCTGGTGGATGGGCAGGAAATCGGCAAGATGGACGAAAACGCCCTGGCAGATTACCGGCGAAATAAAATTGGATTCATTTTCCAAAGTTTCAACCTGGTCGCCAATATGAGCGCGGAAGCAAACGTGGCTTTCCCTCTGCGTTTTGGTGGGATCAAGAAGAAAATCCGCATTGAACGCGCTGAAGCGTTGATGGATAAAGTTGGGTTGAAGGACCGCATTGGTCACAAACCGACGGAGCTGTCCGGCGGTCAACAGCAGCGTGTGGCGGTCGCCCGGGCATTGGTCAACGATCCGCCCCTGATTTTGGCGGACGAACCAACTGGCAACCTGGATACGACCAGTGGTCAGGCGATCATGAGTATGCTGGATGAGCTCTGCAAAGCTGGCAAGACGATTTTGGTCGCCAGCCACGACCCGCGCATGCTCAACTACGCAACCCACCGCATCTACCTGATGGATGGGCGCATGGTGGATGAAAAGCAATATATGGAATCTATTTCAATCAGTTCGTAGAGGTATGCAATGAAACGAAACACACAATTCTTCCTGGTAATTACCCTGGTCCTCTCGATTGCGCTGCTGCCGGTCCTGAACCTACCGGCAAATGCGCAGTGGGTCGATCCGCCTGAAGACACCCCGGCGACGCCCGTACCCTGGAACTACATCCCGGATAATGGCAATGTAGTAAACCCACCTGGTTGGGTTCCTGAAAATATTGTGCAACAAGTTACCGAACGCCCGATGCTTTACATTGCCAGTTATGATACCGGCGACGGCAAGAAAAGTGTCAATCCCTATGGTAATTTCGGTCTCACCTTCACCATCGGAAACAACGGTAAAGAACACGCGCGAAACATCATTTTGACCTTCAGCAGCCAGGATTTTGACCCTCTTGACGGCAGTGTGATCAACATTTGGGAGGTGGACGCCCTTAATGCGCAAAATGAAACCCGCACGCACCAATTCAAGGTCAATGATATGTCCACCTGGAAGTATTCTGGCATCATTACAGCCGCGGTTTCCTATATGGACCAATTTGGCAACACCTATTCTGAAACCTTTACCTTCGCTATCAGCATCAACCAAAGCGGTACAGGTCAGGTGGCTGCCACAGCTACCCCTGCTGTGGTGGATCGCGCGCAGATGGTGGTCAACAATTACAGCACCGATATCGACCCACTGCAACCGGGTTCGACTTTCAAGCTCACCCTGGATGTTAAAAATGCCGGTAGTGAACTGGCGCGCAACGTTTCGCTGGTCTATGGCGGCTCCAGCATCACCACCAACCCGGAGGGCACACCGCAAGCCGGCGGTGTCAGCGGTGGTACCGGGGATGTCTCCGTTTTCGCCCCAATCGGTAAATCGAACGTGGTTTTGATTGGCGATGTAGCAGAAGGCGGCAGCCTTAACCCTGAACAGGAATTCGTGGTCAATGTCACCGATCAGCCGGGTGCTTACCCCCTGAAACTCTCTTTTGTCTACACCGACGGCAAGGGTAACCGTGTCATTGACGACCAGGTCATCACGCTATTGGTTTTCTCGCTGCCTCAACTTGAAATATCTTTCTACAACCCGGTGGAAGGCATGTTTTATGTTGGTCAGATGGGCTCTTTGCCCATCCAAATCACCAACCTGGCGCGCAAGCCGGTTGTGCTGGGCAACGTGGTGGTCACATCCGAATCCGGTGAAGTGAGCAACAATTCTGTGCTGGTGGGTACGCTTGACCCGGGCGGCTATTTCACCGTCGATCCAATGTTTACCCCCTTCCAGGAAGGCACTGCCACGCTCAACCTGGAGATCCGCTATACCGATGATTTCAACCAACTGCGGACCTATAACAGCCAATTGCAGGTTGAGGTCATGCCTGAGATGCCCATGCCCGAACCCTACCCGATGCTGGACGAAAATGGAAACCCG
>WOZC01000025.1:0-8583 GCA_011620465.1 Anaerolineaceae bacterium | reverse complement strand
TGGACGAAAATGGAAACCCGATCATGGTCGACCCAATGAACCCGGGATCCTTCCCGACTGAACCGGTGCAAGAACCTGGCTTCTTTGCTAAAATCTGGGACGCCATCAAAGGTTTCTTTGGCTTTGGCACCAGCAGCAGCGACGCCACTGATGTGCCTGTCATTGAGGAGCCGGGTACGATAAATAACGGTGGGATGAAGTCACCTTGATGCTTTTTGTCATTGAATAAGAAGAGGTTGGTGTTTTGTGCGCTTAGTAGATTTAATTAGTCTGATCGTAGATAACCTGAAAAGGCGCAAAGGGCGCGTCGTTTTGACTGCCATTGGCGTCATCATCGGTACTGCGGCAGTGGTGACCTTGATTTCGCTGGGTGCTGGTCTGGAAGAAAGCGCTACCAGTCAACTTTGGGGTATTAACGAGCTCAGCAACGTCGAGGTTTACCCGGGATATCCGGAAATGATGGGCAGCGGCATGGTGCAATTCACCGAAGAAGACATCAAGAAGATCACCCCTGATGTGGTCTCTCAATTTGAAGACATGCCGGGAGTGCTGCGGGTGATCGTCAAACAAGGGGTCAACACTGCCGTCGAGATCAAGCTGGACAAACTGGCTGCCTGGGGCAACATCACGGGGGTCAACCTGGATGATTTGGCTGACATGGGCGTTAAAGCTCAGCAAGGTATCACGGACATCAGTGGAAAAGGAACCGTGGTGGTTGGATCGTGGATCAAGAATAATTTCTATGACCCCAATCAGCGCCCTGGAGATGATCCAATTGAACTGCCGGATTTGATGGGTCAGACCCTGAAAGTAGACTTTGTCAAATGGAACAGTGACGGCACCGAGACGCGCAAAACCATGCGCCTGCAGGTGGTTGGCGTCCTTGCGGAAACGCGCGGCGAAGCGGATTACAACATATATATGAATTGGGATGAGGTCAACCAATTAAATGACTGGGTGGCTGGCAGGCGGGTGGATTACAGCAAGCAGGGCTACAACAACGTGACCGTCAAAGCCTCCAGCCCCGAAGTTGTCATCGACCTGGCGCAGCAGATCACTGATATGGGCTTCCAGGCGTATACCCCCCAATCCCAGGTGCAGAGCATCAACAGCTTCTTCACCATCATGCAGGTCGTTTTTGGAGGAGTAGGCGCGATTGCATTGCTGGTAGCTGCCATTGGCATTGCCAACACCATGGCGATGGCGATTTTGGAACGAACGCGTGAGATTGGCATTATGAAAGCGATTGGCGCGACCAACAACAACATCCTCAGCATCTTCCTGGGAGAAGCGGCAGGGATCGGTTTTTTGGGAGGTGTGGGAGGCTTTTTGTTGGGATGGGCGATTTGCGGCATCATCAATTTGCTGGCAGGTTCTTACCTGGCATCGCAAAGTGGAGGGGGTACGACCCTGGCGACCTCGATTCCCGTCTGGCTGCCGTTGTTCAGTATTGTCTTTGCCACGATTGTTGGATTGATCTCCGGTCTCTACCCGGCGCTTTCGGCTGCCACCCTGGTGCCTGTCGACGCGCTGAAGTACGAGTAAATAGCGAATGGCTCATAGCTGATAGCTCATAGGAAAATCGAACTTCTTTTCGTAACATTGGTCAATACAACTCATAGCGGAGGGAGATAAACCCCCTCCGTACGTATTGGGCTCATGTACCCGCGCAGCAGGTCATCGACCCTACATTGAAATCTTGAGCCATCCTAGACGATTAAATCGTCATCTTTCCGCAAATTCTCAGGTATCATTAAGCCAATGAACGAGAATGGTACTTCTGGCAAACAGATTCGTCTGACCAGCCTTTCCAGCTGCGCGGGTTGAGCTTCTAAACTCAACGCGGAAACGCTGGCGCAGGTTCTGCAGCCAATTAAAGAGACTTTCGACTCCACCGATTATCCAAATCTTCTGATCGGGCTGGATTCTGCTGATGATGCCGCAATCTGGAAGTTGGACGAAAAACGCGCCCTCGTGGTGACGAACGACTTCTTCACCCCTGTCGTCGACGATCCCTACGATTATGGTGCCATTGCCGCTGCCAACAGTCTTTCGGATGTCTATGCCATGGGCGGCACGCCCTTGCTGGCGCTCAATATTGCCGCCTTTCCGGGCAACCTGCCGCTGGAGATAACCCGAGAAATCATCCGCGGAGGCGCAGAAAAAGCCAAAGAAGCCGGTGTGGTGATCGCGGGCGGGCATTCGGTTGTTGACCAGGAGCCAAAGTTTGGGCTGGTCGTGATCGGGATGGTTGAGATTGAAACATTACTGACCAAAGGCGGGGCAAGAGCGGGGGACCATCTCTTTCTCAGCAAACCGCTCGGATTTGGTGTGACCACCACTGCGCTCAAACGTGGGATGACCAATCCGGAAGACCTGGCGGAAGTTACTGGATGGATGAAGCGGTTAAACCGCGGCGCCGGTCAATTGGCTGTTGATTGCGGGCTCAAATCCGCCACCGACATCACCGGTTTTGGGCTGTTGGGGCATGCCAGCGAGATTGCCCTTGCGAGTGGGGTGGGTCTGGATTTTGATTTTAGTCAGATTCCTTTCATAGATGCCTGCCACAAATTTGCTCAGGCATATACCTTCCCCGGAGGAGCCTACAATAACAAGCTTTATTTCGAGAAACACGTAACGTTTGACCCTGCCTTGAGCGATAACGAGCAGATGCTGCTCTACGACCCCCAGACCAGCGGTGGATTGCTCTTGTGCGTTCCAACGGACAGGGTGGACGATTTTCAGGAAAAAGCCAAAGAACGGGATATTCCCATTTGGGAAATTGGCGTGGTCAGTTCGATCCCCGGTCTGCGCTTGTATAAAGCGTTTTAGCGAATTCATTTCTTTTAGATTGTTCTTGGTTAGGCGACGGCTGTCACGTCGTCCTTTAATTGGAGTGTTGTCGGGAGACCATGGCAGGGTCTCCTACGAAAAAAACCCTCAAGCAGAATTTGACCGCAAGTCTCCAAGGAAGAAAAGAAGAGGTGACAATAGGCAGGTACACCTGCCGTCAGGTTGAACCCCGCAACCTGACCTACGCCAACGCCTAAAAAGGGTTGCAGAACAAACCCCCTCCAGCGAAGCGGAAGGGAGGGGGATAAAGGGGGTGGGTGTTTTAGCAAAGTGATGAAAAGATGCCTACGCCAGGAAGGCAGCGGCTAGCCTAATACTGGCAAGCCAGCACAGGAATCCAGCCGTACGGAGGGTGTATTCTAAAGCGCACGTTTTCTGGGGCGGTCTTTGACCGTTGTCATTAATACTGTCGACACAACGACAAATCCAAACGATACCGCAAACATAACCAAGTAGTTAAAGCTCTGCACCAACCAGCCCGAGAGAACTGGCGCGAGGAGCAAAAAGCCGCCGGTGAGGGTCCTTGCCATGCCCAGATAGGTCGGTCGCAGCCGCTCATCGCCAATCTCCATCACAAGCATGGTGTCCCCCAGGTTCAATCCGGAAGTATAGAGACCGAAAGCGACAAATACCGCGTAGTAGACCCATAATGATCTCGAAAAGATGGCTGCCAGCAAGCCCAATCCCCAGATGGAAAAGGATAAAAGAACCACTTTTTGAGGACCGATGCGATCGCCCAGGGAGCCCCAAATGACATAACCAAGCAGCCCAGTGACGAGCAGGAGCGCGGTAAAAATGGCAGCGTGGGCATCCCCCAGATGGAAACGCTCCATCGCGTAAACGGCGATGAAGGCGCTCGCCATATTCCCCAGGAACGCCAGGGAACGCGAACCAAGGTAGCGCCTGAAGTTGGCGTCCGATTTGAGTATCTGCTTCATCAGCGACCAGGTTTGGCTTCTGGCTTTCCGCTCGTTTTCTCCCTGTGGATCGGGGACAATTTCGATCTCTGGTTCGCGGTTGCGCGAATAAGCCGCGTACGAAAACCAGACCGAAACGGATGCGACAACAAACCCGATAGCATAGTTCTTTGGATAGGGGAAATTCCCTAAAAGGTAGACGGATATCAGCGAGCCGACCAGTCCGGCAAGTTGACCAAACACGCGTGAAAGACCGATGAAACGGGCACGGTGGGTAATGGGGATGACGCGGGCGTTTAATTCCTGCCAGGGCAACCCGGACATTCCGCTGCCGATCCCACGCCAGATCATCAGGATGAGGAGCAGCCAATAGACCGTCTGATTTTCAGTTTTCCCAATCAGGAGAATCAGGAGGGGCATGCACATGAAGGGAAGTCGTTCCAGAAAACCGAACTTCAGAGATGTCGGCAACACCCTGGGTAATTTGCTGATGCGACCCGACATGAACAGTTGCGGAATGAACCAGCCAGCGTTAACAACAGCAGGAATGAGACCGATCAGGAAGGGGGAGTCTGTCAGGGTTGCTGCAAAAACCGGCATGATGGTATTGATCGACCAGAAGCTGTCCGAAAAGAAAGAGAACATCAAGTCGAAGGTGTTGACGATCACGTTGTGCTTAAAATTGCCAGCAACATCCGGAGGAACGTTATCCTCGGGATGGATGTGCAGCACGCGGTCGAAAAGCCTTGCAAACGGATTCATAGCAAAGAAATTATAGTGTAGAGCCGCCATTTCGGGCGGTGAGTCGTAGCGGGGAATTGGTTTTTTCGCGGTTGGTGAAAACAAGTTGGTGAAAACAAGCACAAAAGGTGCCTGCGCAAGTTATAATGAAGGCATGAGAATCGCGGTGATTGGTGCGGGCGCGGCAGGTATCATGGCTGCCTTGCATGCTGCGCCTGTTGCGCAAGAAGGCGGGTCAGTCAGCCTCTTTGAGCACAACCAGACTGTTGGGCGGAAACTGCTGGTGACCGGCAGCGGGCGCTGTAACCTTAGTAACGATTTACTCGACCCCTCACTTTATTATTGCTCAGACCCTGATTGGATTGAACTGTTCCTGGACAGGTTTGGCGTCGCGGAATTGAAAGAAGTTTTCGAAAAACTGGGCATCCCTACGATCAAGACTGATGATGGCTGGTATTACCCGCTTTCGCAATCCGCTCATGCCGTGGTCGAGATTTTGCATGAGCGCTTGCTCGAGGCAGATGTAAAACTGCGCGTAGCCACAGAGGTGGAGTGGTTCAGCTGGAAAGAGGGACAGTTCGAGCTCAAATTGAACTGGAACGAACGGAAGACGGTCGAACGCTTTGACAGGTTGGTATTGGCAGCCGGCGGCAAGGCTTATCCTGAGTTGGGCTCGAAAGGGAGCCTGTTCCCCGCTTTGCGGCAGATCGGTCACACGGTTGAACCGATCAGCCCGGCGCTCGGTCCGATTTTTGTTGATTTAGGTGCCTTCAGCGCCTTGAAAGGGCTGCGCTTTGACGCGGTCACCTCGATTTACCTGGATGGCGAACGGCTCAGCAGCACCTTCGGCAACCTGATCGTGACCGAAAAAGGCTTCAATGGACCGGGCGTGATGAACCTGAGTCACTTCGTCGGTTTGTTTCCAGGGCGGGACTTGCAGCTGCAGGTCAACTTCCTGGCACCCTTCTGGGAAGGCATGGCTGAAGAACTGGCGGATCTGGAAAAAGCCAGGGGCAGCCTGAGGGCGCTGCTTTTGCGCGCGCTGGCGCCAAAAGCGGTCGATTTCTTCTTGAGCCAGGCAGAAATCGCGCCTGAAACCCAGATAAAGGCGGTTGAAGGCGAACAGCTGCTGCGCATGCTGCGCGTAGCCACTGATAATCGCTTCAAAATCAAGGGAGCAGGGGACTTCAAGAATAGCCAGGTGACCATCGGTGGCGCGCCTGTCAGTGAAGTTGACCCTATCACCTTCGAATCGAAACTGATCCCCGGACTTTACCTGGTGGGCGGGACTAACAACATCGCCGGACCCTGTGGCGGCTACAATTTACATTATGCTTTTGGAAGTGGAGTGCTGGCAGGCAAACACCTGGTCAGTTCAAATATCAATCACTAAAGGAGAGTATATGACCATTCCATTCATAGAGCCGTTTCGCATTAAAGTAGTTGAAAAAGTAAAAATGACTACCAAAGAAGAGCGGCAGATGGCGTTAGTAAAAGCCCATCTCAATCTTTTCAACGTTCCTGGCGAAGATGTTTACATCGATTTATTGACCGATAGCGGCACCAACGCGATGAGTGACGAACAATGGGCAGGAATGATGCGCGGCGATGAATCCTACGCAGGCGCGAAAAGTTTCTACCGCTTTGAGAAAGCCGTTCAAGAGATTTTAGGTTTCGAATATGTCCTCCCCACTCACCAGGGCAGGGCAGCTGAAGGAATGCTCTTTTCGTCGCTGGTAAAGAAGGGTCAGTCTGTTCCGAACAACCGCCATTTTGATACCACCCAAGCGAATTTGTTGGTTTTAGGCGCAAATCCGGTTGATTTCACCGTCCCGGAAGGGGAGGACAGCACCATCGATCTACCATTCAAGGGCAATATGGACCTGGAAAAACTAAAGGAGTTCATCCAGGCGGTCGGCGTAGAGAATATTCCCTTGGGGATGCTCACCATCACCAACAACTCAGCCGCGGGGCAACCCGTTTCGATGGATAACATCCGCCAGACTGCCGAAATCTATCACAGTTACGGCATTCCCTTCTTCCTGGATGCCTGCCGATTCGCCGAAAACGCCTGGTTCATCAAGATCCGCGACCCGAAGTATGCGAACACTCCGGTGAAAGATATCGTGCTTGAGATGTGCTCGTACGCGGACGGCTGCACGATGAGCGCCAAGAAAGACGCGCTCGTCAATATCGGCGGCTTCATTGCTTTCCGCGATCCGGAATTGAAGCAGAAAATTGCTCAAAACCTGATTGTGCATGAGGGATTTTTGACCTACGGCGGGCTTGCGGGTCGCGACCTGGAGGCAATTGCGGTTGGTTTGCACGAGGGGATCGACGAAGATTACCTCAACTATCGCGAAGCGCACACCCGCTATTTGGGCAAGGTGCTGGTTGAGGCGGGTTTGCCGGTATATATGCCTACCGGCGGGCACGCGGTGTACGTTGATGGCGGCAAAGCGCTCCCCCACATCCCCCCAAGCCAGTTCCCGGCAGTGGCGCTTGCCAATGCGCTGTACCTGGCTGGCGGCGTGCGCACGGTGGAAATCGGCAGCCTGATGTTCGAACACCTTGACCCCCAGGCGGGGAAACCGGTCTATGCACCATTGGAGCTGCTGCGGTTTGCCATTCCGAGGCGCGTGTACACCCGCAGCCACCTGGATTACATCGGAGAATCTGCGTTCGAATGCATGAAAGAAGCGGAACTGATCCGCGGGTTGCGGGTGAAGTGGGCACCACCTGTCCTCAGGCACTTCATGGCGCAGTTGGAAGAAGTTTGATCGGTTGAGCGGCAGGTTGGGGTTCGCATTCGACCCCGGCATTTGATGACAATTCTAATCTTGTTGTATTCGACGGGGAACCGTGTAAGGTTGCCCCTACGAATGAAAAATACGTTTATGGGACGGCTTCCACGCCGCCCCTTCTTTTATCCCTTCATTACGAGCTCCTGGTGTCAAGCCAAAGAACACGTCGGAACCTCCAGAGGGAGCGCGGCAATCCGCATCTAAGACGATACGGGTGATATTAATGCGCGTAGCCACTATGGGCGGTAATGCAGATAGTGGGGGTTGGGTGATCCTGTGTTGACCGTCTCTAAAGCCGGGTTCACAAGCGGAATACCCAATATCCTGCTGCGCGGGATCAGAGGGCACTTTGCTCGTTATACCTCCTTCAGCCCCCGTTTCAACCGACACCTTTGAGGAAGGTATAATACATAGAAAACAGACCTCAGAGGGTTTATGAAAGTTTTGATTATTGGCACTGGTTACGTTGGGATGAACACGGGGGTGGTTTTGGCTTATTTAGGCAACCAGGTTACCTGCCTGGATGTTAACGAAGGAAAAATCGCGCTGCTCAAGCAGGGGAAAACGCCGGTTTATGAGCCGCATCTCGAGGAAACGCTGCAATTAGTGCAGAATAATATCAAGTTCACCAGCAGTTATGCAGAAGCCGATATCCCCAACACGGATGTGATTTTCATTACAGTAGGTACTCCCTCCCTCCCGGACGGCAATGCCGATCTGCGTTATGTGCGCCAGGCTGCTGAATCGATCGCCGAAAACCTGGGAGATAAATTTACCGTCATCGTCAACAAATCGACTGTTCCAATTGGCTCTGGTAACTGGGTGGAAGCGATCATGCATGAACATTTCAACTCGAACCATAACAATGGAGAACACGCGGATTTCAGCGTTGTATCCAGCCCCGAATTTTTAGCCCAGGGTTCAGCCATGCAAGATTCGTTTTACCCGGACCGCATCGTTGTCGGTTCGCAATGCGGGCGCAGTGTAGAACGTTTGCAGGAGCTTTTCAGCCCGATTCTGCGCCAGGATTTCCCGGCGCCTCCCGGTCTTCCGCGTCCGGAGGGACTCACGGAAGTGCCATTGTTGGTCTGTGACCTGACATCCGCGGAAATGATCAAATACGCTGCCAATGCTTTCCTGGCTTTGAAGATCTCTTATGTCAATGAAATCGGTCGGCTCGCCAACAAGGTTGGCGCTGATATCCAGGCGGTGAGCAAGGGCATCGGGCTGGATAAAAGGATCGGCAACCGCTTTCTTAATGCTGGTTT
>WOZC01000066.1:9884-13607 GCA_011620465.1 Anaerolineaceae bacterium | reverse complement strand
TAGGGGACAGCGGGGTTCATTTCCTGGGTAACTTCAGCACCGCTGATTGCCGCGGTGATGATAACCTTATGTGCACTCATGACTCTCTCCTTGGTAAAATTGGCCTGAGATTAATTAACCCAGACGTTGCTTATTCTTCGGGGTAACGCAAGTACCGCTGGCGCGGCAGACCAGTAGGGGTTCAGCCAAAACTTCAGCGGCTGAATCGGATAGATCAGGCCGTGTCGCGATGACCTTCCAGGCTTCAAAAGCCATCTTGCGCGAGGTGTTACCTTCGCTGGTGATCCAACCCTTGGCTTCGATGAAATCGCCAGCATAAACAGGCGCAAGAAATTCGATGTTATCATAAGCTCTAAAAAGCCCCTCGTCACCATCGCGCCGAATCAATAATTCAGTAGCTACGTCGCCAAATAACTTGGTAAGGTAAGCTCCGTCCACAAGCCCACCGCCATAGTGAGCGTTTTCCGCTCCAATTCTCAGTCTGATTACTACTTCATTCATCGCATTCTCCTAATAATTAAAAACGCTATGTGTTGAAAAAGACACATAGCGCTCCATGCAATCGCATGACAGTGGCCGAAATTGCTTCGGGACACCAAGGCGGGGGAGAGGACTCTCCTTTAACCCTTCGGCAACGGATAATTCGATTCTTCACCCAGCCCTGGGATACTTACGAAGTTTTTACGCGATCCGCCGCGCCTCTAATGATATAAGTATTCAGTTTTTCAAGACATTTGTCTGTAGCAGGGATTATAACTGAAAAGGATTTTTGTTGGAAGGGTAAAAATACCACAATTCGATAAATAATTCACGATATATGTATATACATTATATCAAGTAGATTTTGTGTGCCCTTGCTGATCGTTAGGGTAGGGGAATTGGTATAATCGGCTACATTATTCATAAGAGGAATTATTAAAATGACAGTAAAAGCAAATGAAAGCGGGACAACTTACCGTAACAGGCTGACAAAATCGATCGTGCTGGCGATTCGCAAATTGATGCAAAAAGGGCAGCCAGACAGGGAAAGCCAGGATATGGCAGCGTTCGTTGTTTTGGCATTGGAAAAGATTGAAGAGTCAGTGGATTCAAGCGCAACTGCCTGGGAAAAACGCGATTATTGGCTCAAGGCAGATCGCTTCAGAATGGAATGGAGCTGGGTGGAAGGACGCCGGTTGTCCTTGGAAAAGGCGGTTTTATCGCAGGATTGGGGAAACATCGCGTCAGAACTGATCCAGGTGGCTCAGCATTTAAATACGATCGAAGTCTCTGAGAAAAATCGTCTAGGCGAACCCTGGGTCGGGGCATTCAAAGCGCTCAGTTCAAGAAATAAATAAACTGATCAAAAAAACTTAGAAAAATCTAATTGAGCCATTCAATAGTTAACCCGGAAGGGGAGCAGGGGAAATTGGAAAAACATCTTTTAGGTTATGATAAGTATCATTATCGCAAGCATAAAATAGTGCTTATAATGAGGATAAACACAACAACCTCTCTTAATAAAAGAAAAATCATCGAAACTCAAACAAATCAAAACTGTTCACTAACTGCGACGATGTGTTTCACACCTCCTGACATGTTCTTCAACTCCTCCCCAAAGAACTCAGGAAAAAATTATCTATCTAATTTGTTTAGTTTGGAAATTTCCAGCCACACCGAGTGCTCAAGTAAACCACCACAAGTAATACTGTTGTCAGAAAGACGAGTACCTGGGATCCAATTCATAAGAAAATAAAAAGTTACTTCATGACACCTTAGCCCCTCTAAAATGCTATTTGTATTTCCAATAAATAGGTTTTCGTGAACGAAAGCAAGATGATCGACCTCAAACTCAATTCCAGTTTCCTCAAAGATTTCGCGAATTACAGCCTCTTCTGCTGATTCTCCGTGTTGTATTGCACCACTTAACGGATAATAATAACGGTCGCGATCATTTTGCACCGCCAGGACTTTGCCATTATCAATCAAAATTCCGCATGCTTTGAAACGAAATCACATGATGCCGTCGACGAACGAACAATCAATTTCAGTCATGAGCCACCTATCCTCTATAAAAACGAGATCCTTTCTTTCTTCAAATATATAAATTTTACAACAACTACTCCCCTCTGCCCTATTTGGACTGATTTTTGGTGAGATTGGCATGTCGGCTAAAAGCTAATTGAATTTTATAATACTACGCGCATATTATAGATGATTCATGCAGTAACTACCAATTATCTACATTTTTGTTTTTCTCAAGTTGGATAATTACGTTATTGTTACATTATAAAAAACTTCCAAATAAGTTCATTTTTTCAGGAGAGTACATAAGCGCATACAAAAACGAAGCTAAAGCGGCCCAAATCCAATGAGTAATATAAAGGAAAGTATAATTTGGTTACGATAAGTTATGATCACGATAATAATAAGTATGAATTCGTAGTAACCATAGGGACTATGTATGACTATTAAGGATTGTATCGAACGTTATTTGTCTTCAGTCAAACTCTCACGTAGTGCCAATACCTATCGCACTTACGCAAACGCGATGCACTTGTTCAATGATGTTTTGACAGCAAATAATCTGGACGTAGAAACCGGTGAGGTGTCCCTGCTGAAGGAAGATGCAGTAATCTGGATGGCTACCGCTTTAAAGGATTTTTCCTCTGCCACCGAACAGGTTTATATGACTGCCACGGTTGGTCTGTACGAATACATAGCCGGGGAAAACCTGGCACCGGTCAACCTGCCCCGCGTGCGGCTTCTTATCAAGCAGCGTACCCGCCGTCCTGGCATCCGTCTGCCTCAATTTCCAAAAACCGATATTGAAAAAGTCCTGGTTTATGCTGAAGAACTTAATAAGAAACCGACCGAAAGCACTGAAGAGCGCCTGATCAATCTGCGCGATCGGGCTTTTTTGATCACATTGGCTGATACAGGCTTGCGTGTTCACGAAGCCTGCAATCTACGGCGCGGTGATATCGACTGGCACGAGAGCCGGGCAATCATCATTGGTAAAGGCAACAAAGAAGCAGTATTACGTTTTTCCAAACGAAGTCTAGATGCGATGAAAGATTACCTTCACAGCCGGGCTGAATTGGACGGCGTCGGAGGTAAAGCGCTGGCATCTCTTCCAATTTTTGCCCGCCATGACAAAGCTGCCGGCAATAAAGTAAAACCCATTTCCACAACCACTGGACGTGCTATCGTGCGTGATAGGGTCTGTGAATGCCTTGGTGAAGACGCTGTTGGCACGATTACACCTCATTCCTTCCGTCATTACTTCGTAACCACCATCCTTGGCAGTACAGGAAATCTCAAATTAGCCCAGGTATTGGCACGCCACACGAACATTGCAGTCACCCAACGCTATTCACACCTGGCTGATGATGAACTGGATAAAAAGTACCAGGAGATTTTTGACGATTCACAAAAAGAACACTGAGTGGGGCAGCTTGTCATCCTAAACTTCAGATCTGGCTCAAAGTGTGATAGGCAAGGATCTTTAAGTAGATAATTTCTAACATCTAACGCAAGTTAGGATTCTTCGCAAAACAGCTCAGAATGACAACACTAGCCTTTCCCATATGCCTAAAAAACCCCATCAAAAATTGAGAGTGGTAAGATTAAGCACTAAACCGAAAAACCCTCTGAGGAGTTTATGACCGATTATCGAATCAAATCTCACCCCATTCTGATCGATGAAAGTGACGCAACTGTACCTTTTTACTGGCAAGACAA
>WOZC01000066.1:8291-9784 GCA_011620465.1 Anaerolineaceae bacterium | reverse complement strand
AAAAACCATCTGGGGGGCAAACTGGTGCTGCAAACTCATCGTTTTTTCGGCTCTACGAACGCTGTTTATGCCGGTACGAGAGGCATCGAGATCGCAAAAATCCTGGCAAAACAGCTCCAGGAACTCCCAAGTATCGAAATTTGGACTAATTCAACCGCGATTGGGGTCTTTGAAGACCAGGTTATGGCTGTCTATCGCGATCAAAAAGAAAACGTTCATATTAAACCAAAAATTCTTTTGGTTGCTACAGGCGCGAGAGAGCGCAGCTTGTCTTTTTCCGGTAACACTCTGCCTGGGGTGTATGGCGCAGGGGCTTTCCAAACCCTGGTGAATCGGGATCTTGTCAAACCCTGCCAGAACCTGTTCATTATCGGTGGTGGGAATGTGGGCTTAATTGCCGGCTATCACGCCATCCAGGCTGGTATTCACGTAGCTGGCCTGGTAGAAGCTGCCCCCGAATGCGGTGGATACAAAGTGCACAAAGACAAATTGGTGCGCTCTGGTGTGCCAATTTATACGTCTCATACCGTTTTAGAAGCTAGGGGAAAAGACAAGGTCGAGTCGGTGGTGATAGCCCAAGTCGATCGGAATTTCAAACCCATACCAGGTAGCGAAAAAGTATACAATTGCGATACCCTCCTGATCGCCGTTGGTCTGGAACCGGTGGATGAGTTCTTCAGGGTCGCTGAAGCTGTCGGTATGGATGTCTATGCGGCCGGAGACGCGAATGAAATTGCCGAAGCTTCCGCAGCCATCTTTTCAGGCAAAATTGTCGGAAATGAAATCGCGAAGAAACTGGGAAAAGACTTACCAGATATCCCAGGTTCCTGGTTGGAGACAGAAGAAATTCTCAAATCCAAGCCCGGTAAAGTCGTTCCAGAGCAGTACATTGACAAGCATGATGGTGTTTTCCCGGTATTTCATTGCACCCAGGAGATTCCTTGCAATCCTTGTTCGAGTGTGTGTCCAAAAGATTTGATCTTCATTGATGAAGCTGACATTCGCAAGCTCCCCCATTTTGACGAAAAACATGCGGATGAATGTACTTCCTGCGGTCGCTGCGTGGCTGTTTGCCCTGGGTTGGCAGTCAGCCTGGTCGATTTTCGAAAGCGCCAACAGACCGCCCTGGTCACGTTGCCTGTGGAGCAAAATTATCCTGACATTGCCGTTGGTAATGAAATTGAAGTGACCGATACTGATGGCAATGCCCTTGGCACCTATCAAATTGAGAAAATCAGGACAGTTGCCGGATTCAAAGATGGTACACGTTTATTCAGTGTCGAAACACCAGCTTCCATTTCCAAACAAGCGGCTGGTTTTAGGGTGATCAAACCCGATCCGGTGAGAGCCTTTGAATCTGACTCGGAAATGCTTGAAAATTTGGAGGAGGATGCCTATGTCTGCCGCTGTGAACGCATCAATGCTGGTGAAATCAGGGAATTGATCAGAATTGGCGTAAAGGACATCAATCAAATCAAAGCCGTAACCCATGC
>WOZC01000066.1:0-8191 GCA_011620465.1 Anaerolineaceae bacterium | reverse complement strand
AATTGATCAGAATTGGCGTAAAGGACATCAATCAAATCAAAGCCGTAACCCATGCCAGTATGGGTGCTTGTGGTGGCAAAACCTGCCTGAACTTGATCAGACGTATGTTCGCAACAGAAGGTGTACCTTTGGCGGAAGTCACTGACCCACCTGTCCGTCCATCTTTTGTTGAAGTTCCCGTCAAAGATTTTATTGAGAATTCAAACGTTGGAGCTGGAGACAACCGATGAGCCAGAATAAAACCTACGATGTCATTATTGCCGGGTCTGGTTCAATCGGAACACCCACTGCCATGTACCTGGCTCAAACCGGATTAAAAGTGCTGGTCGTTGAAGCTTTAACCAGCCCTGGTCAGGCCTCTAACAAGCATGCAATCGGTGGAGTCAGGGCAACCCATTCCGACCCTTCAAAAATCCATTTGTGTACCAATTCAATCGAGGTATTTTCCACCTGGAAGGAAGTTTATGGCGATGATATCGACTGGCGCTCCGGCGGCTACAATTTTGTTGCCTATAACAGCGATATCCAAGCCACGCTGAAAAGCCTCTTGGAGCAGCAGCGCGCCCTTGGTTTGAACATTAACTGGTTGGGAAGAGATGAAAATCGCCAGATTGCGCCCCATCTCAATCCGGAGGGTCTGCTTGGAGGTACTTTTTCGCCCGAAGACGGCAGTGCCTCCCCCTTGAAGGCTTGTTTCGCTTTCTGGAAGCATGCCCAAGCCGCTGGAGTTGAATTCCATTTTGGTGAGTCCGTCACTGATATCGTTGTAAAAGGTAACAAGATTCAGGGAATCAAAACAGATAAAGACTCCTATGCTTGCAAGATTTTTATCAATGCTGCCGGAGGTTGGTCTCGCAGGATATCGCAAATGGTCGGAGTTGATATTCCAATCGAGCCGGATGCGCATGAAGCCGGCATCACTGAACCTGTTCAGCCACTGTTTGACGCCATGATCGTCGACATCCGAGAGTACCCGGGTTCCAGCAATTTTTATTTCTACCAACACCCGACCGGAAAGATCATTTTCTGCCTGACCCCTACCCCACAGATTTGGGGCAATCGGACTCAAAACACCAGCTCCTTTCTGCCACAATCCTGCAAACGATTAGTAGAGCTGATGCCCATTCTTGGTAATATTCGCGTCCGCCGGACATGGCGCGGAACGTATCCGATGACGCCAGATGGCAACCCGATCATTGGCTCAGTGGAGGGTCTCGATGGCTATTTTATCGGAGCCGGGACTTGTGGACAGGGTTTTATGCTTGGTCCGGGTGTCGGTAAACTGCTTACCCACGCAGTTACCGGGAAATTGAGTCAGGCTGAAATGGATTGCCTGCATAGAATGCGCTATGACCGCTCTTTTGACAATAAGGAATTGCTGAAATAAGGTAACTCCAAATCGTCGGTAATCTTGTATTATTATCGAGATAAAGGTACTTTATAAAAAGCCTTCATGATGACAGATATAATTTTATCATCCTGAGCCTTTTTTGTGTCACAATATTGCAGTATAAGGTTTTTTTCCTTGACGGTTCAAGATAATAATTTTCCATAAATCGATTTATCCTGACTCTTGACCGTCATTTCTAATCATACAACTGCTAAGCATCAGGACGCCTGATTTGGCTTACAATTATCACAGTAACATGGAAATCGAACAGTTCCTCAGCAAATTGCCTGAAGCATATTCACGCACCGATCGCGAGCAGATAGAAAAGGCATACCGTTTTGCAGAAAAAGCCCACCAGGGACAAACTCGCGCGAACGGACAGCCTTACTTCTCGCATTCTGTTGGTGTAGCAAATATCCTGATCGAAATGGATGCGAATGCAGAAATCGTTGCTGCTGCGCTATTACATGACGTAATGGTTGATTGTGGCGTTACAGCCAAACAGCTCAAGGATGAGTTTGGCGAGACAATTGCTCTTTTTGTTGAAGATGTATCTCGCATCACCAGTCTACCCTACATATCCAGGGCAGATCAGCATCCAGATGAGCGAAAACCGCTGGCGGAAACCATGCCTGCAACACGGACAAAAATCAACGAGGACCTGGCAGAAACGTTACGAAAAATGCTCCTGGCAATTGGCGATGATGTCAGGGTCGTTGTGATCAAGCTGGCATGCCGTTTGCATAATATGCGAACGCTCAATGCCCTTCCTCCTGACCGACAGAAAAAAATTGCACAGGAAACACTGGATATTTTTGCACCTTTAGCCAATCGACTCGGTATCTGGCAGATGAAATGGGAACTCGAAGACCTTGGTTTTCGCTACACTAATCCTCTAAAGTACAAAGAAATTGCCGAAAACCTGACCTTACGCCGCACCAAGCGGCTGGAGGAAGTCGATAAGATCATTGAAACTCTTCAGGATTTGCTTCAAAAATCGGAGATCAAAGCCAAAATCACTGGTCGACCAAAGCACATCTACTCAATCTATCGAAAAATGATGAATAAGGAAAAGAGTTTCGATGGAATTCGAGATTTGAGAGCCGTGCGCGTAATTGTGGATGATGTTGAAACCTGTTATAAAGTGCTCGGTATTGTTCATACTCACTTTGCCCCGATCCCAGGAGAATTTGACGACTATATTGCTGCGAAAAAACCGAACGACTATCAATCCTTGCATACTGCAGTAATTTATTCCGATGGCAAACCGTTGGAAGTCCAAATCCGCACATGGGAAATGCATCAAAACGCTGAGTACGGTATTGCTGCGCATTGGCGATATAAAGAAAACAAGCAGCATATTTCGGAAAAATACGAACAAAAAGTAAGCGCGATGCGCAGTTTGCTTGCCTGGAGCATGGAAGTCGACGACAACCAGGAACTGCTGGAAGGCATGCGTACCGATATCTTCAAAGACCGTGTTTACGTGATAACCCCCAAGGGCGAGGTTGTTGATCTGCCGCAAGGTTCCACCCCAATCGATTTTGCATACCAGGTGCATACAGACATCGGTCATCGCTGCCGGGGGGCTAAGATCAATGGGAAGCTGGTTCCGCTTGATTACACGTTGAAGACAGGTGACCAGGTAGAGATCCTCACTGTAAACCGAGGTGGACCAAGCCGGGACTGGCTGAACCCCAACCTGGGGCTGGTTCGTTCCAGCCGTTCGCGCTCCAAAATCAAACAATGGTTCAAGCAACAGGACCGCGGTCAGAACCTTGAGCATGGAATTATCCTGGTGGAAAAAGAATTTAAGCGGCTTGGGTTGGTTGACTTTGACCTCAATCTTGTCCTGAGCACCTTCTCTGTAAAGACAGTTGATGATCTTTATGTTGGGATTGGTTGCGGCGATATTCCGATTGGAAAACTGGTCAATCGAATTGGCGAACTCAAAACCTACGATTTGAGATCGGAAGAACTAGTCCTGGAAACACCGGGGAAGGTCAAATCGGACGATACAGTGACTGTCATGGGGTTGAACCGCATGGACCATACTTTTGCCAGGTGCTGCAACCCGATGCCAGGCGATCCAATCATCGGTTACATCACCAGGGGTCGGGGTGTGACCATCCATCGTATGGATTGTCCTAACGCATTGCGAATCAAGGACACCGAAAGGTTGATCAAGGTAGACTGGGGTATCGCTCAGCAAACCTACCCGGTTCCCCTGCAAATCACGGCTTATGATCGACAGGGTTTGGTCAGCGACATCTCCAGTGTTCTGTCCAGCGAACCAGTGCGCTTGATCGACCTTTCGATGACGACAAGGCAGCATGTCGTAAAGGTCAATTTGGTGGTTGAGGTACCCGGAATCAACCAGCTCAGCCGCGTGTTGGCAAGGCTCGAAAACCTGCCTAATGTGATAGAAGCTGCCCGTGTTCGACCTGGTTAGACCAGTTAACTGGCTTTACGCTTACACCGGTCTAAGGTAAAATGCGAGCGAAAGAAACCACATTATGGAGAAAATTATGACCAAAATTCGCTGTAAGTATCTGGACTGTTTATTCCTGGATGAACGTTATTGTAGCGCTGCTGCAATTGAACTCAGCCCGGACGCAGGATGCCTCACTTATCGCCCTATCGATGACGAAGAATCTATTGGTGATTGGGACGATGAAGAAATTGAAGCCTGGGATGAAGACGAAGAGACTGAAAGCCTTTGGGAAGTCGAGGAAGAAGAAGACGAACTCGATGACGAAGAAGAGTAATGAGTAGTCCAGGTCAACTTGACCTTGAGAAAGGAACAAAAATGAGTGAACTCAAACCATTACACGTGATTAACGTGTTTATTGAACCTTGGTTCCGCCAGGAAATTATCGAAAGTGTTCTGACTGATTTTTCGGTTTACAGCGATGAAGTACGCAAGGCATTAGCACAAACCTTGAAAAACGAAGTAAAGGTCAGCGGCTTTCGAAATCCTTTGACAGCTCCAAAACGCCTACTGGTACGCGCATCTGAAAAATTGTTTGAAACGGATGCCCATTTTGTGAAGGCGGTCCTAAACGCCTGGACGCAACTGTTTGACCGTTACAACCCTACTTTTGATAAAGCACTCGCTTCGCTGGGATTCAAGAACTCAACAGCCGCACCTGCTTACGCTGATCCGATCAATGCTTTCGATCAGGGCTGGCCTGAAGGGGTCGATTATCCGAAAGTCATCGATACAGTTCGAAAAGAAGACGATAAGCTGGAAATGAGCGATGATCAGATAATCCTCTACAGCATTCTAAGAACGGGATTTTTACCTGAAGAGAAAGAAGAAGAAAATGGTTGATACCTTATCAGATAATTCAACAGCCGATAACATCGGTAAAACTACCATAGCCCCAACGGTTCTTAGCACGATCGCTAAATTGACCACGCTGGAGGTCCCTGGTGTTAGCCGTATGGCTGATAGCAAACAACTTTCCTCTCTGGACAATGATGGCGTCAAACTTGAAGTAAAAGATGATCTGATTTATCTCGATCTTTACATCATCATCAGCAGCGATCATAACGCCCGTCTCATCGCAGAAACCATCCAACAAAAAGTGAAACGCGCGATTACCGAGATGGTTGGCATGGAAGTTGCTCATATCAATGTTCATATTGTTGATGTAGATATCGAAGCATAGAGGATAATGAAATCACGTACACGGGCAAGAATAGTTGCACTGCAAGTTTTGTTTGAGCTGGACTTGACCCAACACCCGCTCGGTGAAGTCCTGGAAGAAAGATCGCTTGATCTAAACCTGGACGAAAGTCAGTTTGAATTTGCCAGTTTGCTAATCGCTGGTGTTCGCGAAAATGTTACAAAACTGGATCAACTGATCAGCGAACAAGCCCCGGAATGGCCGCTCGACCAGGTTGCTGTCGTTGACCGTAATATTTTGCGAATTGCTTTATGGGAGGTTGCTTTTTACCAAAAAACACCTCTTAAGGTTGGGATCAATGAAGCGGTAGAACTGGCAAAATTATTCGGAACAGACTCCTCTCCGCGTTTCGTCAATGGCGTACTCGGCAGCCTTGCGGTTAATTTGGATGACATCATTCAATCGAACGAAAATGTTGGGGAGTAAGTGAGTCAAAAAAGATATCGATTTCGCCTGATTATCAACCTGACACTTCTAATAGTGTTATTGTCTGGTTGTTCGCTTAGCTTTCAGCCCAAAGATTCCGAAAATTTACTTTCACTTGCAAACATTCCATCTGCAATTGCCGAAACAAAATTGGTGAATGTCGAATTTATTGCCCACCCTTTCCAGAAGTTCTCTGATGAAGATGAAATCTCTCTCGATATTCTCGATCTGGTATCCGGAGTAAGCCGCAACCTGGAACGCTACACCCTTGAGAAAATTGAAAGCGCATACACCTTGAGTGTGTTGCTGCCTCAGGGCTCTACCATTGCCTACCGATACACTCTTACCCATCCGATTGAAGTTGGTGAAAATCTTCCGGATGGCACCACGCTGTCTTTCCGACAATTGGTTGTTCGGGAAAACTTGGTTGTCAATGACACTATTGCAGGCTGGCCTCAAGTGGCTTACAACGGTCCCCTGGTGGACCTCAATGGAGTGGTCGCGGATGACGAAACTGAAGCATCACTGCCAGACGTGTTGATCAGTGTTGCTGGGAAAACTGCGCTAACAGATATGAATGGAAGGTTCTTCATTCGCGGTTTACCCGTTGGCAAACACAATTTGGTTGCCATGCTCTCTGATGGTAGTTATCTGAGTTTCCAGCAGGAAGTCAACATGGTCGAAAACCTGGCAACCCTGGCAGTCATCCGAATGACGCCCTTGCCGGAAGTAACCTTGACTTTTGTGATGACACCACCCAACGAAGCCGTAGGTGCGCCAGTTAGAATGGCAGGAAATTTACGTCAATTTGGTCTGACATATGCCGATATGCTCACAGGGACTGGGGCACAGGCAGCGAACATGCCATTGATGACTCGCAATTCTGAGGGGAAATACGTCACTCAGGTCAACCTATTTGCAGGCAGTTCGATTTGTTATCAATACACACTTGGGGATGCATTCATAAATAGTGAACGCGGTCAGGATGGAAATCGGTTTGTACGCGAATTTATTGTCCCTGATAAAGATGTGATCATCGATGATTCGGTAACAACCTGGCGTGCAACACAGCAAAACGCAATCTCATTTTTTGTTACCTCTCCATCAGGCACAACATCGACTGACCAGGTGTATATCCAGTTCAACCTGGGTTCCTGGAGCAATCCGATCCCGATGTGGTCGATGGAAAACAACCAGTGGATGCTGGTCTTCAATCCTCGTTCAGCGAGTGGAGACCCAGTCATTTATCGTTATTGTCGTAATGCCGATTGCACGCTTGGAGAAGAAACCAATCCCAACGCAACCCCAAGGTCATTTACTTCAGGCACTGTGACTGAAATCCAGGATACGATCAGTGGCTGGAGACTGTGGGACCCTGCACTTCAAGCCAATTCTGCCTATACGCATGTGGTTTTTGATGAAGAAACCCTGGTCGGTGTGGAAATCGATCCTGCGTACGCATCAAACCGGTTAAACGCATCGTTTAGTATGATCGACCAGTTAAAGGCAAATGGGTTTAACTGGCTGATCTTGACTCCAACCTGGAAAGTTGGAGTTAACAAAGATCTACCCGTTATCGACAGCGACCCGTTGACTACTATCCCCTCGAATGAACTGAACCGTATTGCCATGGCTGCTCGTCAGTCTGGGTTTAAAATTGCGCTCTATCCGCAGCTGATCTACCCATCTGATCAAAACTCCTGGTGGAACAATTCGCAGAAATCGATGATCTGGTGGCAGCAATGGTATGCGGATTATGAACGCATGATAATGCACGCCATCAAACTGGCAACTGCCATCAAAGCGGACCAGATCATACTTGGTGGTCCGGATGTTGTGAACACCTATCCAGGAGCCATGGAAACCGTCGGCGCAAATTTTGGCACGCCCAAAACAAGTGAAAAAATCTGGTACGATCTGTTAACCAAGGTGGACGAATATTATGAAGGCCAGATACTGTTAGCCCAGGAGGTCGGTTCGGGACCACTGGCTAATTACTCTTTCTATGAGAAATCGCAGGGGTTTTACCTGCTCTTCAATTCAGGTTTGGATAACTCCGTAACTTACTACGCTGATACTGTGGGAAGTTTCTTTGACAGCGTTGTGTACGGTTTTTACGATACATATCAAAAACCGGTTTACTTTGGCTTGAATGGTGCTTCATTCACAACTACTAATGCGAATGCGAGTGGTGATTCAAGTTTTATCTTGAGCAGTACAAACATGGGCTATAGCAATTACAATGTCGACCTGGATTTCCAGACCCAGTTTTATTCCGCTTACCTGAATGCGATTTCATCCAGAGGCTGGGTTTCCGGAGTGGCATCCCGTGGTTATTTTCCTGCAATGCAAACGACAGATTTCTCCTCATCAATTTATGGGAAACCTGCGTTTACCTTATTTCACGATCAATAACAGGAGATAAAAGATCAAGTCATGAACCAAATCAATGAAATAATGAGAGCAGAGCTTGATAAATTAGGCTTGAGTGCTGTCCAAGATGTCAAATACAACCTGAATATTCCGCAGCTTGTCACCGAATCACTAAAAAACGGTGAGGCGAAGTTGGCAGATACAGGCGCATTGGTCGTAAACACCTCACCGTTTACCGGTCGCTCCCCTAACGACAAGTATTTGGTAGAAAATGGTGATCCTGATCTCTGGCTTGCATCCGGGACTGAAG
>WOZC01000005.1 GCA_011620465.1 Anaerolineaceae bacterium | reverse complement strand
GAGTTACAGAAGCGGCTAAATAACCTGCAAGAAACGCCCCTTCTTCCATGTTGTAAACCTGTTCGGCTACATTGTTGATGTCTGTATCAAAGTCATAATCGACAATGCTAAACTTTACTTCTGGGTGGGTAACCGCTGCAGATGCAGTCGAATCAGCAAGGTCGGGACCAATCGTTACTATCAAGTCACAACCTCTGTTGATAAAGGTATCAATATTCTTTTTGAAATCTGGCAAATCATCGGATTCGAGGTATCCTCCTCGGACATGCAGTTTCTTTTCGGCAGTTTCTATGCCCACCCAAGTATTTGAATTCAATTTGGAATCCTTGATGCCCTCGAGGTTGGTAACCTGGCACACCTTTATTTTCTCCTTTACTCCAAAGGCGGTGCATGAAGAGATGGAAACCATTCCGAGCAAGACAATAGTAATTATTACCCTGGTATTTAAATTTATGGATTTATTTAGTTTCATATCGACCACTCCAATAATAAAAATAATGCTAAACGGTAATGAAAGTTGATATGATTTGCCTTCGCAAAACTACCAAATACTTAAAGTTAACTCACTAATCCGCCATCCTGTTTAGCCTCACCTGACCGCAAGCCTAAAACCATGATCAAGGCTGCTGCCATGAAGATTGGTCCGATGATGAAGATCGAGGAATAATTGTTGCCAGTTAACTTGACAATCCAACCGTTGATGTTCGGTCCGGCAATGGCTGCCAGGGTGGAGAAGAGATAATAAAGCCCGGTGAAGGTTCCAATGTGAATCGGATCAGTCAGATCCACAACAACCGGCAGAGAGTTGATATTGATGCACGCCCACCCAATTCCTGCCACGAGCAGTATGATCGTCAGGTTCATAAAATTGCCCAAAATTGGCAGTGTACCATGCGTTTGGAGGAGTGTTTCTTTCGGTAAGAAATAAATGCTAAGCATCATCAGGATCATGATTACGAGACCGATGCCGATCGTCTTTTTTCGTCCCAGCTTGCCGCCAATAAAGCCCGCAGGGATGGCGAAAAGTAAAAAGGATGTACCAACACTGGTGATAAGCAATCCTGCGCCGGACTCATCCAGACCCAGGTAGTTGATGCCATAAAGGGACAGGAAAGCTTCGATGGCGTTGTAGGCAATGAACCAAAAGAAGATAGCCAGGAAAATGCGGATGGCGTCGCCTTGCTTGCCGGTCAAAAGGTCCTTCAAGCTCTTCCATAGATTGGGCTTCTCTGCGTTAGGATTGTCTTCATAAACTTTAGGTTCGCGAACGAAGATCAGCACCAGAGCTGCTGCTATCAAGACCAGTAGTGATCCGAACCAGAATGGGTAAGCCTGGTTCTGTTTGACAAGCACGGCGCCAATAGACGTGCCCAGGACCAGCCCGAGCCCGCCCATAAAGTTGATGATACCGTTTGCCTGCGATCGCAGCCTGGAGGGTGTTACATCGGGCATTAAAGCTACTACAGGTGTGCGCCAGAATGCCATCGACAGGATGGTCGTGACGGTGCAGGCTACGAATACGGGCAAAGAATCTGCCAGGGGCACCAGGCCAAATGCTACTGCTGCAATCGGTGCGCCAACCAGGATAAAGGGCAGACGCCTGCCAAGCTTGGTTCTTACCCGGTCAGACCATGCGCCGACAGGTGGCTGAATAAAAAGTGCCGCGATGTTATCCAGTGACAGGAAAAAGCCGATCGCGGCTGAGTCCAGCGCGAATTTCTGTTCCAGCAGGATGGGAACATAGGTGTTGTAAAGGCTCCACAATACGCTGACACCAAAAAAGCCAAAACCAATTAAGAATAACTTGCCATAATTAAATTTCTGTTCTTCGATCACACTGCCTCCATTTATTATTCATCGGGATCGTCATGAGAATTTTGCACGAGATATTTTTGAATAAACTTCCAATCTGTCTCGGTCAGATTTGCTTTTTCTAATAAATCCGGTCTCCATTTTAGCGTGCGGATCAACGATTGTTGCCTTTTCCACTTGAGCTGCTCGCCCAAATTACCATTTTGCATCACCTCGGGCACGCTCCAGCCGCGGAACTCGGCAGGCTTGGTCCATTGGGGATATTCCAGCAGTCCGTCCGTTGAAAAAGAATCATCATCCGTTGCTTCCCTGTCGCCTAAAACGCCTGGCTGCAGCCTGGCAACGGCATCCAAAAGGATCAGGGCAGGCAATTCCCCACCGGTCAACACATAATCCCCGATGCTGATCGTCCTGGTGGCCAAATGTTCTCGGATGCGCTCGTCGAAGCTTTCATAGCGACCGCAAATCAGTGCCAGGTGGTCTTCAGTTGCCAATTCACGCGCAATCGCCTGGGTGAAAAGCTCACCCTGAGGGCAGAGCAGAATCACCGGGCAGGTAGGGGGCGAGCCGAGCACGCTCTCCACCGCCGCGAACACCGGTTCAGGTTTCATGATCATCCCACCGCCTCCGCCATAAGGGGTGTCATCGGTGGTGTGGTGCTTGTCAGTCGCCCAATCTCGGATGTTGTGGGTGTGAACTTCAATAAGCTGGTTAGCAATCGCGCGTTTAAGGATGCTTATATCGAGATAGGGCTGAAAGACTTCCGGGAAGAGACTAAACACGTCAAATCGCATAAGCGAATTTTAGACGATAGCTGAAATTTGGGCAAGAAAGTGATAGGTAAAAGTGATCGGTGTAGGTAATCGGCGTAGGGTTGAGGCCTGCCTCAACCAAACCGGTTTGGGGGAAGAAAAGACAAGAAACAGGCAGGCCATTTCCCTACCTCATCGTGTACCATGATTGTTCTGCCTTCTGTTCCCGGATTTGACGCCTCCTTAAAAACAGTGATAATATCAAAATATGTATCTTAAAGGAAGCAGGCTCTCCCTCAACAAGAA
>WOZC01000044.1 GCA_011620465.1 Anaerolineaceae bacterium | reverse complement strand
CACTATGCCATCGTTATCTCCATCTCGAACTTCCGAGTTATTCATTATCAGGCTGCCCATACGGACATCCAGCTGGGCGCGGTTGTAGCAGTTGTTATAGTAGACACTATCAGCAAAATCCCAGACGCAGACACCAGAGCCGGCGTAGCGGATGGAGGCGTAGTTCAGGTTGGCAGAGCTGTTTTTGTACAGCACAATGCCGTACCAGCTACTGGCAGCGCTATCACTCCAACTGGTGAATACGGCCGGGTTGCTAGCAGTACCCGTTACAATGAGCGTTCCCAACACCTTGAGCCCTCTACCCGGGCCGCCAAACCGCACGACCGCACCGGCTTCAACCGTCAACGTCACCTCGGCGTTGACTTTAACCACGCAGTCAGCCAGGTAGATATTCCCCGCAGTCCAAGTGGTATCCGTGGAAATCACGGGTGCCAGGCAAACATCAACATCTTCTTGATGCGGGCGGACTACCTGTTCAGCTGGGCTGCTTGACGAAACCACCGAGACTGGAACCGCGGCGGAGAAACAGATTGCTAATAAAAGAATTGCCCTGATCACCAGCGGCAATATCTTCAGAACTTTTTGTTTTGGAAAAATTGGAAAGCCAGTGAAAGCCATCTTGTTCATAGTAATCCTCCGAATTGACTAACTAAAACTAATTGAAAATAAGAACTAACTTGTTTACTCGAGACACGTAAAGGAATAATATTAGGGCTGAGACCCACGAATTATCTACCAGGAAGTGAAACGGTAACAATAATTGTAATGGCAATTTCAATAATTGAGAAGGGCTTACCCGGCAAAACATTTTTCGATTACGAAAATACACAAACAGCGTAAGGGGAGTAACCTTGATCGTGCCAGTCGCCTGATACCCGTCCACTTCGTTGCGGGCACCGACCGTGCACGCAAGCAGTCACCTCCCGGTAACACAGCCCCACTCTTAAAGGGTGCAAATACAACAAAACGCCAGGTTGAAAAATGGACCCTGGCGTGCGAAAACCTTGAGACCAGCAGTGTTTTCACCGTATGCGAGGATTAACAGAAAGGTCCCAATAAAGCCTATGCAAACAACTGGATATCCAACAAGCAAATCAGAAAAAATAAGTTATAATATTCATAGAAGAGGATAATAGAAGAAGAAAACCACGAGTCGCTCAGGTTGAGGCTAAGTTACCGTGCCCAGAGTTCTACGAGTTACACTCATCACCATTGGGGTCATCCTTCTACTTTACGGTATCTACTACGTGATCGGAAGACCCGCTATTCCTCTGCCGGCTATTCGTTACCCCGTGCCGGCTGGTCAGCCTCTTCATGATACCATCACCGCTACAGAAACAAACCAGGTCAGAGTTACCCTGAACACCAAGGGCAAACTCGAGATGCTCAGTGCGGATAACGAACTGGTCACGCTCGATTACACGCCGGAGACGTTGGCCAATACGGTAGACCTTGCCTTGCGCCTCTCACCTGGGCAAACTTACAGATCTTATGAGAAGTTTGTGGAGAGGTTCCCTGTCTATCCATTTTTAACCAACTATGTAAACCAATTCTTCTATCGTTTTCTACCTTTTCGAATTTCCGTCATTTTGACACCACAACAATGAATAATTAGCTCAATTAATTAAAGGAGACCAAGGATAAAATGAAAAACAAACATAACCTACTAAAAATTATTATCGCGCTCGTACTGGTTTTTGGGATCAGCCTGATGCAGCACACCCCCTCGGCAATCGCCGACGTACCCCTGCAGACTGACACGAGCAACGTGATCCACATCGATGTCACCTATGATCCAGGGACCAAGACTTTCAGTGCCGGCGGTTTTTCATCAGAAGAATTGAAGCAATTTGGTTTGCCGGAACTACCTGAAAACATCTGGGCGATCCTGACAGTTTTTGACAATCTTTCCTTAAAAATCATTGGTGACGAGATCCAGCTGATGACCGATGAGAAACCGTTGTTTAGCATGGCTTTTGACGAAAACGCGCGAGCGTTTGTTTATGACATGTTGAATGTTTACATGCAGGCTGGCAAAATTGACCGCGAACGGGCAGAATCGTGGTTGGAGCAGGCTGATTTTGATATCACTCTGCGCAAGAGCAAAGAACTGAGCGATCCGTTGCGCATCCAACTCGCCACACTGTTACAGGTAAAAGTCGCTGAAAACGGCGCCTTGTCCGTTGAAGGGATCCCAACTGGTATGGGTATTCCCGCCGATACCGCCGCGCTCTTGAAGTCCGCGAACATCGAAAACGTCAAGATTTGCTGGAACAAGGGTGTTGTAAATGGAGAAGTGAACGGAAGTGTCTTGCCCCAGATGACGATCTATGAAGATGGTGTGATCGTGATCGACAATGCGCTCGGTCTGAACCTGGGCGATCTGGGACCGATCTTCGAATCGAGCTTTGGGGCTGGCATTGTATACGCAGAAGGCGCTCCAGTTGCCGGTGAATGCCTGCCGTAGAGGCAGCATTAACAAAGTAAAGGTTCCTTTCGCCTCCTTTGGGTTGTAGAAGCACGCCTGCCTCCTGTTTGGGGGGGCAGGCTCATGCGCAAGCAAATTAATGCAGCCACCCGCGTATGCAGGTGGTTTGTTTTTAGGAAATCGATCGCACCGGTGTCCTTACCGGGCGCGTGTGTTGACCGGCAGGTCTCAATAGTGGAAAAGAACAGGTGGGTTTATACCGGTATTTGAGACATCAAACTTTTCCCCGCATGTAAACACGCGCGGCAGGAGCAGAATCTAGTTTACTAAATATGCCGGGGTTTTTTGGGTCCCGGCATGTCAAGTTAATTTGAACAGAGCTTACTTCTTTATCATAGGCAGATATGCCGTGAAGTGCTGCTGGGCGACTTTGAGATAGGTTTCATCGTCGTGATTGTTGTATTCAGAATACGCCA
>WOZC01000071.1:6439-13926 GCA_011620465.1 Anaerolineaceae bacterium | reverse complement strand
CAGGCATATCTAAAAGAATCAAAGATTGCGTGAGGTACTTCAGAGCTGTGTTTGCACTGAAGTACCTCTTTTTTAACGATATGAGAAAAGATAGCAGCGCAGTGTGCATTGGAAAAATCTCATTCTCTCGATGCAGTACCGATACTCTACAGAATGGCACAACACGACTAAAGAGGGTTGACATATAAATATTTTGCTCCATGGGGGGTCAAACCATTTTTTTATGTTTGAGGTAATTTCTTAATCGATTTTGCGCCTGTGAATTTACACCCAACCTGGTATATATCGGGTGACCAGGGCGTTGGCATGTCAAATTTTTCGTTGAGCCTAATTATTCGTTATCTGACTTGCTGATATAAAACAAATTGAACAAGCTCAAGGAAACAAGCCCGGAAGTTAAAATAATAAACTCCTTTAATTGAACTGCACCCCAAAAGTTGGACACAAAATCCAACTGAGGAGGTACAGTTCAATCAGACCAGCTCTTTTTTTGTCAGTATTTCTTACTTACTTTTAAAGAATCTACTCTTTAACTTTTTCGAATACATCTCTGGTTTTGCCGATGTTCAGAAGAGCATTCAAGACGATACCGAAGATAGCAGCAGTTGCCAGGGCGGGCAGTTGCATTCCGAAGAATGGGATCATACCGCCGAAGTGATATTGTCCACCAATTGCGATGACAGAAATTGTGGCGATCACAGCGATATTCTTAGCGCTGAACATATCAACTTTCTTTTCAATCATAATGGCGATACCCTGAGCAGCGATGGCGCCGAAAAGGTAGATTTCCAAACCACCGATAACGCTCAAGGGGATGGAATAGATAGCCTTTACCAGAGGGGTAAAGCAGGCAATGATCATGGCGATACCTGCAGCAGTGATCAGAACCGGCACGGAGAAAACGCGGGTGATAGCCATTGCGCTGATGTTTTCACCATAGTTGGTTCCAGCAGGACCGCCCATGAAACCGGCTACCATGTCACCAACGCCATCACCAATCAAGTTGTCGCCAAGTCGATTCGCGAGATCATATTGCTTCTTGCTGCCAAGTTTCTTTGCCAGATCATTCACGTAGACATCCAGCTGGTAGATGTGTGCAGTAGATTCTGGAATGGTGGCAAGGGCAACAGGCATGATGGCGAGCGCGGCTGGCCAGTATACCGTTGGAACGGTAAAGTGGGGCAGAGCAAAGATGCCCTGGCTGGCAGCAGCTTCGGGCAGCTGGCGGAAGAGGTCAGAACCAGTTGAAGCGGTCAGAATACCAGCGATGATTACACCAACCAGCATACCAAGGAAGAGCGGCAACTGGGAAAGGAAACCTTTGAGGTAAACCGAGAAAATAATGGTTGAAATCAATGTGACCAGTGAAACGATCCAGGGCAGGTTGTTAATGAAACCAGGACCGGCGACCGCGGGGGCTGCATCAGCCATCGCGTTGCCTGCCAGGGTCAGACCGATGACCATGGCTATTGGACCGGTGATTGAGGCAGGAAGGAATTTATCAATCACATCTTTACCAAGTTTCTTCACGAGGAGACCTGCGGCGATTGAGACCAAACCTGACATGACGATACCGAAGGTCACGATCGCAATTTTGTCATCAGGCAGGATTGCTACGCTACCGAGGTAATCTGCACCAACCAAGCCAACGATAGCTCCGATGTATGAGAAACTGGAGCCATAGTACAGGGGGATTTTGCCTTTGGTGATCAGGATGAAACAAAGAGTGGCGAAACCACTGGCAAAAATGGTTGTTGAGATGTGGAATTTGGTGATTAGTGCTACAGTGATTGTAGCAGGGAACATGACAATAACCTGCTGAATTGCGTAGAGTAACAATTTCCAGAATGGTGGGGTCTCATCTGGAAGGTAACCTACGGTACTATCTGATTTTGTAAACCATTTCATTCTTTCTCCTTTAGATTAATAATAAGAATATTCAACTGTCAAACGATCGACGAAAACCTTTATGCTGTGTTCACTTCTCCTTTCTTCCCATTGCCTTACGCTCTATAAGCGCAAGGGTATTAGATGGGATGTGAGTATTGTTAATGTTTCAATTTAATGACTCAATGAAGACCAGGAAGGCAGTCGACATCGGTACACAAGATTGATTTCTTTCCACTCGCAATACCCAGTGCAATGGCTTCTGGTGAAAGTGGCAGAACGTGGAAATTGATGCCCAGAGCGTCATAGACAGCATTGCCGATGGCTGATGGGATGGAAATCATCGGATGTTCACCTACACCACGGGCACCATAGGGGCCGTTGAGTTGAGGATTCTCGATGTAGATTGGCACAATTTCTACAGGCATGTCTTTCATGGTCGGAATCTTATTGTCAGTAAAGGAGGGGTTCAGCAACTGGACATCCTTGTTGAATTTATACCCTTCCAATAATGCAGAACCCAACCCCTGCAGCACACCGCCGCAAATTTGCCCGAAGACAAGCTTTTCGTTAATTACCTGACCGATGTCAAAGGCGGATGCAACTTTGAGGACTTCAATGTAGCCGGTTTCAACATCCACTTCAATTTCTACAGCGTGAGCGCCAAAGGTCCAAACAGCTGCGGGGTTTCCTTGGCCGGTTTCTGGATGCAGATTGGTCAGACCGTCAGCAATGCTGCTGCCGCTGGAAATGAGTGGTCCGCCGATGCCAGTACCATTCGGATACATATAACCAAGAGCGATATCCTTGTAGGAAAGGCGTCGTCCGGGATTGTGCCGATGATAAACTTCGCCATTAGCATGCATTAAGTTTTCCGGTTCTGTACGCAGAGCCTGTGCAGCGACCTCTTTCATTTTTCGCAGCATTTCGCGGCTGGCTTTGATGACCGCATTTCCAGCCATAAAGATGAGTTTGGACGCGACTGTGTTCCAGTCATAGGGGCTGGAGCGGGTATCAATTTCAGCCGAGATTTCAATGTGTTCGATCGGAATGTCCAGTTCCTGGGCAGCGATTTGTGCCAAGGCAGTGATGGCACCCTGACCAAAGTCAACAGCGCCGATCATCAGCTTGACATGCCCATCGCCATTCATCTGCATTATTACAGATGAAGCCGTGTTCGCGGGCATGGCAGGTGCTTTTTGCAGCATGGCAAAGCCCTTGCCGCGCACCTTACCGGTTTTCCACTCTCTCTGGCGCTCTTCTTCAGTCTTACGACCAGTCCAACCGATTTCCTTGACCACCGCAGTAAGGCAATCCTTGGGGCTGCCACTGCTTTCAGTGATCACTTCACCACTCATGGTTTCGAAACCAGGTTCCAGCAGGTTTTTCATGCGGAATTCGTATGGGTCGATCCCAAGCTTTTGAGAGAGGATGTCCATCTGGCGCTCAATCGTCCAGTGGGTTTCAAGGTGACCAAATCCACGATAAGCGGTGCTGAAAACCTTGTTGGTATAAATTGTTTTCGAGTCGATGCTGGCATTATCAACCGCATACGGGCCAAGGCCGGAATAAACGGCGGTCTTTCCAACGTTTACAGCATAGTCAGCGTATGCGCCGCTATCCCAGTCATAAACAGCCTTGATACCGGTAAGTTTTCCATCTTTCGTGACACCGGTTTTGATGCGTCCGCGCATACCGGCACGGGTTGGCAGCTGATTAAACTCTTGTTCACGAGTGGCGCGTACCTTCACCGGCAGACCACCAGCGGCTTTTGAAAGCAATGTCGCAAGCGGTTCGAGGTGGATACCGGCTTTGCCGCCAAACCCACCACCGACATAGGGGATATGCACTTCGACATCCGATTCAGAGATGCCAAAGCTATCTGCCATAATTTGACGGATAGTGAAGGGCGATTGCGCGGATGACCAGATTTTGATCTTGTTGGAAAATGGGTCAGCCTGAACGATTGCCACATGGGTCTCCATGGGAACGTGGGCAACAGCAGGTAGTGAAAATTCGTTTTCAACGACCAAATCGGACTCATCGAAAGCTTTATCCAGATCGCCCTTTTTACTCTTGTTCCAACTGGCGATATTGGAATCTTTCTGGGGGAAGAAGACGCCTTCGTAGTGCTTCAGATCGTTGATATCTTCATGAACCAGAATTTTGCCTTCAAGTGCTTCGTCAATATCGTGAACCGGAACCAGCGGTTCATAAACCACCTCCAGCAGTGAAATAGCGCGTTCGGCGGTTTCTTCATCTTCAGCAGCCACAGCGGCAACCACATCACCCTGATAACGGGTCTCACCCTTCGACAAAACACGTTTGTCCTGCATATAGAGACCGACCAGAATGTCAGAGTCTTCGCCGGTCAAAACAGCTCTGACACCAGGCAATGCTTTGGCTTTGCTGGTATCGATTGAGACAATCCTGGCACGAGCGTATGGAGAGAGAAGGCACCTGGCGTGCAGCATACCTGGTAATTCCAGGTCATAGGTATAAACAGCCTGACCGGTTACTTTTTCGCGAGCGTCTTTGCGATCATAGCGCTGACCAACCCGCGAATATTTTGATTGGTATTTTTTCTCGTCCATTAGCGATCCAACTCCTTTCGTTCTCGTTCTACTGTACTCTTTACCGCATTCAAGATCGGCAAATAGCCAGTACAGCGGCACAGATTTCCGCTCAGAGCTTCAGTTATCTCCTCGTCGGTTGGGTTTGGATTGTGATCCAATAAGGCACGGGTAGACATCAGGAACCCAGGGGTGCAAAAACCGCACTGCAGAGCATCTGCTTTGATATACTCTTCCTGCAAAATGGAGAGTTTTCCATCCTTTGCCAAACCTTCAACCGTGGTGATTTGCGCACCTTCGGCTTCGACTGCCAGGATGATACATGATGTCACGGCGTTGCCGTCCATGATAATTGTGCAGGCACCGCACTCCCCTTCGCCGCAGGCTTCTTTCGTGCCGAACAATTTCAGATTGTCTCGCAGGAAGTGCAGCAAGGTCATGCTTGGGTCAACATCTCGAACGACCTGCCGGCCATTTACTGTCAGGTTCAGGGTCACTTTGCGCTTGCCTGATTCAATATGTTCAGTATACATAGAGCAATCTTTGGAGTTGTCCATGCTAATCCTCCTTGCCAATCAGGTTGAACAGACCGCGTTTCAGCAGGACGGACGCCATTTGCAGGCGGTAGAGTGCGGAGGAACGTACATCGCTAATAGGATGGATGTGTTCTTTAATTTCTTCCGCAGCCCATTCAATGGTCTCGTGAGACAATCCGCGTTCATTGATCATATCTTCAAGAGCGAAGAGTCGTTTTGGCGTGGGAGCAACAGCGCAGATACCGATTGCCACCTTGCCGTCCGGTTTGATGCGGCTGGCAACACCAACTGTTGCGAGATCGTGACCGCGGAGCCTGGTCTGGCGCAGGTAAATGCTCTTGTCACCTTCCCCTGGTTCTGGCAATTGTACTGAAACTACCAACTCACCGCGTTGAAGGACTGTGCGTTTCACACCCGTAAAGAACTGGTGTAACGGAACCTGGCGGATGCCCTGAGTACCGGCAATGTTGACAACAGCGTCGTAAGCCAACAATGCGGGGGGCAGATCTGCCCCTGGAGAAGCATTACAGATGTTGCCGACCACCGTAGCACGGTTGCGAAGTTGGAAGGATGCCAGAGATGCTGCCGCCTGGTTTAGCGCAGGATACTTTACCTTAACAACTTCTGAGTCGACTACCCGATTAACCACAACAGAAGCGCCGATTGTCAAACCGGCGCCATCAATGAATTCAAAAGCAGCTGTCTCGGGGAGAGCTTTAATATCCACGATATGTTCAGCATCGATCAGATTTCTGCGCAGCAGAATCATCAAATCGGTGCCGCCAGCAAGGACGAAAGATTTCTCTTCCTTTTCGAGATATTGAACAGTTTCGATGAGGTTGTGGGGCTTAAAGTATGTGAACCTACTTATCATTAAAAGCCTCCTATTGTTACCGTAAAACTTGTTTTACATTGCTTTCTTTATAGTAACCAATCACAGCGTTTTGGTGAGGTATCTATCAAAAGCTGTCCGGTAACGACACGTTTGAAACCTATTCTAACATATGGCAAGAATACTCTTACTTCTCATTAATTACAATTATTATACTTAAAGGTTGGCTGATTTTGGGAAAAATCCCAACCAACTATCCTCAACTGGAGGCTGCCTTTTTGGGAATTGCTGTTCATATTGCCTGGAAATTTCAATAAGACGGCATTCACTACCTGGTAGACCAAAGAGCTCAAAACCAATCGGAACGCCGATGGGAGCTTGGGGTGTAGGAGCGGAGAAGCCGGCTGGCAGGCATACAGAAGGGTAACCTGTGATCGCGGAGAGCGCTCCATTGCGTTGAACCTGGGATTCGCCCACCCGGCATACCAACCGCTGTTGATGGGGAAATATTAGAGCATCAAGCTGTCGACTTGTAAAGAGTAACTCGATCTGCTTTTGCAATATGGCGCGTTTGTTTAACCGTTCTCTGTACTCAGGCGCAGTTATGTCCAGCTGGTTGGCATAAACAAGATTGTCTTTAATCCCAGGATGGTGCAAACCACTTTCTAAAATGGCGTCAATGCTTGGATGGGGAGCATGCACTGCTTCGAGATAGCTGTTGAGGTGAGCTTTGAGTTCATACAAATGCACACTGATATTCGAAACAAGATCACTAATCTGGATCTGGTCTTCGATTTCGACAATATCAATGCCCATATCACCCATTTCTTCAATGACGTGTGCCATTGCCCGGTTGACTTCCTTATTGACCGGCTCAGAGCCGAAAAACGATTTGAGCAAGCCAATTCTTGGGTGGTTCGAAGTGCTGGCGTCTAGCAGGTCCCGGACGGCAATCACCTTCAGAACAGCAGCAGCATCAGCGACACTCCGAGCCATCGGTCCCGCGGTATCCTGGGTTAGGGAATAGGGCACAATACCGTCATTACTTACCAAGCCAACGGTGGGACGGATCCCAACCAGGTTGTTGGCGCTGGAAGGAGAGCGGATGGAATTGATGGTGTCTGTTCCGATGCCCACTAAGCCAAAATTAGCAGCCAGGGCAGCACCAGTACCGCCGCTTGAACCTCCCGGGGTACGGGTCAAGTCATAGGGGTTGTAAGTTTGACCTTTGATCGAGCTGATCGTTTCACCCCATATGGCAAATTCATGCAAATTCGTTTTAGCCAGGATGATCGCTCCAGCGGCTTTCAAGCGTCTCACCAGGTCTGCGTCTTTGCCGGTTGAAAAACCCTGAAGGCTCAAGCTCCCGGCAGTAGTTGGCATATCCGCAGTTTCGATGTTGTCCTTAACTAATACCGGGACGCCGTGCAGGCTGCCACTCAATTTACCGGTTGTGCGCAGGGATTCATCACACTTCCTCGCCAACTCCATGGCGGTAGGATTGATACAGATTATGCTGGACAGAACCCCGTCAAATCGACGGATCCGATCAAGGTAAAAAGCAACCAAACTTTCGGTGGTAATTTGTTGTTCGAGCAGTGACTGGTGGTAAGCAGCGATGTTCAGTTCCAACATGTCCATATTGTATCCCGATCTGTT
>WOZC01000071.1:0-6339 GCA_011620465.1 Anaerolineaceae bacterium | reverse complement strand
GATGGCAAATTACTGGAAACAGTCCAGGCATATTTTGAACACGGCGGCAATTTACGCAAGATCTCCGAAGTGCAGTATACACACTATAACACTATTGTTTATCGGATCAATCGCATCCGGAATAACCTGAAAATTGACTTGAAAGATCCTGAAACGGCTTTTTCACTTCAATTTGCGCTCAAGATTCGTGATTTAATTGGTTGATATGTTGATAACAGAAATGAACGCGATAACAATAGCTGACGACCTGGTCGAATTCCTTGAGAATCACCCAAGTTATTCGGCTTGTGTTCATTCAGTCTTCCCACATGCCGTGAACCTGCTGATCGGGGAGGATGAGTTGATTACTTTCACGAACCAGGATGACATCATGCCAATGGGACTGATTGTGGACAGCAGCGTGAGCTTTACCCAACATCTAAAAATTGGCGAGAAAGTCGTCCTGAATATTGACCGATTCGCAGCAGCAAATGGTGTCTTTATAGTTACTTTACGGGATGCGGAAATTTGGGAAACCCACCCATTTATAAGTCCTGCTCCTCGTCCAGGTGATGAGGTTGCCCAAATCAATCTCCAATTGGTCAGGTGGGTTGTCAGACAGCCTGCATTGGGGTTGCTGCCCCTTCTACCGCGCTTGACCAACCAACCAGCTTACCTCAACCCGATGAACGATAATCTCTACAGCCGATATATTGCTGATGATCTTGAAGCCTTCACAGCAGCAATTGGCACATCCGATTGGGAAGATGCCTTAAATATTGCTGATCGATTAGTTGGGTTTGGTATGGGCTCTACACCAGCCTGCGATGATTTCCTGGCAGCTTATCTGGTTGTCTTCAAAACAGCCCTGGCGTTAGACCCTCAGCGTTTCTCTTGGGTCCGGGAGTTTAACAAGGCAATTGCCAACAAGGCAAAAAACCGAACCACCCTGATCAGCGCTATCATGCTCAGGCATGCCGCGGATGGAAAAATTGGCAGGAGTTATCAGCGACTTATCCAAACCTGCATGTTCAACATTAAAAGTGACCTGGCGTATTTAGCCAGCCAGGTTATGCAGCACGGAGCCACTTCGGGCGGAGATTTTCTGCTTGGTTTGGTCTGTGCATTAAATTGGTATCGAAATAATGCGACGGATTTTCAAAAGGAAGGAGAGCGAGCATGGGCTGAGTCAATTTCATTGAAACCCGTGCCAATGGTATGACTCTACAAACGAGTGTTAAAAGAAATGCCTATTACGACTCCGTAACGCTTATGCTGTTATCGAGAGAATTGCAGAAATTGGAAGGTGTTGAAGACCTGCTGGTGGGGATGGGTACTGACCTCAACATTGACCTGGCAAGAGGTCTTGGATTGGCTACCAGCGATTTTGACACATTGACGGCTAATGACCTCTTTATTGCTGCAAAAATCAATGAAGAGATTGTTTCGATGCAGGCAATCGAAGAAGCCGTAAATGATTATCTGAACAAAAGCGCGGAATCTGACAGTGATGAAGATTATCAGCCGACATCATTAGATTCTGCCCTACAGTTTATGCCTGGAGCCAATATGGTATTGGTTTCAGTACCGGGTCAGTATGCAGCGGCTGAAGTTGAAGACGCGCTGGATGCCGGACTGCATGTTATGCTGTTTTCGAACAATGTACCGGTGGAAGATGAGCTGCGCCTCAAGCAGAAAGCGGTGGAAAAAGGGCTGCTGATGATGGGTCCTGACTGCGGAACGGCAATTATCAACGGTGTACCGCTTTGTTTTGCCAATGCTGTCAGGCGAGGCAAGATTGGTGTGGTCGGAGCTTCGGGCACCGGAACCCAAGAAGTTACCGTTCAGATTCATAGGCTTGGTGAAGGACTCTCACAGGTGATTGGCACCGGAGGACGTGACCTTAAGGATCAAATTGGCGGACTGATGATGATCCAGAGTTTTGAAGCACTGATCGCTGATCCTGGGACTGATGTGATCGTATTGATCTCCAAACCACCGGATCCATCTGTGGCAGAAAAGATTTATCGCATCGCCAAAAACAACCCCAAGCCAGTGGTGATCGACTTTATTGGCGGCAATAAAGGAGCAATTGAGGCTGCAGGAGCAATTCCCTGTATCAGCCTTGAAGATGCCGCTCAGAAAGCGGTCAAAGTGCTCCGCGGACAAGCGTTTGAAGACTTTAAAGGGTTTTCGCTGCCCGAAGCACAAATCGACCGGATCGTCGAAAAAGAAGTGGCAAAACTAAAGAGCGACCAAACAGAATTGCGCGCACTCTTTACCGGGGGAACGCTCGCAGATGAAGCGATGAAGCTTTTAGGCGAGCACTACAACATTTACTCCAATATTCCCCTCTCACCTGAAATGGCGATCGAGAACCTGCCCGCAGGACGCGGCAACATCTGCCTGGATCTTGGCGAAGACGAATTTACTCGCGGCAGACCGCATCCAATGATTGATCCTCAGACCCGGACAGAATTTTTCAAGTCACATGTGGATGGGCATACAGCTGTGATCTTGGTAGACGTGGTTCTGGGTTTTGGCTCACACAACGACCCGGCAGGGGCAGTGGCTGACTCTGTGCGTGAAATTCACCAGCAATTATCCAGCCAAGGCAAGGATATAGTCGTGATTTCATCGGTTTGCGGCACTGATCTGGACAGGCAGGATTTGACCAAATCGGTCGCAACCCTTGAAGTTGAGGGCATAATAGTTATGCCATCCAATGCCCAGGCGGTGCGCCTCACTGATCGTGTAATGCAGCGCATGATGAAAGGAGTTTAAGATGTCAGTCAACGACCTCTTTAAACAGGAACTTAAAGTTGTCAATCTTGGGTTAAAGTCCTTTTATAGCGACTTAAGAACCCAGGGAGTTACTACAGTTCATGTAAATTGGAAGCCAAAAGCAGGCGGCAAGAAGAATATGCTCAACTTGCTAAACAAGTTAAACAAAATCAAGTAATCATAATTTGAAAGGAGTGAAACATTGATAGATATTATTGAGAATGCAAATAAAGAAGCTCTGGAAATCATCCAGAACGGACAGCCGACTCTGATCGGTTTAGGCGTGGCGGGAGAAGTCATTCCAGGCATGGAAAAAAATCTGTTTCTCCATGCAGGTCCCCCCATCAGATGGGAGAAGATGTCTGGTCCGTTGAAGGGCGGCGTGATGGCAGGCTTGATGTACGAAGGTCTGGCTTCCACCCCTGAAGAAGCAGCTGAATATGCAGCCTCAGGCAAAGTCCGGTTCGATCCATGCCACCACCACGACGCGGTGGGTCCCATGGCAGGTATTGTAACCGCAAAGATGCCAGTCTGGATCATTGAGAACAAGGCTTATGGCAACCGCGCCTACTGCACGTTGAATGAAGGGCTGGGCAAGGTGCTGCGAATGGGTGCTTATGGACCGGAAGTGATTAAGCACCTGCAGTGGATGGAGAATGTGCTCTATCCCGTGCTGAAGGAAACCATCGAGATCCACGGTCCGATCGACCTGAAGACCATGATTGCACAGGCTGTGCAGATGGGCGACGAGGTTCACAACCGAAACAAGGCGGCGACCTCATTGTTGATCCGCGAGCTTGCCCCCAGCATCTTGAAAACTTCATTCAATAATGAAGAAAAGATTGCTGTACTGGAATTCCTGAACAGCAATGACCACACCTTCCTGAATCTTTCTATGCCGGCAGCAAAAGCCACTTTGGAACCTGCAGGTAAAGTGAAGCATTCCACCATCGTCTACACAATGGCACGCAATGGCACTGAATTTGGAATTCGTGTGGCTGGGCTTGGTGGACGCTGGTTTACTGCCCCAGCAGAAATCATCGATGGATTGTACTTCCCTGGCTTTTCAATGGAAGATGCTAATCCGGATGTCGGCGATTCATGTATCACGGAAACACTCGGCCTCGGTGGTTTTTCAATGGCGACCGCGCCAGCGATTGTGCAATTTGTCGGCGGCACACCTAAAGACGCAGTACGTTATACCACCAGCATGTACGAGATCACCACGGAAGAAAGCCGTGCCTACAAACTGCCGCCGATGAATTTCAGAGGCGCTCCAACGGGCATTGACATCCGTAAAGTGATCGAAACCCAGGTGCTGCCTGTGATCAACACCGGCATCGCCCACAAAAAACCGGGCGTAGGTCAGGTAGGCGCAGGTATCGTGCACCCACCAATGGCATGCTTTGAACAAGCATTGGAAGCGTTTGTAAACCTCCTTGAAGACGAAGACCTTCTGGAGGAATAATCTATTGGAGGAACTATGATTAAAAATTGGGAAAAAACTAAGGTTTACGATTTAACACAAAATACAAGTCATCTCACACCACCCTGGCCGACCTACGAGCCGCTGCAAGTTAAATTCTTTAAGCGCCTCAGCCCAAATGGAGCAAACGGCATGCTCATCACCACCTCAAACCATGTGGGTACCCACCTGGATGGTCCACTGCATTTTGATACCGCCGGGCGTGACATCGCTTCACTTGAGATGGACAAGCTGATGGGTCCGGGCGTGGTCGTCGATCTGTCTGACATTGCTGAAGACTGGTCTATCTACACACCCCAGGATATCATGGACCGCGTCGAAGTGAAGACCGGAGACATCCTCTACATCAATACTGGCTATCATCGCTATGGTTTTGATCAGCCCGAAGCTGACGAACGCCGCTATATGCTGCGCCACCCCGGTCCTTCCATGGATTTCATTGATTGGATCAAGGACATGAAGATCAAGCACATCGCTGTGGACTGCGGCTCTGCTGACCACCCGATGAACACCAAGATCCGCGATTGGGAACCTGGTGAAGCTCTTGCTTGTGACGCTTTCATGAAAGAACGTTATGGCAAAGCGTTGAATGATATTTACCCCTGGCCGGAAGCGTACCAGGCGATGCACATCAAGGTCTTTCCAAAACCATGGGAAATTATCCATGTCGAAAATATCGGCGGTGAGATTGATAAAGTGCTGAACAAGCGCTTGATCCTGGGTACATTCCCCTGGAAGTTCCAATATGGCGAAAGCGCTTTCTGCCGCTGTATTGCAATTGACGAAGTCGAGTAGATTTAAATCAGAAAAGGTTTCAGAATCCCTTTACAAAAAGGGATTCTGAATACTTGCAAAACATATAAGTTTCATTGGAGAAAAGAAATGGGCGCATTATCTGACATAAAAGTGCTGGACCTGACCCGTGTTTTAGCGGGACCTTACGCAACCATGCTGTTGGCAGACCTTGGTGCTGAAATCATCAAAATTGAGCAACCTGAAAAGGGGGATGATTCAAGGGCATATGGTCCCTACAAAAATGGCGAGAGCGCTTATTTCATGAGTCTGAATCGCAACAAAGAGAGCATCACCCTCAACCTGAAGGCTCCTGAAGGAAAAGAAATCCTGAAGGAGTTGGTGAAAAAGGTGGATGTTTTAGTCGAAAACTTCCGACCCGGCACAATGGAGAAGTTGGGGCTGGGTTATGATGTATTGAAAGAGATCAATCCTCGTCTTATTTACGCCTCGTCCACAGGCTATGGTCAAACCGGTCCTTACAGTCAACGAGCGGCTTATGATGCTGTGGTGCAAGCCATGGGCGGTATTATGAGTATCACCGGACAGGTGGATGGCATGCCGACCCGCGTAGGTACATCAATCGGTGATATCACTGCTGGGCTCTTCTGTGCTATAGGCATTTTGACTGCATTGCATGAACGCGAACGCTCTGGCTTGGGGCAGATGGTGGATGTAGCCATGCTTGACTGCCAGGTTGCCATTCTCGAAAATGCCATCTCGCGCTACGAATTCACTGGCGAGATTCCCCACCCGATTGGCAATCGTCATCCATCGATCGTGCCATTCGAAAGCTTCGAAACCCTCACCAGCCCGATCATTGTAGCAGCAGGGAATGACCGCTTGTGGTCAACTTTGTGCGAGCTGATGGAACTCGACATTGCCTGCGATCCGCGCTTTAACACCAACCTGCAGCGCAATGAAAATTACGTTTTTTTGCGTCCGATTTTGGCAGAAAAATTCATGACCAAATCTGCAGAAGAGTGGCAGCAGATGTTTGATGAGGCTGGTATTCCCAGCGGACCGATCAACACGGTTGACAAGGTGGTTAAGAATGAACAGGTGGTTGCGCGGGAGATGATCCTCGAAGTGGAGCATCCCATTGCCGGTACCACACGCATTCCTGGCATTCCGATCAAGCTGAGCCGGACACCGGGTGGTATCCGCAAGGCTGCCCCGGTTTTGGGCGCTGAAACTGAGAAAATCCTCAGCCAATATTTAGGACTCACTTCTGACCAGGTTGCTGAATTACGGAAAAAGCAAGTAATTTAATGCAACCTGAATATGAAAAGAAGCCA
>WOZC01000061.1 GCA_011620465.1 Anaerolineaceae bacterium | reverse complement strand
CTACTGCAACTTCCGAACCCACGCTTATACCTCCCACACCAACAGCAACTGTGCAACCGGTAAGAATTTGGTTTGACCCCGCCCTACCTCCCGAGCTATTGCAAGATGAAATGAGCGATTTTGTCGCTCAATATGAGGCGATTAAGAAAGAAGCATCTCTTCAGTTAACCTTCAGTACCGGAACTCAACTCAGCCAATGGATTTTTGCGTTGGCTGCGCCTTTTGCGAGCGTGCCTGACTCCGTTTCGACCGCAGAATTCCTGGATTTTTGGCAAAAAGGGGGCTCTTTCCCAGCCGTAGAACTGGTAATGGATGAAACCTCCCTGGCAGCGCTCAGTTCTCTCTTTGGGGCACCGCTGGGTAAAGTCAGCCTGAAATCATCCGACGGAATCCTCGAATACTGCTCAGCGCAAAGCGATGTTTGGGCGGTGATCCCATTTGAGAGAATCGAGCCGAAGTGGAAAGTCATTGCCATTGACGGTCAATCGCCAATACAAAAGGCTTTTGATCCCGCTGTTTATCCATTAAGCGCAAGTATTGCCCTTTTGATGGGTGAAACCATGCAAGCAGACCCTGAGATTTTGGCTCGGGTCACCGCTGAACTCCAGCCACTTTTGCCTATAAGCAATCGCGACGAAAGCAAATTGACTACAGTCATCCTGACTGGAGTGACGGCACTGACCCGTGCAACCGCCAAGGAAATGGAAATTTATGGTGTTTTATCGCCGGCAAAATCGATCGGCGAAGTCATGCGCCAAGCCGATATCGCCCACGTGAGCAATGAGGTACCCTTCGCCAGTGATTGTCCGGAACCCCAATGGGTTCAGGAGGTTGACCTGGTTTTCTGTTCAGACGACAGTTATATCGACTTACTTAGAGAAGTTGGTACAGATGTGGTCGAACTTACTGGTGACCATTTCCGCGATTGGGGTCCGGAAGCCATGCTTCACACGCTCGAAATGTACGATGCCGAAGGTTGGTCCTATTATGGTGGCGGAAAAAATATTGAAGAGGCAAGAGCGCCACTGAAGCTGGAGCATAACGGTAATAAGATTGCATTCATCGGCTGCAATGCCAAAGCACCAGGCTATGCCACCGCCAGCGAAACCAACCCGGGGGCCTATCATTGCGACATGGAATACATGGTTTCAGCCATCCAGGAGTTGAAGGTGGAAGGATACCTGGTGATTGCCACCTTCCAGCATGAAGAAATTTATGTTTGGCAGCCTGAGCCGGAAATGGTGGCGGATTTCCGCCAATTGGCAGAAGCGGGAGCAATTGTTGTCAGCGGCAGCCAGGCTCACCAGCCGCATATTTACGAATTCTGGGAAGACAGCTTTATCCATTACGGCTTGGGCAACCTTTTCTTCGATCAGTTGGGCTGGTACGATGACTCCGACAAAGCCTTTATCGACAGGCATGTTTTCTATGCTGGTAAATACCTGGGGGTTGAACTTCTGACCACACAATTCTTCAACTGGTCGACTCCCACCTGGATGACCCCTGAAGCACGTGCTGAGCTGCTCACCCGCCTGTTTCAATACAGCCAGACCAAATAAAAAAACAAGCCATTGAATTGGCTTGTTTTTAGGTGCTCCTACCGGGACTCGAACCCGGGTTTTAGCCTTGAAAGGGCCGCGTCCTAACCACTAGACCATAGGAGCATCAAGAGGGCAATTCTACACGAGGTTTTTTATCCAGTCAAGGAAAATCTTTTGGAATTGTTGGTCGTTATTGATTAGGTTTTGCCTGTTGCTCCTTCTTTACTGTGTTTGCTAAAGATGCAAAGCTTTTTCCTCCAGGTAATCTCTCAATACAACCGCCTGGTTGTGCTCTGAATCTCTGGCTGAAAAAAGTAATGTGACCTGGGTTTCAGCGCTTTTCGCCAGAGTTTGCTGATCACTTCTTGTATCTCGGGGTTATTAACCAATTCAGCACGATATTGCACGGCAAATTCATCAAACCTTTCTGGTAAGTGACAAAACCTATTCCTTAATTGGGTACTGGGAGCCAATTCATTGCACCATTCGTCCAGGTGGGCTTTTTCATTGGATGCACCCATCGGCCAGATGCGGTCAACTAACACCCGCCAACTATCATTGGGATCATAAGCCTGGTAAATTCGTTAGATCGTAAACGGCATATTTTTCCTCCTGAGTGGTTAAAAAATGGATCGTTCACGCTGTAATTAGTGTATCGCGGTAAAATCCGGAACGCGAGAAAAAAGTGATTTATCCCTCCAGGATAACCCTGTTTGAAGTCAAGATTAACCTTGTCGATTTGACAAAATTTTACAAGGAGATATAATCACATTCATGGAATTGAATATAAAACAATCGCCAATAGAGAACAAGCTGCCTTTTGAATCCCAGGTTTCGATTCTTAAAGCATTGACCCATCCGGTGAGAATAGCCATTCTTTATCTTTTGCGGGACGGTGAACATTGCGTCTGCCATCTCTCTGCCTACCTGGGCTTTCGCCAGGCTTACATCTCTCAACAGCTTTCGGTTTTGCGCGAAGCAGGTCTCATTCAGGATCGGCGGGATGGCTGGAATATCTACTACCATGTGGTTAATCCGCTGGTTTTTGACGTGCTGGATGCTGTCCAGCTACTTACCGATGAGCAGATCCCCTCGCTGCCTGCTCCCCAAAGCGATTGTGCCTGTCCACACTGCAACCCCAAAGTTGGTGTTGCCGGTTGATCCAATATAAATAAATCAGGAGATATATAAATGATAAATATCAAAGTTCTTGGTCCTGGCTGCAATAATTGTGTACGTCTTGCTGCTAATGCCCGTCAAGCAGTTGAAATGCTGGGCGTCGAGGCTGTCATCGAAAAAGTGACAGACTATAACGAAATTCATAAATACCCGATCCTTGCCACACCCGGACTGGTTATCAATGAAAAGCTGGTCTCTGCCG
>WOZC01000038.1 GCA_011620465.1 Anaerolineaceae bacterium | reverse complement strand
AGAAGAAAATACCAATGAAATCATTGCAAATCAAGGACAATACAATTCCATTTCAGTTCATACATATACTTCGCTAGACTCTGACATTCTTTACTTTTCAACTTCAACCTTTGATGGAAAGGATATTTTGTCTAGCCAACTCTTTGCGTTTGATTTGGCTTCCAATAAGGCAGAATTGCTGATTGATAGCCAAGATAAAGAAACATTTATGTCAAATATCGCAGCATCAAATGGATATATAGTGATAGAAAATGCTGCTCCCAAGGAGCCTGTTCGTAACTTAACCCTGTTCGACATTTCAAACCGAACATGGGTTGAACTTCCTCAGAATTATCCTGCCAGCATGCCAGACATGGAATTCCCATATATTATCTGGAAGAATAACGAAAGTTTCGAACAACCTACAAGTTTTACAATTTTCAATCTTGAGACCGGGATTTCAAGAATAGCAGTTGTATCAGGCAGGGAATCTCAAGACATATCCATTTCTGATGGCTTTGCAATCACGCAGGCTTCGACAGGCACGGATTTATCCAGAAACTCCATCATGCTTTATCCCATTGAAAACGAATCTGTGTATGCAATCCAAATTGGTATTGAAGAGGTGGGTGCCCGGGATGCCTATATCGCTAACGGTAATGTAATTTGGAGTTTTACAACTCTTGCAGATGCTTTTGAGTATTCAAGTTTTCTTTGTAAGGTTCCTCTAAACACGGTGATGTCAGAAGCAGTAGAAGGTATCGAGGATTGATGACTGTCTTCGGATAATTAGTTTTCTGCGGAAAACCCTCCACTGGCTGGTATACTTTCCCTGCCATGTCACTTTTAACCACGCAGAACTTGGGTCGCTCTTTTGGACCAGTGGACATTTTTGGGGGAATCAGTATTTCCATTCCCCACAATGCTCGCATTGCCATTGTGGGCAGTAACGGCGTGGGTAAAACCACCCTGCTGCGCATTTTGGCAGGTGAAGACGAACCGACCGAAGGCTCCGTTTTTCGTTCCCGAGGGCTGCGGGTTGGTTATCTGCCCCAGGAAGCCGTGCGTATGACCGAAGGTACACTTTGGGATAGCTGCCTGGTGGCTTTCGAAGAACTTATTGACCTTGCTGATGAACTGCGCCAGCTCGAGATCCAGATGCAAGACCCCACCTGTGACCCTGAAATCTTAACGCGCTATGGCAGGCTGCAGCACCAGTTCGACCTCAAAGGCGGCTACACCTACAGCAACCGCATTCAACAAACGCTTACCGGTCTAGGTTTTGACGAATCTGACTACCAACGCCCGCTTCAGCAGCTCTCCGGCGGTCAGCGCACTCGCGCCCGCCTGGCTCGCATCCTGCTTGAAGACCCCGACATTCTCTTTCTGGACGAGCCCAGCAACCACCTGGACATCAATGCTGTTGAATGGTTGGAAGCCTACCTGCGCGACTGGAACGGCGCGGTTGTGATAGTCTCGCATGACCGTTATTTTCTCGATCAAACCGCGCGGGTGATCTGGGAAATGACCCCTGCGCTGGAGGTCTACCGCGGAAACTACACTGCCTACCTGCATCAACGGGAAGAACGCTACACCCGGCGCCTGGCTGAATATGAAGCTCAGACGGAATTCATTGAAAAACAGGAAGATTACATCCGCAAAAACCTGGGCACCCAAAACAACAACCAGGCACGCGGTCGGCAGCGCCGGCTGGAACGCCTGCTCGAAGACAGCCGTCTGACTGCGCCTAAAAGCCATACCCGCCCCATGCACTTGCGCCTGAAGACTATCGGTCGTTCCGGCGATTTGGTTTTGCGCACCTACGATCTGCAGGTTGGCTATGAGGATGAGGGTCGCCCGCTCTTTACCAGCCCTGATCTCATTTTGGAACGGGGCGAGTGCGTGGCACTGATCGGTCCCAATGGTGCCGGCAAAACCACCTTTCTCAAGACGATCCTCGGGCAAATTCCAGCTTACAGCGGCAGCACCCTGCTGGGAGCCAGTCTGAAGGTGGGCTACTTTGCCCAGGCGCATGAAGATCTTGACCCGACCAATGACCTGATCCAGGAGATTAACACAGTCGCGCCAAATATGCTTCCGGCTGAAGTGCGTAATTACCTCGCCCGTTACGGTTTTCAGGGTGACCAGGTTTTTGATCGAGTTGCCACGCTATCGGGTGGGGAACGCGGGCGCCTGGCTTTGGCAAAATTAGCCCTTTCCGACGCGAACATGCTCTTGCTCGACGAACCTACCAACCATCTTGACTTGCCCACCCAGGAAGTCTTGCAGGATGTATTGGCACACTATCCAGGCACGATCCTGCTGGTTTCTCATGACCGCTACCTCATCGACGCTCTTGCAACCCAAATTTGGGAGTTGTTGCCTACTGAAGAACGCCTGCGGGACTTTAAAGGCAGCTATTCGGAGTATAAAGAGTTCCTGAACAATCGTAACAAGCCAGAAGCACTCCCGATCATCACCGTTGCTGACAAGTCCAATCCAGAAGATGAAAAACCGATCAGGAAAGGTCTAAGCCGCAATCAACGCCAGCAATTGCAGAAGAAAATTGCCGTGGTAGAAGCCAAAGTACATTCAGCCGAGACAGAAAAAGCTGTTTGGGAAGCCCAGCTTGCCTCCCCACCGGCAGATCCGCGCAAACTGCAGAAAATTACGGATGCCTACCAGGCAGTCAGCCTGCGCCTCGAAGAATTGCTGGTCGAATGGGAAGGCTTGGCTGAAACACTGCACGCCGATGATGCTTTCTCACAGCCGTAAAGGAAGTCATACCCCTTTTTAAAGGGGAAGGTAGGGAGTGAGCCCCGCCTCTAATTGCTACTTTGACCCGCTGTCAAGGTATTCTAAGAAGAGATTAAACTTCCCAACCGGAGTCAAACACCAAATCTTACGTTACTGTTTCACTTTTCGTTAGATTTAGAAGAACGTATTGATCGAGAGGCTG
>WOZC01000036.1 GCA_011620465.1 Anaerolineaceae bacterium | reverse complement strand
ATTCGAGAGTCTAATCTTTCGGACGCGGGTTCGATTCCCGCCATCTCCACCTAAAGCCCCCTGATCGGGGGCTTTTATTATCTTTGCGAGGAGCGAAGCGACGAAGCCGAGATTGTGCAGTTCAATCCGGCTTCAGTTTGGATTATGGTATACGGTGAATTACATGTGAGCAATAATCAAAAGGCACTATGCGCTGGCAAATGAAAAGATAACCGTCTTTGCGAGGAGCGTAGCGACGAAGCAATCTCCTGTTACAAAAAAGACTCCGGATTGAAAAAAACAATCTCAGCCTGCGGAAAAATTTGTCATCCTAAACAAAGTAACACGAAATATACAAGTATGGATCTTGATATCTTTTTTGTCGCGAGACGTGTAAAAGAGCCTGGTTCAAAAACGGAGCCCATCCTACAAAAAATGAAAGGATAACAAGATTAACCTTTGGCATCTGAACTATTCAGCAAGAATTTTTAGATCAATCACCCGCAATCAATCTCTTTAAATCTTCTTCACTCAGGATCGGGATGCCGAGTTGGAAGGCTTTGGTGTGTTTTGAACCCGGGTTTTCACCTAAAACCAGGTAATCTGTTTTCTTGCTGACTGATCCAACTACTTTACCGCCATATTCTCTGATTAATTCTTCTGCCTGCTCCCTGGAAAGCGTGGGTAGTGTGCCGGTGACGACAAAGTTCAAACCTTCGAGAGGTTGTTCTCCTTCTTTTTCTGGAGGATTACTGACCGGCCACAAGCCGAGCTGTCGAAACGTTTCAAGCAATTCCTTGTTGTCAGCTTCTTTAAACCAGGCTTGAATGTCCTCAGCCATAATCTGACCAACGCCTTCCACCATTTGTAATTCTTCTGTTGTGGCATACGAAAGCGCATCCAGGTCATGAAAGGTTTCGCTCAGTTTTTCTGCAGCTACTTCACCTACACCCCTGATTCCTAAAGCTGTAATTAATCGTGACAGGCTCTGAGTTTTTGAGGCCTGTATTGCCTCAACCAGATTCCGGGCTTTTTTGGGTCCAAATTTATCCAATCCAAGCAAATCTGATTCCCGCAGACGGTATAGGTCAGCGGTAGACCGTATCAGGTTGGCATCCACCAACTGCTTTACGATTTGTTCTCCCAAACCTATGATGTCCATAGCTCCACGGGAGACAAAATGCTCGATATTGCGCTTCAATTGTGCTGGACAGCTGGCATTGATGCAATACCAGGCAACCATGCCTTTGTCTTGTTCAACAGGAGCACCGCAGGAAGGGCAATTCGTTGGAGGAGTGTAGGGAACCTGGCTGTTGTCGCGCTTTTCTGGCAAGGCGGCAACGATATACGGGATAACTTCCCCAGCGCGTTTGACCAGAACCCGGTCTCCGACGCGGATATCTTTTTCAGCAATGAAATCGAAGTTATGCAGTGTCGCCTGCCGAACAATCACTCCGCCGATTGCTACCGGTTCGAGGACGGCGAGCGGGGTCAGGACTCCGGTTCGTCCAACATTGACCTGGATGTCCAGCAAGGTGGTTTCAACTTCTTCTCCCGGGTATTTATACGCAAGTGCCCCTCTCGGGTCCTTGCCTACGATTCCAAGGTCCTCATAGAGCTGGTGGTCATTGATCTTAATCACCACGCCGTCAGCATCATAAGCCCAGGAATGTCGGTTTGTTGCTTGCGCTTCGCAAATCTCGACAGCTTCCTGGATTGTGGCAGCTTTCCAGCGTAAGGGGTTGACCGGCAGCCCGAAGGAGGCGATGTAATCCAATATCGCTTCCTGTGTGGGCGGTAAAGGTTCGCTCGACTCGACTATCTGGTACAAATACAGCTTAAGAGGTCGTTGGGCAGTGATCGCAGGATTTAGTTGACGTAATGAACCAGCCGCTGTGTTTCTCGGGTTAAGGTAAGGTTTTTGCCCATTTGCTTCCATTTCCCGGTTCAATTTTTCGAAATCAGATTTGGTGATGATGGATTCGCCCCTGAAAACGATGTGATCAGGAACGTGAACACCCTGTTTAATTGGAATCCGCAGCGGAATTGTGGGTAATGTTTTCAGATTTTCGGTGATATCCTCACCGACGATGCCATCACCGCGGGTAGCTCCGAGGGTGAACAAACCGTTTTCATAAGTCAGGACAATGGTGAGACCGTCCAGCTTTGGTTCAAGGAGAAAATCTGTTTTCAACACGCGGCGGTCAAGGCGCGCGATACGGTCGTACCAATCCAAAGTTGCCTGTGAACCAAAGCCATTTGCCAGACTGAGAATCGGCGCGGGATGCCTGACTTTGCGGAATTTTTCAGAAAGCTTGTTGCCAACGCGTTGCGTGGGAGAGTCAGATGTGACCAGGTCAGGATGAAGTGCTTCAAGCTCTTTCAGTCGATTGAAAAGTAAGTCATAGTCATAATCGCTGATCTCGGGTTGATCCAGCGTGTTGTAGCGGTAACTGTGATAATTGATCTGGCGGCGTAGTTCTTCAATTTCCTGCAAAACTTTGGGATCGGTTGACATGGTAACCTCCGCTATGGATAAAAGATGCCAATATCTCCGCTGGGATTCGAACCCAGATTGCTGGCTTCGGAGGCCAGTGCCTTATCCATTAGGCCACGGAGACGTGAACCAATATTATATCAACAAGAAAGTACTTTCACCAAAGGATTCCATTGACAAAAGGATTCCATTGATCATTCAAAAATCCAAATGGCGAGATGTAGGTTGGAATGAGCCATATCGGGATGGTTTCGAGTAGTTAACTCGGTCATGGCTCACTACCCTGAAGGGCAATTCGTCCGACATGGTGAGAGTTGGCATTCTCGTCGGCGGAGTGAGGTTGTTTGGAGTCATTCAAACAAACACTGCTCAACCCCAACTCATTCCGTCCTACAACTTCCATTCATCTAAGAAAGCGGAACGGGTCAAGCCGCGTTCCTTACAAAATTCAACAGATTTACTTCAACTTATCCAGCATTTCAGGATATTGCTTAACCAACTCAGGCATGCGGGTGGCATAAAACTTAATGGCATCACCTTCGAAGCGAGGAAGGATGTGAAAATGAAGATGATTTACAGTTTGGGCGCTATGGGGACCAGAATTATTAAAGATTTGATAACTATCAATTCCGAGCTTTTGCGTGTAAAGTTGGCAAACCTGGTGGATCAATTCAGTGACATCCTGTAACACCGGCACTGGTACATCCAGCATATTATCGAAATGCGCTTTTGGTATGACCAGGGTATGGTAGGGTGCCACCGGATTGGAATCCAAAAATGCCAGGCAGTTGTCACTCTCGAGAACCAACCATGGTTTCAACCTTTTTTCTGCTAATGCACAAAAAATACAATTTTCCATTAACCCTCATTCGAAGAAAAATTTAAACCAACACGTTCGATCACACAATCAGCAGGGTCAATACCCAGGAGCTCCAAAAGGTCATCGGGTCTGGCGTTTCCCCCAGGCGTTGAAGACAGCTTGAAATTCACAATCGTGTTATCTGAAGAAACTGCCTGCAAACTATGCTCCAGGATCAGCGGTTTGTAATCGAGCGTTTTTTCTCTTCTGGTAACCGGGATTTCCGGTTGAGCCAACAACTGCGCCAACTTTTGTTGAAAAACTTCACCTGTTTCTTCTTCCGGCAGTGTGATCTTGTAATCGCTTGAGATCAGTGACCCCTGAAGCGAAGGCAATAAATTATCAACGTAGCCAAGTTCGATGATGCGGATATCCACAGGCAGTGCTTCCTGTAGTTTTTGACGGATTTCTTGTTCATCCATTGACTCATCGAGCCAGAAATCGAGCATTTCAGAGCTGCTAATAAAACCCAGTGGCAAAGCGCTGGCGAGATTCAGCCGGATGTGTTTATTAAACCCTTGCGTATAGCGTAATGGGAGCCTGGCACGCCTTAACGCTCGCTCAAACAAGCGTTGGGTGTCCAGGTGCCCAACAAACCGCAGGTTCCCGGTTTTGGAATAGCAGACTCTGACCCTGAATGGTGTGTCGCTCATGGGCACCCCCAATAGCAAATTGTCTCAGGCGGGCGCTGGTCGCCAAATGCGTCTAGGATGCCGCATGAAAAGCAGGTGTTGCGGCAATCCGCGCGGGTACGGCCGACCAAACTCCAATCGTAATCCCGTTGAAGGAAGCGTTTGGTAACGCCAATGTCGATGTGGTCCCAGGGTAAGATCTCATCCAGGGAGCGTTCCCGATATGCATAGAAATCCGGGTCTAGGTTGTTGGTCGTAAAGGAATTGCGCCAGATTTGCAGGTTGTCCCGCTCACCCCAGGCATCAAATTTTGCGCCAGCTTCCCAGGCAGTCTGGATTACCGAGCCAATCCGGCGGTCACCCCGCGAGAGCCAGGATTCCAATAAGGTTGAATCGGGGATGTTGTAAGACATCTTGATACCTGCCCTGCGCGTTCCAGCTTTCAGATAGTCCAGCTTTTCCTGGATCAATTGCGGGCTTTGAACAGGCAACCATTGGAAAGGCGTATGCGGTTTGGGGATAAGGGAGGCGATCCCAAGGTGAATCTTTACGCTTTTTCCAATCAGACGTTTTCCGATTTGGTAGACTTTGATGCCTGCCTGTAAAATGGCGTCCACATCTTCCATGGTCTCAGTTGGAAGCCCGATCATGTAGTAAAGCTTGAGCGTACGCCAGCCGTTTTCAAAGATCCTGGTGACAGTTTGGTAAAAATCTTCATCATCGAGCGGCTTGTTAATCACAGCCCTCATACGTTCGGTGGCTGCTTCAGGCGCGAGTGTAAACCCACCGCCTGGTTTCAGCTCTTTAAGTTCATCCATCAAATCTACGGAAAATGACTCTATCCGCAGGGAAGGCAGGCTAAAAGAGAGCTTACGGTCATGGAAATTATCATGCACCTTTTTAGTAAGCTCCAAAATTTGTGTATGATCCGAAGACGAGAGCGAAAGCAGCCCGACCTCTTCAAAACCAGTGGAATTCAAGCCATTTTCGATGACTGGAAGGATTTCTTCCACGCTGCGCTGGCGGACAGGTCGGTTGACCATGCCGGCATGGCAAAAACGGCAGCCGCGTGTGCAGCCGCGCATGATTTCCACAGACATGCGATCGTGGATGATCTCAACGTTGGGGACCACGAACTTTGACGGGTGGGTTGGCAGGGCTGCTACGATTCGTTTCGTGATTTTATCTGGAACGCCAGGCTGGATGGGGGTCATGTTGGCTATGGTGCCGTCAGGATGGTAAGAAATATCGTAAAGCGAAGGAACATAAACTCCCGGTACTTGTGCTAAATTAAGCAGAAGATCACTGCGTGGGCTGGATGTTTTTTTCCAATCCCGATAGACCTGGGAGATTTCCAGTGAAACCTCTTCACCTTCGCCGATAGCAAAAGCATCAAAAAAGTCAGCCATTGGTTCAGGGTTGAAACAGGCTTGCCCTCCGCCCAGGATAAGTGGATCGCGTTCACGTCGATCGGTTGAACGGATATTGATTCCAGCAAGATCAAGAATATTCAGAACATTGGTGTAAATCGATTCATACGGAAGCGTGAAACCCAGGATATCGAAATTCTTTAAGGATTGCTTGCTTTCGAGAGAAAACAACGGGATCTGATGCTTCCTCAATTCAACTTCCATATCCACCCAGGGAGCAAAACTTCGTTCAGCAAGGATATGTTCTTCAGCATTCAGGATTTGATAGAGCATCGCCAATCCAAGATTGGCTTGACCGATATCGTAAATATCCGGGAAGATCAGGCACCAGCGTACATCCACAGAATCCCATTCTTTCGTGATCTGGTTATGTTCATCGCCGACGTAGCGACCCGGTTTTTCAACAGAGTAGAGAATTTTCTCAATTAGACTAATGGTATTTTTTGGCACAATACATCCTAAGTGTAGATTTCTTTTTCGAATGCAAACAAGTCCAGGTTAGGAAATTCCCGTGCAATCAGATCAGACATAAACTGCAGATCCTGGTCGAGCAATGCTTTGTTTGACCTGACCATGCTCATTTCCAGGTCGATCTGATGATGATTATCCTGGTTTGATGCTTCGATAACCGAAAGATTATACTTTTTCATACGAGTTAGTAAAGCAGCAAGAATTGCACGTTTTTCTTTCAGACTATCACATCGGTCAATTTTGAGCTTTAATTTACAGTAAGCAAAAGGCATGGAAAATTTCAACCGGCTTTCATGACCGGATTCACCAGTGTTCCCAATCCGTCGATATTTACCGTCACCATGTCCCCATCAACTAAAGGACCAACCCCGGCTGGTGTGCCGGTTAGGATGACATCGCCAGGTAAGAGGGTCATGATCGAACTGATGTAAATCATAAGTTGGTCGGGATTGAAGGTCATGTCCTTGGTTGAACTCATCTGGCGCAGGGCATGGTTGACGTGGCAGCTGATCATCGCGTCGCTTGGGTCAAACTCGGTATCAATCCAGGGACCAAGCGGACAAAAGGTGTCAAAACCTTTGGCCCTGGTCCATTGACCGTCGATCTTCTGCAGGTCGCGGGCGGTGACATCATTGGCGATGGTATAACCGAAAATCGCTTCCCTAACGTTATTCTGATTGAGGTTTTTTGCCTTTTTACCAACCACAATGACAAGTTCCGCTTCATGTTCGACTTGTTTGGATTGCCCAGGAAGCAAAATTGGTTCACCGTTCGTGATTAACGCGGAAGGCGGTTTCATAAAGATCATGGGATAAGCAGGCAGTTCGTTATTCATCTCTGCCGCGTGTTCAGCGTAATTCCTGCCAACAGCGATGATCTTGCTGGGTTGGCAGGGTAACAAAAGTTCCAGATCAGAAAGCAACATGCTTGCTTCAAACCGGCGGTATTCCCCGAACGGATCGCCCTGGATCAAACCAACTTTTTCCTGGTAAATCCAGCCAAATTGAACTTCATCATTTTTGTTTTTGAATCGTATTATTCTCATTTTTCGCTTATAATAGGTTTCCCGGGCGGATAGCTCAGTTGGTCAGAGCGCATCTTTTACACAGATGAGGTCGCAGGTTCGAGCCCTGTTCTGCCCATTTTTTTTATTTAAGTTTACACTGATCCCCAGGATTCTACAGTGTCTCCGGGGATTTTCATTTCATCATCTATCAGGTCGAATTCCATATTATCTTCTGGACTTTGTGCTGCTTTTCCACGCAGGCAGTAGGAACGATATTCACACCAGGCACACTTGCGAATATCAGGCGTTTTACCAAATTCTTCTACTTGAAAGCTTAAGATCAATTCAATCGATGCTGTGATTTCAGTTTCATACTTTTGCCAGTCATCCTGAGAACTATTGATTTCAATGACCTGGTCAGGAAAATTAGCCTCCCAATACACCATTGACAAGTTTTCCAGTTTGAATACGGCAGCATCCTTTCCTAAGACCCTGGAAATGACCAACGGATAAACCCTGCTTTGGGCTTGCTTTTTCAGGGATGTCTCTTTTGGCAATTGACGGGAGGTTTTCCAGTCGTAAATCTTGATTTTGCCAGAATTCATTTGCAAAAGATCGACTTTTGCGCTTAGTGGATGACCAGCGAGAGTGGTGGTATAGAGCGCTTCCGGAGCGAGTTCACCCTCAAGGGTGGACATCTGACTGGATAGAAAGGTTTCCAACCAGGTTGCTACACGGGGGTCAGGGTCGGCTTCCGAGACTTTGCGGAGCAGGGCAGGTTCAAAACCGAGGAAATGCTGGTGGACCAGCCGATGAAAACGCACACCTGCATCCCGGTCTTGAGCATATTGCTGGTCACCGACCAATTGCGCCGGCCAGATCAATTTCTTGAGATAACGCAGGTAAAAACGTCGTCGGCAGTAAGTAAAAGTCTGCAAGTTGCTCTGCGTGAAGGTGAAATCCGGAGAAATGAGGTTAGCCATTTTTATTCACCAAGCCCGAAAGATATTGTAAAGGCAAAGCAGCGTGTAGATTATTCTTTGTTCCTGTGTTCCATGTGATCGTCAACGATTTTTTTGCACGCGTTATGCCTACATAGAACAAGCGCAGGCGCTCCCTGGCAACGTCATCACGGGAATTTTGTTTGTCGAAAGTGCGCAGCATGATCCCACCAGTGTGTTCAACCCGTATGGATTCAAGGTCGTAAAAAAGCTCAGCCTCCAGGTTGCGTTTGTCAACGATGAACCATTTTTCTGAGGTGTAAACCTCGTTACCTTCTCCACCAGGATAGTCAAAATTGTTGGCTGAACTCAGGAACACTTTGTCCCATTCGAGTCCTTTTGATTTGTGTGCTGTCGCGACGATCACCTTACCGCGGTAGTTTTCCGGATCAAAACCATCTTCTTTCTGGCTGAAAGTAGCAAACCCCCGGCTGTTCTTGGAAATCCCGATCAATTCATCCATCACATTCATTACTGACCAATGAGGGTTATTTTCAAGGAGTGATTTGATGAATCCTGAAAGCTTGTGGATGATGGCTAACTCAGCATTATCCAGGATCAAGTTCTGGGCAATCACAAGTATCAATTGGTCCAACGGCAGGATCAAGGCAGCATGCCAGCGTTTGATCACCTGGCGAAAGCTTTTCAACATTTCAAGTGAGGACTGGTTAATGTCCTCGCCTTCCAGATCCTGAAGCCAGTCTTTCACTTCAGGATAAAGGTAGTCTTCCGTGGTTTCCAACTCCCGGATCAACTTACTTGTTGACTTCACCAATTGGGATAGGTCAGGGTTATCCTGGTAATGCCGGAAAAAAACTTCAAAACAACGAGCCAGATGACCAGGATTCAATGGATCGAACAGCGATTTTAGAATCAAAACGATTGCCCCGGCTGAAAGACGGGTAGACTCCGGGACTTTCATCAAGACCTCACTTACCTCAATATTTTCTGCTTTTAGGAATTTCACAATTTCCGAAGCCCGCTTATTGAGGAATGTCAGGATAGCGACAGTGCTGTCCGGATTTTCTTTCAGCCAGGTTTTAACCTCTCGGCTCAAATAGACAAGCTCCTGGTCGGAGGTCATGGTTCGATCGACCAGGATAACACTATCCGTACGATCAGTCGGATTTTTCTGAGGGTCACCAGGCAGGGTTGGCTGAATAAAAGGTTCGGATAAGGCGTCCCGGATAGCGTAATTGGGATGCGAAGTTTGTACCCAGTCAATAAGAGCATTGGCAAGGTCAATAATTTTTTGTGCTGATCGTCCTGAAACAGGCAGATCCACGGAGCGAACATTATCCCTTGAAACAAAGGTCTTCAGCAAGTTAGGGTCTGCTGTCGTGAAACTCTCATAGATGGCTTGGTTGGGATCGCCCACCCGCACCCAGTTGCCATTGTCGCCGACTAAGTTCGTCAAAATCTCTTGTTGCAGCTTGCTGGAATCCTGGGATTCGTCCTCAAGAATGAACGGCCAACGATGGCGTAGTTGCTTGGTCAGGTTTTGGTCAATGCGCAGGCATTCCAGGGCATATCGGATGAGATCGTCAAAATCGATGGCACCCCTGTAATTCAAGGCTGCCTGGTAACCGCGATAAATACCCAGGACGATTGACATCAGTGGGTTGGTGTCTGGCACAGAAAGCCACTCTTCCAGTTGGGAGATGGTGATTTGCTTGTCCTTAACTGTCTTAATCCAGTTTCTTGCCAGGATCAATAGATAATCAGGAAAATCAGTTTTAATAATGCTTTCCCGCTTTTTTTCATTGATATCCTCACTGATCAGGCTGGTCAGGTAGTCAAAATGATTCTCCATCGCCTGGGCAACCAAGTCTTTCATAATTTCATTGGACTCTGACTCATCGATGATGCTAAATTCATTTGAGAGACCGACCAGTTCGGGGCGTTCGTGGATAATGTCATTAGCAAGACCGTGCAAAGTGCGTACACGATAACCAAAGCCTTCAATGAGCCCGTTTTCTCGAAGTTGCTCACCGATTCTATTTGAAAAGTTGTCTGCAGCAGAATTGGAAAAGGTGACAACCAGAATTTCCTGGTCAGGTTCAAGATCAGTCGAGAGAATCAGTTTGACCGCCAGGTTCGAGAGGGTCCAGGTCTTGCCACTGCCAGGAACTGCCGAGATGCCCATTAAGCCCTCGCGATAGGTCATGATTTCTTCCTGGGAGGGTCGTAAACGCGGATTAGCGCTCATTCTCACCCCGAATTGCTTTGCGGAAGAGCGTTTGGAAGACGGTCAGAAGTTGACCGCGTTCTTCCACACCGGATTCGTTATAGTCAGACGTGAGTGCGAACACCTTCTCACGACAGCGTAAAAGCAGACCGCTCAATGTGCGCTGCAGATTTGCCTGGTTGTAGGCAGTTTCGTCATCAGCAGTCCATTGTTTTCCAGCTGACCAATTTCGGCTCAAGACAATAGGATGAGTAAGTGGCTGCTCCAGGCGCTCATACCAGCCTTTGCTGCCAATGTTGAGCCAGAATTGGTAGTCAACCGGCTCATTTCGCATCAAAAAACTCGTGACAGGCGCTATTAGTATATTGTCATTCGGCTGACCTTCCCAATCTGATAAGTAAAAAGCGGAGATCAATCCGGAGTCAACTGCTTCGATGAAAGCTTGCGCTGCAAGTCTTTGATCTGTCTGCATTTTTTGATCCAACGAAAGCGTAAACTTTTGGAAGGATTCCATCAAAACCGCGGTGGAGGTACCTGCTTGAAGGTTGTCCTCAAACCGAAAACCTGGCTGTGAGAGCAATTCTCCAAACAGGCGGCTCAGAAAACTATCGAATGGTTCATCCGGATCTGTTGAATGCAGCCAATCGCGCAGTTCCTGGTAGCGCTCAATTAATTCAGATGAAATTCGATCTGATTTTATCGGTTCTGGGAGATCATGCAGGTGAAGATTCGAGTTATCAAATGAACCCAGCAACAAATGAGCACGGTTGAGGTCCAGCCCGTTGACAGCATAAGTCAGCGCTACCGCTGCATCAAGGAAACTTACCCGCATTTCCCAACTTGGGTGGGCGAACTTTGAAAGAATGATCAGCGTTTTGATTACCGGATCCTGATTAAGCGGTGATGATGGTTTTTGAATATTAACCTGAAGACCGAGGGTTTCGAGGTTGTGTTCCAACGAGAACCTGAGGCTGTCCGATACATAAGGTGCCAGGATGGCGATTTTTTTTTCTTTACCATCGGGCTGAGCTCGCAACTCTTCAATTTGCTTCGTTAGTTCATCCAGCAGTTCCGGGAAAAAGCGCAGTCGTTTCGTTGGGAAACCAATGGTTTGATTGATCAGTTCCTGGGTTGGCTGGCAATCTTTCAAATCCTGGAAACAGCGTCTGAGCTCCTGGATGTGTTTGGAACTGACAAAGTTCTCAGTTGTGACCAGAGAATCCTGGCATTGTTTCTGGAGTGACAGGGCGGATCGAGGGTCAGCTCCCAAAAAACTGCGATAGCCAGCCTGGTCATCATGTATGATCAGGGCACTTTGTAGATTTGGAAGCCATTGGGAGATGATATTGTGAACGTAAGGAGGGTCTTCTTCCGAGTTATCGTAAATCAAATGCGAGTATTGGTTGGTGATGTACTTTTGGAAGGTCTGATTTGGCCACAAAATTTGGCAAAAAAGTTCCACCTGTAAAGAATAGTCAACCAGGTTGTTTGCCAGGCAGTAAGCACGAAATTGATTGACAGCTTCCTGGACATCACTGAAAACATTCTGACGGGCGGCGTCGCCAATAAAGGCAGAAGAAAGCCGCTGTCCAATTTCGGTATGAGGAAAGCCGACTAATGCGGATTTGTTCAGGTTATCGATAATCTGACTGTAGAGTCGGAAGAGCGGTAAGGTGACGTTGCTGAAACGCCCCTGGTCGATCATCGGCAGGACAATTTGTGCCATATAGTATTGCGAAGTTTCGAGTGTCAGAAAACGGGGTGCTTCGTAAGGGTGCCTGAAAACCTGGTGACTGGCTATGACCGGCCAGAAAAGACTGACCATCCTGCGCACAAGGCTGCTCATGGTCTGGATGCTTACCTGATCTCCCTCGGAAAAATTGATAATCCGAAGGAATTGATGGTACGGTTGAGCCAGGCTTCTTTGGGGGATGAGGACAAGCACAGGGTGACCAGATTGCTCTGGCTGATTGGTGAGAATATTATTCAGCCGCAGCAAGCCAGCACTGGTCTTGCCGGAAGACGCCGGTCCACTGAGGAAAAGAGTGGGGTAACCAATATGATCAGCGCTTTGTTTTTGTATTGCTGTGGGTGTTTGTGGTAAATTGCCCATGGTATTACGAGAATTATAACGGTGAAAAATATTTTCTACTCGTCACAAACAATGCTGACATAGATGACTGATCAAGATGGTGGAGGAAGCCACCGAAAAGTAAGTAAGCGCTTTATTGATATTCATTGTTATAATCTTTTTGACATCATTACCAGGAGAGGAACAATGCCATCATCACTCAGTCCATTTTTCAATGCCAAAGGTGTCGCCATCTTAGGCGCATCTACCAACCCAAAGAAGTTAAGCTACGGAATTCTTGAAAACCTGTTGACCTATGGTTACCAGGGCGGAGTCTACCCAGTCAACCCAAATGCTGATTTCATCCTGGGAAAAAAGGCTTTTGCCTCGATAGCGGATGTGCCTGATCCAGTGGAACTTGCGGTGGTTGTGTTGCCTGTGACGATTATCATGGATACCATGCGCGAAATTGGAGAGCGGGGAATCAAAACTGTTGTGATCATTACCGGTGGTTTCAAGGAGATGGGTCCCGAAGGGGCTGAGATTGAAAAATCGGTCAAAAAATTGGCGGATGACTATGGAATGAGGGTGGTTGGTCCTAATTGCGTGGGCACGATGGACGTTCGCACAGGTTTGAATTCAACTTTCTTAAAAGGAGTTCCGCCAGCGGGACCAATCGCTTTTATTTCTCAATCCGGAGCGATTTGTGGGGGTGTGATCGACCTGATCATCAATTCAAAAATTGGATTTTCCCACTTTGCCAGCCTTGGAAATGAAATGGATGTAACCGAGACCGATATGCTTGAATACTTAGCTGAAGAGGAAAATACCAAAGTCATCGCTATGTACGTTGAGGGCATTCAGGATGGTCCGCGCTTTATGCGGGTCGCACGAGAAGTTTCAATGAAGAAACCGATCGTTTTCTTAAAAGCAGGCAAGAACGACGCTGGCGCAAAGGCTGTTAGTTCCCATACTGGTTCTTTGGCTGGGTCCTATGCAGCTTACCAATCCGCGCTGAAACAATCTGGTGTGATCGAAGTATCAACGATCAATGAACTGTTCAACGTGGCATGGGCACTGGGCAGTCAGCCTTTGCCGAAGGGCAAACGTGTGGCAATGACCACGAACGCTGGCGGGGTGGCAGCTTTGGCGGCTGACAGTCTTGATTTCAACGGTTTTGAACTTGCAAAAATTGCTCCTGAGATACAGTCCCGTTTGAGAGAAAAGCTCAATCCCAGCGCACAAGTCTCCAACCCGGTCGATATGCTCGGGTCAGTCAGCCCTGAGGATTACCTTTGGAGCCTGAGCAACCTGGATATAGATGACGGTGTGGATGTTTTAATGCCAATTTTGGTTCCGCAGGCACTGGTTGATACGCTTGGCGTTGCGAAATCCTGGATTGAGATCAGTAAGAACACTGAGAAAACGCTTCTGACCTGCCTGATGGGTGAACGCAGTACGGGAGAATCTGAGCAAATCCTGAACTTGAACAACGTGCCTGTTTATACTTTCCCTGACCAGGCAGGACCGGTGCTGAAAGGTATGTGGGAATACAAACAGGTATTGGAAAAGCAAGCTTTTGAAGAAATGCCAAATATGGCTGCTGATTTACTGAAAATCGAGAACGCTAAATTGGCTATAGCTGAGCGTAAAGTGATCGGTGAATATGAATCCCGATTGTTGCTGGACGCCTATGGAATACCGAACGTACCGGGTGGGTTGGCAAAGACAGCTGATCAAGCCGTCGTGATTGCAGGAAAAATCGGATTTCCAGTTGTCTTGAAGATCGTTGCTGAAGGACTGATCCATAAGTCGGACGTTGGTGGAATTATACTTAACATTGAGAATAGCGAAGAAATGCGTGTAGCTTACAATGATTTAATCGAGAGAATCAGGACGAACGAGCCTTCTGTAGAAATCAAAGGAGCTATGGTTGAAAAGATGGCAGCCAAAGGGGTGGAAGTGATCGTCGGAATGCGTAGAGATGTGA
>WOZC01000144.1:10842-14218 GCA_011620465.1 Anaerolineaceae bacterium | reverse complement strand
GTCTATGCCGGAACTTACGGCGGCGGTATCTACAAATCATCAACTAATGGAAACGGATGGGATGCCTCCAACGGTGGGGTTTTAGGGAACCATATTGTCTATGATATCGAGATTGACCCGAATAATGCCAATGTGATTTATGCGGCCACCAGGATCAATGGCAGCCTGAAGGGCTATCTGTATAAAAGCAATAACGGCGGATCATCCTGGTCTTTACTTTTGACCGGAGAGACGTTTTCAACCCTTGACTACTTTTATGACATCGATGTCAACCCGCTTAACTCCAATGAACTCTACCTGACTGCTCACGAACACGGTTTCTACAAAAGTACGAATGCCGGTGCAACCTTCAGTGCGATCAACAGTGGCGTCACAGATCTGTCCGCACGCAGTTTTGCGCTTGATGCTGCTTACCCGGGGCTGGTTTATGGAGGGGTCTGGCATGACGCCGCTGTCTATCGAACCTGGAACAATGGCTATTCCTGGAGCAGTAGCAGAGTAGGTTTGCCGACAAATGCGGCTGTTTTCAGGCTATATGCCGATCCATTTGGTGGAACCCAAAAACGTGTTTTTGCCTGTACTTATGGAAATGGTCTCTATTCGACGGACAATTTTGCCCAAAGCTGGACTTCGCGCGGTCTATCGGGTCAAAAGCTCTATGATTTCGTGGTGGCAAACGGCAGCCCTCAACGCTGGTTCGCAGCGACAGAGTCCAACGGAGTTTTCCGCACAAACGCTGGCAGTACCGGATGGAAGAACATCATGGGCGATTTGCGCCTGAATGCCGTTACAGCCTTGTTGAAAGACGACCTGAATGGAACTGCGTATGCGGCAGTTTACGGCAAAGGTGTGTATGCAGTTGACTCGCCAGGTTTGGATTGGGTAGAAATGACCGAAGACCTTGAAGATAAAGCCGTAATCGACCTGGCTGTCTATCAAGGACAACTACAAGTCCTCACCGAATCAGGAATATATTTCCTGGAAGGCGAAAATTGGGTCAAGAATAGTTTGCCGTTGGTTGAAGGAGAACAGGATGGGGAAGATCTTGGATTTCTGAACGAGAAAGTGGGTTTGCCGGCTGAAGTTCTGGCTGTTCATCTCCAGCAGGCTCGGTCCGATTCAATATTGATGGAAGGTACGCTGATACCGGCTATTCCTCTCAAACTTTTGAGCTTTAAAGACAACCTCTATGTTGGTACCATTGGAAATGGACTCTATTTGCGCGTAGATGCTGGTTGGAAACAGATCGGTTTTGAAGGTGAGAGTATTATAGATATCGCTTTTGACAATTTAGGCAACCAGCTTTTTGTCATTGCTTGCGATTCAACGCTATCCTGTAAGGTCTATCAATCCCAGAACCGAGAATGGTCTCTCATTCAGTCTAATTTGCAGGATGTGAATGTCAACAAACTTTTATCTACCAATAATGGCTTGCTGGCTGCAACTGATTCAGGGATTTTCTATCTCGACGCGGACACCGAACAGTGGTTATTGATCGGCGGGCAAGGCAGAGAATTGCTCTCCATCACAGAATCCGACCCGTGCAACCTGGCGGCAACCGGTCAGGGTTTTGCACTTTTGAGCAGTGATTGTGGAGAGACCTGGCAGATGATCCTGCTTGAAAATTGGCATTATCAGACAGTCGGTTTCCTTGGAAACAACAATGAACAGCTGTTGATTGGTTCGCAGGAAACTGGCGCAGCTATCCTCCCATTGCAATGATCTCTTAACCTACTTTTAATCTGTTCGATATTTTTTTGTGTTATAACCGCAGCATGGAAACGAGGACTTTATGCTAATAGTCATGTCCGACCTGCATTTGGCGGATACAAAATCACTCAATTTGAACGGGCGGCGTTACAACCACAATTTACCCTCCGAGGTTTACATCTCTTTCTTTAAGGAGATTTCTGAGTTTATACGCGATAGCGCAATCAAATCAATCGACCTGGTTTTAGCAGGAGATATTTTCGAGATAACCCGTTCGGCTCTCTGGCAGGCAGGGCAATTGCGTCCCTATCTGCATAACGATGAAATTGCCGATAGCAGCCAGGCAGAATTACAGGTTCTAAATGTAATAGACGCAATCAGCCAGGATGAACGGGTTGCTGCCACGCTAAGCGTTTTTCGAGGATTAAGTGCCTTCTATCAAAAACCGGTGACCGTTCATTTTGTACCAGGCAATCACGACCGTTTAGCGAATTCCAGCCAGGCTGTTCGTCAAAAGATCCAGGAAATGCTGGGTTTGGTAGTTGACGGCAAAGTTTTCACGAACCAATACATCCACAATAATGATGGCTTACCGCTTGTCCTCGTCCGCCACGGTCATGAGTATGATCACACCAATTTTAGTGTGGATTTGCGCACCTGGCCTGAAATTCCACTTTTTATTGATAAGGCTTGCTACGACAAACCGGTATTGGGAGATATCGTCACTACTGAGATAGCGGCAAAGTTGCCCCTGCTTTTCAGAGAATACTATAGCGATAAATCCATTCTCGCGACGGATGAACTGCTGACGCTTTATCAGCGCTTGATCGACTTTGACAATGTCCGTCCTACCAATGCTCTGGTCAATTTTCTCTTCACCACGCCTGGCATGAGTAAGAGGGATGTGTGGCAGTTTATTGAACCTGTTTTACTTAAACTGCTCGATGGTTTGGCAGTCAGTCCGGATATCGGTTCAAGTGTGATCGATTTTGGACAACTTAACGGTGCGTCTGCTGCCACCTTACGGTCGGTTTTACGTACCCGCTTGTGGAGGCATGGCTTGCCTTTTTGGGCGATGAAAACATTACTCAATCCGGTGTTCAAGAAATCGAAGATCAGTGACAACCTGGATGTGATCATGCGGGAAAAGTGTATCAAGGACGACAATTCTCCGATCATGTGCCTGGTCGCTGGTCACACCCATAACGCATTGGTGGAATTGGTTAAGGTGGAAAACGGTACAGAAAAATATTACATTAATTGCGGTACTTTCCGTAATCTGATCACATCCACACCGAGTATGGGCAATTTTGGACGATTACGTTCAAAAGCACGTGTGATGATTTTCAATAAAAATGAACGCAATCCGGAATACGATTCCCAGACCGGTTGGTCTTTCGACTTTACCTCGCGATTTGGTTATGGCTCGAACGTCGAGTTGAGGTAATTATAAAAAAGTTCTTTACCTACGTTGGAACCCGTCATCACGAGCTTCTATTGCGAGGTGATCTCGTAAAAAATACCGTCGTCGCGAGCTTCTTTTGCACCGAGATTTCACCAAAAATAACGTCATAGCGAGCTTCTTTTGTGAAGCGATTTCACCAAAAATAACGTCATCGCGAGCTTCTTTTGCGAAGCGATCTCTCTTTTCATATTCTACAGATCT
>WOZC01000144.1:0-10742 GCA_011620465.1 Anaerolineaceae bacterium | reverse complement strand
CGCAATGACGAAATCCAGCCGTCATCGCGAGCTTCTTTTGCGAAGCGATCTCTCTTTTCATATTCTACAGATCTCTTGAAGATATGAGATTGCTTCATCACTTTGCCAAACTGGTGTCGGTAAACCCCTTGAGGTCGCGTGGCAAAGTGATTCGCAATGACGAAATCCAGCCGTCATCGCGAGCTTCTTTTGCGAAGCGATCTCTCTATTTACTTTAAACACAGGCAGGAACTACGAGATTGCCACATCACTTGGCAAGGGGATTCGCTATGATGAAATCCAGCCGTCATAGCGAGCTTCTTTTGCGAAGCGATCTCTCTTTTCATATTCTACAGATCCCTTGAAGATATGAGATTGCTTCATCACTTTGCCAAGCTGGTGTCAGTAAACCCCTTGAGGTCACGTGGCAAAGTGATTCGCAGTAACGAAATCCAGCCGTCATCGCGAGCTTCTTTTGCGAAGCGATCTCTCTTTTTATATTCTACAGATCTCTTGAAGATATGAGATTGCTTCATCACTTTGCCAAACTGGTGTCGGTAAACCCCTTGAGGTCGCGTGGCAAAGTAATTCGCAATGACGAAATCCAGCCGTCATCGCGAGCTTCTTTTGTGAGGTGATCTCTCTATAAACTTTAAACACAAGCAGGAACTATGAGATTGCTTCATCACTTTGCCGAACGTTTGAGCTTATAATCCTTGAGGTAACCTGGCAAGGCGATTGGCAATGACGAAAGAACATTCAATTGATCAAACTATTCGCTCTTTCGAAATCCCTTTTTCTTACATAAATAACATACGAAATGGTGGGGCGTTGAGCATCGATGTAGAGGGGCATGACGATGGTCTTATATGCAGCTGAATCGTAATGCCTGCCAAAAACTCCTCTCAACGAAGAAGATTTGATGCGATAAAGAATCTCATTGTCGTTCAAAATTTTCTCGATCCGTTTGATCTCTTTCGGGTCGACATCTACTACCAATTGTTTCAAGAAGGGGATAAACATAAATACCGTCGAAGCCATATCATTTATCCTTTTTAATTGACAGAAAAGTACTTAGTTTTCGATTTCCTTCTTCAACTTTGTTTTTGCCACGATGTTGCCACGGAGTGCTTCGATCAGGTCAGCCCGCCTCAGAGCACGTTTACGATCGATTTCCACCGATTTTGCCTTGTCATCTGAGAGCTTGCGCAACGCTTCGATCCAAGAAGCGCTGGAAACAGCAGTGTGATTGATACGCCACCTCTCGACGACGACTGGTAAAGCTTCTGCATTCGTCAGCTTTTGCTTGGTGCGGGTATGGGTCATCCCATGGGATTCAAAAGTAAAGGTTTCTTCTTCATACTCCGGCTTGACCGGGCAGACCTGCATGCAGGCTCCGCACTTGATGCAGTAATAATCTGCCAGGACCAATTCACCATCATCATTAACATGTAGAGCACGGGTAGGGCAGATATCTGCACAAGCGAGGCAACCAGGAACGCACTGCTCGCGGCGCAAGACTACTGAGCCCACCCAGGGCTGCCTGACCTCAAAAGCACCTTTGCTTGCAACCTCACATTGGCGGCAATGGATACAGTTCTCAAAGTCCACCCGCATCGTTTCACGCTCTGCATCATAGCTGATGACATTTGTAGGGCAATTCTCGATGAGAAAATCCTTCAATGAAAAATCAAACTTTTCTTTGCGAAAGATGGTCTTGACATCAAACTCAGGAAATGCGCCATATTCAATAACCGGGTTTTCAGGATTGCCATTGACTGTCAGTTCGATAGCATGTTTCGGGCAGGCTTCCACGCAGCTCCCGCAGTTAACGCACTTGGTCTCGTCAACATCGACGGATGCTCTCTTGGAGATATGTCCGTTTTCCAGGACTGCCGGCACGTGTGTGAGGGCTTCTTTTGGGCAAACAATAGGACCGATTTGGCAGCCGACACATTTATCCAGATCCCACTTCATCCAGTAATTGCGGGTTAGCATATCCCGGTTGATGGTCATCAAATGTTCGGTTCGGGTCTTTTTTGGCGTTCCACGACTCATAAAATGCTCCTAAAGGTCAGCTGGAAGGGCGTTGAGTTCAGCCAACGAAAAGACCGGCCCATCCTTGCAAATGTATTTTGGTCCAAGATTACAACGTCCGCACTTTCCGATGCCGCATTTCATACGCTTTTCCAGCGAAGTGAAAATATTCTCGGGAGAGAAACCGAGGTCCACCAGGGCTGGTAGGGTGAACTTTGTCATGATGGGTGGTCCGCAAACCACGGCAACAGCGTTAACTGGTGAGGGGGCTACCTGCCGGACCACATCGGGCACATAGCCAACGTGGTGCAGCCAATTGTCCTCAGGTACATCGATCGCCTGGTGGATCTCCATATCTTCATCCTCATGCCAGGCAGCGATATCATGCTTGTACATGCACAAGCCAGAGGTGCGCGTGCCGTATACCAGGGTAAGTTTGCCATAATCACCGCGGTGGTCTTCATGATGAACATGTTTGGTCAGGGCATAGAGCGTTGAAAAGGCGCAGCCACCGCCAATGATGACCAGGTTCTTACTTTTCCAGTCATCCAGTGGGAAACCATTGCCCATTGGTCCACGCATACCGAGGGCATCGCCGGCTTTAAGAGCGTGCAGGGCGGAGGTAACACTGCCCACATTTTGGGCTGTGAAACGCACAAAATCGCCTTCCCAAGCAGCACTGGCGACACCCAAAGCGGATTCGCCTTTACCCGCCACGGAAAGCAGGCAGAACTGACCAGGGTTGAAAACCTGGAAAAACGCCTGGCTGTCCGCGGCATGGTCAAAACTCAACTCGAGCGTCTTCAAAGAACGATCGGTAGATTCATAGTAGGCATGCAAAACATGCATTGGAATGGGAGTGTAAGGGCTGCGTGCCTCAGACTGCATGGCTCACCTCGAAAGGAAGGGTTTGAGCCTGGCGGAGCATGGCACGAATGTCAATCCCGACCGGGCAATAGCGCACGCAGCGACCACATCCGGTGCATCCAATTTGATTCACCTGGTCCAGCCAGTAAACGAACTTGTGGCTGAGGCGTTGGCGGGTCCGTTCCACCCGGGATGGGCGCGGGTTGTGCCCGGAAGCTTCCAGGGAATAGGTTCGGAACATACAGGTATCCCAGTTGCGCACGCGCTGCTTGCGCTGGGTTTCGTCGACGATGTCGAAGCAGAAGCAAGTGGGGCACAGGAAGGTGCAAACACCGCAGCCCAAACAGCTTTGCGAGACTTCTTCCCAAAACTTACTATTGAAATTCTGTTCCAGCTTTTCCTTGAGATTCTCAGTTTCAAAGGCAACCGGCATTTGGTCATGGGCGATCTGCTGAATTTCTAGTGCGTGTTCATAAATGTCGTCAGAAGCAGGAGAAAGATCCTGGAAACAGGCTTCTCCAGCTTCAGAGAGAGTTTCGACGAGGTAAGTGTCGCCCAAGTCAGTCAACAGCGCGTCCAGGTCGGATTTGTTGAATGGACCATAACCCACGGTCGTGCAAAATCCGTTATGGCAGGGCTGATGGCAGCCAAGACCGATGGTGATCGTCTTTTCCCGTCGTTCCAACCAGAGCGGATCGGTGTAACCTTCCTGGATGAAAGAAGTGTCCAGCAATTGGATCGCCTGGGCGTCGCAGGGGCGGATACCAAAGACAACACGGGGTTGAACATTTTGCTGGGCATCTTCATAACCGCCAAAACGGGTGAATTTCACCAATGTTTCTGTCATGGGCAGGAAGAGTGCTTTGGGAGGGATGCGCGTATTGTGCGGCTCACCAGTTACCAATACGCTTTCTTCCGTGAGCGGCATGAAATGTGAAAATCGTTCCATTTTTTGTGGTACATAAACATCATACTGCTCACGCCAGGATTGCAGCAAACCAGGCAGGGCTTGTTTTTCGAGGATAAGGTTCATAGCTGTCTCTCTCCTCACGCCATAAAGCGGTTCTTGTCATCCAGCGTGACTGTCGCAAAGGGCGGCAGGGTCTGGGTGTCTAAACCGGCTTCGAAATTGTATTTGTTTATCATGTCGTGGTTCAGCTTTTCGGTCAGATAGGTCATTTTGATGTCCATCGGGCAGGCGCGTTCGCAAGCACCGCAATCTGTGCAGCGAGCAGTCTGATGGAATGCGCGCACAATGTGCCAGCCTTGCATACCGGCGGGGGTAGCGCCACTTTCTGTCCAGCGGGGTTCGATGTGGTCCACGAAACATTCAGTGCAATAGCACATCGGGCAAGCTTCGCGACAGGCGTAGCAGCGGATGCAGCGTTCGGCTTCTTTTTGAAACCAGGCGTATTTATCTTCGATAGTCTGTGCTTCAAATTCTTCAACTGCCTTACGAGCAATAGCAAGGTTGCCTTCTGGAAGAGCTTCACCAATCAGAATGTCAGCACTGAGGGGGGTGGGGTGGACACAGCGCAGGCAGCTATCGTGTAACAATTCGTTCTTCGAGAAAGTGAAGTGCTCATCACGCGTTTCAATTTCGACAACATAGTTATTTTCATTCACAGCCAGAACAGCTTCGCCGGCACGCTCTACAATTTTTCTCCAATCAATGATACCTTCGCAGGGGATACCGACCAGGTAAAGATTTTCACGAGATTTCTGCTTCTCTACAACGAGAGCGTTGACAGATCGGTTTTCACAACCGCGCACAAGCATGCCGACTTTCTTTGTTTTCGGAAGTCGGGTGAGGAAAGTTGCCAGGTTGTTCTGGCAGAGACCATCGTAGACAAGGTTCTCGACCTCATCGACGTTGGTGAAAAATGCAGGCTGGGGATGAAGTGGGGTGTCACCAGGTTTGAAGGCGACAACGACCTCGACCACTCCTTCCGCAAGCAAGCGTTTGGCTTCAGCTTTAATTGCGTTGAGATCAGGCATTCTGACCTCCCTCGGCAACTTTCACTCGTGTAACCAGGTTGCTGGCTTGACCTAATGCTTCCAGGTCCTTTTCAAATTGAGCCAATCGCTTCTGGATGATGCCCCTGTCCTGTAAATCGAGCCATACGAAGCGCATACGGCTCTTCTCATATCCGATATAGTCCAGGAAATCATTGAATTCTTCCAATTGTCTGCGGGCAGCCATGTTACCAGTCTTGAAATGACACTGTTCGGGCAAGCAGCCGCTGATCATTACTCCGTCGGCACCACCCTGGACGGCATTGAGCACATAAAGGGGGTTGATACGACCGGTACAGGGTGTCTTGATAAGGTGGATGTTTTCGGGCAGCTGTGAGTCGACCCATTCCTGGTCTGTTGGTGAATACAAGCACCATTGGCATTGAAATAAAGCGATTTTGGGTTTCAGAGACATCATGCAGCCTCACTTTCAAGCCAACTCCACAAGTTTTCAAGGACACGATTGTCGTTGAAATCCTGGCTCAGGCGAATGGACGTTGAACGGCAGGCGGCATTACACATCCCGCATGCCATACATTTGCCTGGGTCCACTGAAGCAACGCTGATCATGCCTCTAAAAGGCACTTTTTTCTCAGTTAAGGTAATTGCCTGGTACGGGCAAACCTGAACACATAACCCACAGGCTACACAGGTGGATTCGTCCACCTTAGCAACCTGGTATGGGTTTTGGCGTCCCTGTGCAACAGCCAGTTGTTTAACAGCAGTGATCACACCGGAAATGTGGATTTTTTGTGGACAGGCTGGATAACAAAGGTCGCAGGCGCTGCAGAGCCAGGTGGTTTGATCAGTAAAGGCAGTCTCTTCAAAGTTGAAAGCAGCTTCACGGATCAACCTGCGGGGATTGTAATTTGGCTCCAGCTTTTCCTGGATCATGCATTTACTTGTACAGGTACCACAAGAGAAACACATCATTAGCATTTCGCCGCCAGGGATGGCTTTAACCTGCTCTGCCAGAGAATCAGACAAGGTTTGATGGCTCATACGGGCACCGCCTTGTTCAGCAAATCCTTGACAATGAAATCGACCTGGATCATGGCTTCTTCAACCCCAGGGATCTCGTTCAACTTGGTCAGTTTCTTTTCCATCTCAGGCTTCAGACGATCGATTTCAGCCTTCAACTGGTCTTCTGGGATTGCATCGAGCGCGGCTTGCATTTCATTGATCACGCGGGCGTACTTATCGCCTTCAGCAGCGCTGATCCACTCGGTGCGGAAGCGTCCGGGGCTCATGCCCAAACGGGCAAACATTTTCTCGAGCCGGGCAGCGCGTTTGGCACCAACAATTTGACCAGTAATGTAATGGCAGTCTTGTGGATGGCAGCCGGAATACAAAATTGCGCCAGCACCCAACCGGTAGGCTTCATAGATTAAGTCAGCGTCCATTCGGGCAGAGCACATCACGCGCAGACCGCGTTCATTGGCGCTGTATTCGAAGTGGCTGGTTCCAGCCAGGTCTGCACCACCATAGGAACACCACTGACAGCGGAAAGCCAGAATTTTCTTTTCGGGTTCAACTGCAAGCAGTGTGCGGATCTGTGCGAGTACCTGCGCATCTGTGTAATGCAGCTGGGTGATCGCGTCATGGGGGCATTCGCCTACACAGGCACCACAACCATGACATTTCGCCGTGATAACCTCTGCGGAAATACCCTTGGTGTAATCAATCGCACCGTACGGGCAGGCTCTTTCACAGATACCACAAGCCTGACCTTTACCGCTGACACAGCGGTCTGACCAGACAACGGCAACCGTCGGTTCGATTTGCCAGGTATCCGAATGCAGAATGCGAGAAGCGCGCGAGGCTGCCGCCGAACCCTGGGCAACACTGGCAGGGATATCTTTTGGCCCCTGGCAGGCACCTGCAAAGAAAATTCCGTCAGTAGGACTGTCGATTGGCCGCAATTTGGGGTGATATTCCATAAACCAGCCGCCAGGAGATTGAGCAACATTCAGAACTGAGCTCATGTGGTCCTGGTCAGGCTGAGGAACAGCTGCCTGGTTGAGCATAACCAGGTCATACTCGTGTTCGATCACGCGACCGAGAGTGATGTCTTCAGATTTGATAAAGAGCTGGTGGCTATCAGGATCTTCCGTAATCTCAGCCGGTCGCCCCTGGATGAACTTGATACCGGCTTCCCGGGCGCGGTCATAAAATTCTTCATATCCTTTGGACGGGGTGCGGATGTCGATGTAATATATCGAAATATCCATATCCGGATTCATCTGCTTGAGTAAAAGCGCGTTTTTAATCGCGTACATGCAGCAGAAATTGGAGCAAGAGGGGTTGTAGCGTTTATCGCGCGAGCCGACACAGTTGATAATCGCCAGTTTTTGAGGACGATTGTTGTCACTCGGACGAATCACCAAGCCGTGGGTGGCTCCTGCAGAATTGTTCAGGCGTTCCATTTCCATGGCGGTGATAACATTCGGAAAGCGCCCATAACCGTATTCAGTCATAGGAGTGGGGTCAAAATGACCAAAACCGGTAGCAACCACGATCGCGCCGATATCTTCTTCGGTAACTTTGTCTTCCATGCTGAAATCGATCGCTTCAAGCGCGCCGCAGGCTTCCACGCATTTATAACAATGGATGCAGGCGTCCATATCGATGTTGTAAATCAGCGGCACAGACTGGCTCATGGGCACATACGCCGCTTTTCGGGGAGCTAAATTCATCTCAAAATAGTTGGGTACTTCCACCGGACAAGCATTGGCGCAAGCCGCACAACCGTTGCAGCGGTCCGCGCGTACATACTTGGCTTTTTCTCGCAGGGTGACCTTGAAATTGCCGACAAAGCCTTCGACTTTCTCGACTTCAGTATAAGCTTTTACTTCGATCAGGGGCTGACGCGCCGCGTCAACCATTTTTGGTGCGAGAATTCATATCGAGCAATCCATCGTTGGAAAGGTCTTGTTTAGTTGCGCCATGACCCCGCCAATTGTTGGTTGTTTTTCAACTAATGTGACCGGAATTTTTTGCTCCGCCAGGTCGAGCGCGGCACTGATGCCTGCTACGCCGCCTCCAATGACCAGGGCTTTCTTGGTGACAGGCACATTGATCATATCCAGCGGGGTCAAAAAAGAAGCTTTTGCTACCGCTGCAGCCGTCAGGTCTTTGGCTTTTTCGAGCGCTCCTTCGCGGTCATGCCCATGAGCCCAGGTGCATTGCTCGCGGATGTTAGCCATCTCCATCAGGAAAGGGTTTAATCCAGCTTCGGCCACGCATGCTCTAAAGGTAGGCTCGTGCATACGCACAGAACACGCTGAAACGACCACCCGGTTGAGTCCGTGTTTTTTGATATCTTCTTTGATCAGGCGCTGTCCGCTGTCAGCACATGCATACATGGTTTCAGCTGCATGAACCACACCGGGAAGGCTTCCGGCAAAATCAACAACCTCAGCGGGTGGGATCACACCGGCAATGTTGCTGCCACAATGACAGACATAGACACCGATGCGAGGTTCATCCTCCGGCATCGCGCCTACATATTTGGGTTTGCTTACTTCTTCGTTCATTTAGGTTCCACTGCTTTTGTTGGGATATCCAGCGTCTCAGTGATGAGTTTCTTACGCGTACGCTGGGAGCGTTGGTCTGGGGTGGTAAGCTTGAGGGCGTCTTTTGGGCACCACTTCACACACTGCGGACCATCTGGTTCATCTTTACATAGATCGCAAATCTCAGCCAGCGTAGTGGCAGGATTGATTGAAATAGCACCAAAATCGCAAGCCTCGATACACCAGGCGCAGCCATCACACTTGGTTGGGTTGATGTCAATGATGCCAGTAAGCGGGTCTTGCGTCAGGGCATCTCTTGGACAGACAACCACACAGGGAGCGTTTTCGCACGTACGGCAGGCGATGGCAGTAATAAGCACTTCGTCTACCCGCACGGTGCGGATACGGCTGCGATAACTGTTGTATTCACCTGTCTTGGTGAAAGAGCACATGTACTCACAGAGTTGGCAACCCACACACAGGTTTGGGTCACATTCTATATAAGCGTATTTTGAAGTACTGGTGGTTGGCATTGTTCTCCTTGTTAAACTCCGATTTCTTCAGCAACGTCGGGCATGCCTAATTTGATCAGGTGTTCTTTTGGGATCAGACCATCTTCAGTCCAGCCTTTGGCTTTATAATACAGCTGTTTCATATATTCAAGTTCTTCGTCAGAGACGTAAACACCTGCTCCAGGACCCTTTGTCATTGTCTCATGCTTCCAGCGCCAGGGCAATTCATCGTCTTTTTGAGTCCAACCCTCGCGAATATTAAAGGCTTTTTTAATATTGGTTGCTCGAATACCGATCAGATCAATATCATCGTAATCGTAATTCCAACCAGTAGTCGCATTGATCAGTTTCGCGATCGCAGGCCATGCTCCAGCACGATCCGCCTTGCCAGTGAAACATCGTCGGATAAATTTGCATAAGGGGAGCGTATCATAAACTGCTGCATATTCTTCAGAATCAGCAGCAACCTTTCCGCGGGTTTCATCAACTGTTAATCGATTTGTCTCACCTTTTATGTCAGGATCATAAGCGGCAGAGCGATTATGGCAACCGCCGCGTGTACCGGTAGCGAGCCCAACAGCAAACGTCTTGAGGGAACGTGCATCGTACCCAGCTTGTTCCAGACCTTTGACGTGCATTGCCCATTTCCAGCTTTCAGTGCCTCTTTCTTCGTCGATTTTTCTGCTTGCGATTCGTACACCTTCTGCCAACAAATTGCCGATGCCTTCACGGTCCCGGATCATCTCAGCCAATTTGACCGCCGAATCGCCGTCGCCAAAATTGAGTGTGAATCCTTCTGGATGGGAGGGACAAGCAAAGTCTTTTTCAGTCAGAATGCCTTTTTCGTAACACTCCATGGCATAACCGATGGTCACACCCATGGTAATGGTGTCCATACCTTCCTGATCGGCGAGCGTAATCAGCTTTATCGCAGCGCGTATGTCGTTTATGCCAAGGTTGGAGCTGTTAGCGAACAGGCTTTCGTATTCGATACCAGTCATCGCACCAGCAAACGGTCCGGTTTTGACAATCGACATTTGCTCACAAGCGATGGGGCATTGAGCACAGGCGATAACCTTGACCTTGTGATGTTTGTCCAGGTATTCACCGCTGACCAATTCAGCATCTTCGTAAACGCCTTCCTGGAAGTTCCGTGTAGGTAACACGCCAGCTTTGTTTTGACTGAGAAGACCTGTAGCAGTACCGTAGACACGATATTTTTCTGTGTATTGGCCTTGCGCGGTTTTTGAAATATCAAAAGATAACTGGTTCAAGGTAGCTGGGTCGAAAACCTTGACTCCTTTTGTGCCGCGCACGGAGACTGCCTTTAGTTTTTTGTGACCCCAGAGCATGCCGTGACCTGTGCGACCAGCTTGCCTACCATCGTTTGTCACGTTAGCATAACGGACTAAATTTTCGCCGCAAGGACCGATCGTGCAGGAGCGGATCTGGTCATCACCAAGTTTAACGCGGATAGCTTCTTCGGTTTCAAAGGTGCCCTTGCCGAGCAGATAAGTAGCATCGTTGAATTGAACGCGGTCATCATCGACAAACAATTGAGTCCAACGATCGCAGCTATTATGCAGCACCATACCGTCCCAACCGGCTCGTTTGAGCGCGATCGAGAACCAGCTGCCTGACAAGCTGTCGCCAATGACGCCGGTAAGGGGTGATTTGGAAGCTAAGCCAAATTTTCCACCCACTGGCACGGGCGTACCGGTGAAAATTCCATTGGCAAAGCAGATCGGGTTGCCATCGTCTAGGGGGTCACAGCCAGGAACGATGTTCTCCCATAGAAGCCGGGAAGCCATAGAGA
>WOZC01000145.1:13164-14326 GCA_011620465.1 Anaerolineaceae bacterium | reverse complement strand
AATGCGCAATCAAAAAAATTTTAGAACCTTTCTGAATGTGAGCTGATTCAAGCCGTCATTTCCCTGCTATAATGCAAAAAAGTGAACGTTGATATTCGCTCAACTGTGATTGTAATTGCCATTATGGCTGCGATTGCCGCGGTCATCCTTGTTTTGCGCGCCCGTAACGCGATTCTCAGCGGGAAAAAACTACCGTTCTTCTACAAAAAGCGTCAGCAATATGAATTAGGTATTCGCCTGATCATCTCTGCCCTCGTGCTTGGGTTTTTTGCCTTTGCCTCCCTGCGTTGGGGTGAAGGATTGGCTTACCGGTATTTTCCTCCAACCCTGACTCCTTCGCTGACTCCAACAATCACGCTGACTCCCACCATCACCCTCACGCCCACTGTCACCCTTACACCAACGATCACGAACACCCCTTCAGTCACGAACACACCTTCACTATCGGAAGAAATCATTGATCAATTCGAAGCCATCGGCACCCCGCAGGATGACTATGTTTTCAGCACAATCAAATTCTCCACTGAAGTCGATGACGACCTTCAACCGCTTGAGCCAGCCAACGAATTTGAAAACCCGCTGGAGGTCATTTTCGCTTCCTATAGCTACAATATGATGACCAATGGCATCCAGTGGACAGAAGTTTGGGTTCGGGATGGTGAAACCATCCAATACAATGTGGGTACATGGCAGGGGCAAAGTGGTGGCTATGGCGTGAGCAAGTTGGAATTGCCAGCAGAAGAGTGGCTGCCCGGTCAGTATCAGTTACAGTTTTTTATCGGTACTGAATGGATCATGAGCGGTCATTTCCGCGTTTTGGGCAACCCGCCAACAGCCACACCAACGATCACACCTTCGCCTACTATGACACCCAGCCGCACGCCGACCCGCACAAACACGCCCTTACCGAGCGCGACGCCATTGCCAAGCAACACAACTCAACCCTGATCAGAAAAATCAGACGTAGCGCTTACCAGGAAAGCCTGAAGCCAGAAAGCCAGCCACCTCAGCTGCAACCCTGGCATTATTTTTCAGCAAAGCGATATTGGTTTTCATGCTGCGACCCTCGCTGAGCGCGCTGACCTTCTCCAGTAGATAGGGTGTGATCTCATTACCCTGGATGCCATCCAATTCCGCCTGAGCCAAGGCTTGCCCAATCCAA
>WOZC01000145.1:0-13064 GCA_011620465.1 Anaerolineaceae bacterium | reverse complement strand
ACCATCACCGGGCAGCGCCCCAACTGGGTCAGGTCTGTCGAGACATCCATCAGGTTTCCGCGATGCACTCCGCCAATCCCGCCTGTTGCAAAAACCTTGATCCCCTGCTTTTGAGCAACAAACATGGTCGCCGCGACAGTCGTCCCGCCCATTTCCCCTTTCGCAAGGGCGATCCCAAAATCCCGCAAACTGACCTTGCGCGGATCTTTAGCCATTGCTAAACGTTCCAGTTCAAACTCGTCTAAACCGACCCGTACTTTCCCATCCATGATGGCAATTGTGGCAGGGGTCGCTCCGCGTTCACGCACTATGGCTTCCATCGCCCTTGCAAGTTCGAGATTATGAGGTTGGGGTAAACCATGTGTTATTACTGTGGATTCCAGGGCAACGATTGGTTGACCGAAGCGTTGCGCCTGTGCGACCTCATGGCTGAGTTGGTATGAGGAGGATTTGAAAGTGGGTTGTAATGTTGCCATGTCTAAATTTTACATCACAAAACATCAATTCATTAGGTACAATAAATCAAAAAGAAACCATGACAGAATCAAACCATCACTCAACCCCAAAACGCTGGAAAATTTCACCCCTCTTGCCTTCCCATATTAGCCGGGAACTTTCGGAGCACTCTCCCTTCCTTCGCCAGCTGCTCTTCAACCGCGGTATCACAACGGCTGAAAGTGCTCGTGCCTATCTGAGCACTGAATCCCCGACCAATACTGACCCCTTCGCGCTGAAAGACATGGATAAGGCTGTTTCTCTTATCCACGAAGCTACTGAGAGCAATCAGAACATCGCCATTTATGGTGATTACGACACCGATGGAGTCACTTCCAGCGCCTTGCTTTACGAATTCTTCGATCAGCTCGGGCACACACCCAGGGTTTACATTCCCAACCGTTTCGACGAAGGTTACGGTCTCAACCTGGAAGCCATCCAGCAGCTTGCTTCTGAAGGCATCAACCTCATTATTACTGTCGACTGCGGCATCCGCGCTCATGAAGAGGTTGCTCTTGCCAAAGAATTAGGAATGAAGGTGATCGTCACTGACCACCACCTTCCCGGAAAAGACCTGCCTGATGCTGATGCTGTCATCGACCCCCACCAATCAGGGGACCCCTACCCTTACAAGATGCTGGCAGGGGTTGGAATGGCTTACAAAATTGCAAAAGCTTACCTGCTTGCTTACCCCGACCCAAATATTGATTATCGCCAATGGCTCGACCTGGTCAGTATCGGTACCGTGGTTGATATCGCGCCGCTTGACGGAGAAAACCGTGCTCTGGTCAAAGCCGGCTTGCAGGCGATGCGTTCCACTCGTAGGCAGGGGCTCTTTTCTCTGATCCAAACCTCCGGTATCAAGATTGAACAACTTAATGCTGGGAATCTTGGTTTTGGTATTGGTCCCAGGCTGAATGCAGCCGGTCGCATGGATTCAGCCCTGGCTGCTTTTGAACTGCTGACAACCAAGGATCTTTTCCGCGCCGGTGCGCTTGCCCAGCAATTGGATAATTACAACAGCCAGCGTAAAGATATCATGCACGCCATCCAGGACAGGGTCGTTGCCGAGGCTAATGCCGCCGACCCAAACACACCGATCATCATTTCAGTCGCAGAAGATTACGAAGAAGGCGTGGTTGGTCTGGCTGCGGGACGTGTCACCGAAGGCTTCTACAAACCTGCAATTGTCGGTCGGCTCGAGGGCGGGATGGTTAAAGCCTCCTGCCGCACGATTCCCGAATTCAATATCGTGGAAGCGCTTGACCAGTGCGCGGATCTCCTGGATCATTATGGCGGTCATGCGATGGCAGCAGGACTGAGCTTTGAAATTGGGCAGCTGGAAGCCTTTACAAAACGGATAACTCAAATCGCTCGCGATCGTTTATCTGGAATGGATCTGGCTCCGGAATTATCAATTGATTACGAAATCGCTCTTGACCGCCTAAAGCCAGAGCATATTCCAGGGATACTCTCTGACATCGCCCAGCTGGAACCAACCGGAACCAACAACCCAGATGCCTTGTTCTGCAGCTACAACTGCCGTGTCGCCCGCGCCTACGCTGTCGGTGATGGCCGCCACCTGAAAATGACGTTGGGGTCAGGTAACCATCAATTTGACGCTATCGCCTTCAACCAGGGTCACTGGATGCAGTACATGCCAGATTACATCGATATTGCTTATACCTTCGAGATCAATAACTACCAGGGTAGACAATCGCTCCAGTTGAGTGTCAAGGATATCAAGGCATCTGTTCTTTCATAAAAAAAACGCCTAAACAGGATCAGGCAGGATTCGATATTCGTGGGTCTTTTCTTCAACCCGACCATCCGAATATTGTAAGTGCGCCCGCGCTTTGAGGACAACCGTCTTTTGAGACTTGTATGCTCTTGCCAACAGGTCTGCGAGCTCATGCAGAGCTTTTTCCGCTTGGTGACCTCGTTCCATCCCCATACGATAGGTGAAAAAGCCCGCGTTTTCCTGCAGGACATTGATCGCTGCGTGGATTGCACTTGAAAACTGCTGATTCCAACGGGGTTGTTCTTCCGGAAAAAGCGGTTGGACCGGTTTTTTTAGGTTAGTTGCCATAGAATCCAACATGACCGGTGTGAATAGAAATTGAGCCAGGGCGTCTGACCCTGATATTTCCACCTTCTCTATTGCGCTGTCAGTTCTCTCTTCGGAAACCTGGAGACAGTACTCGATTTTCTCAGGGAGCGACAAGAAATCCTGTGGGTCTACCAATGCCTTGATTTGCTTTAAAACCATGTCAGCATAATCCTGGTAAACTGTTTTGATCACCCGGTCATCATTCTCAAAGCTGAACGCTGGAATTAACCTCCCAACCTTCATTTGGAGGTGAGGTCGTTTTAGTTTGAGGGCTTTCGAAAGACTTCCTTGAAAACCGCTGAACCCGATCGGCACAACTGGTGCCCCTGTTTTATGGCTCAGCCAGGATACCCCCACCTGGGCTTTCATATGCCCTGGGTTCCAAACGCCACCCTCCGGAAAGATCCCCAGGACGCCCCCCTGCTCAAGCACGCCCAAAGCCTGGTTCAACGCGACCCGGTCCAGGTTGCCCCGGTTGACCGGGATAAACCCGTAGAGAGCAACAATTTTACCAATAAAACCCACAAAAGGCATGTCACCCGCGCCAATTAACTCCACGGGGCGTCTGGGATAAGCTGCCATCAACATTGGTTCAAGATAGGAAAGGTGATTTCCCGCCAGGATCACAGGTCCCCCGGAAGGAATATTTTCCATACCGCTCACCTGGAGACGGGCAAGCAAGCGAAGCAAAATTCGTCCCACCTGGTTCATCACTTTTCTACGGAATGTGTACCTGGGATATGCAATTTCAAATGTGTCTGGTGTATTCATCACCTTCTAAATAAGTAAACCCAATTGTGATCGTTCGGTTGCAGCCAATAAAAAATGCCCCCACGGGAATTCGAATCCCGGTTTTGGCCTTGAGAGGGCCACGTCCTAGGCCGCTAGACGATGGGGGCGTCAGGGTAGAAATGATATCATGGCTTTATTTTACCGTCAACGAATTACTTTTATACCAAGCACCTGCTTTGACCAGGTTGTTTCCATCTCACCTGTTTACACCTCCGCATTTAATAATTCAAGGGTATATAATGAACTTAAAATAAGGAGGTACTATGAATTATCGTCATTTAGGAAAATCTGGCTTAAAGGTCTCAGAACTATCCTTTGGATCCTGGGTCACTTACCACAATCAGGTGGATATTGAAAATGCCAAACAATTGATGGCTGCCGCCTGGGAACGAGGTGTTAACTTTTTTGACAACGCAGAAGCTTACGCCAACGGCGAATCAGAAAAAATTATGGGTCGTGCTCTGCGTGAATTGGGCTGGGCGCGTGAACAATATCTCGTCTCAACCAAAATATTTTGGGGCGGCAAAACCCCTAATGAGGTTGGGCTGAGCTTTAAGCACATCGTCGAAGGAGTGGACCGCTCTCTGCGCAACTTGGGGCTCGATCATGTCGACCTGGTTTTTGCTCACCGACCCGACCCCGAAACCCCTATTGAGGAAACAGTGCGCGCATTCAACCATGTCATCAATCAAGGTAAAGCCTTTTATTGGGGCACATCCGAATGGCCTGCGGAAGCAATCCTCAAAGCAGCCAAGATCGCCAAGAAACTTGATCTGATCGGTCCCACCATGGAGCAGCCAGAATACAACCTGCTTCATCGCACCCGTTTTGAGCAGGAATACGACATCCTCTTCAAGAAACTCGGATTAGGCACCACCACCTGGAGCCCCTTGAAATCCGGCATGCTCACAGGTAAGTATCGAAAAGGCACCTTCCCCGAAGGCAGTCGTGCCAATCTACCTGGTTTTGATTGGCTTAAAGAAATGTTCAGCGATCCCAATCGAGTACAGGCAGTCGAAAACCTGGCGCAGATTGCTGATAATCTGGGTGTCAGCCTCGCTCAATTGTCATTAGCCTGGATTCTAAAAAATCCAAATGTCAGCACGGTAATTACTGGCGCCAGCAAAATTAGCCAGTTGGAAGAGAATTTCAAGGCTTTGGATGTTGTTCCAATGCTCACCGATGAGATTATGGCTTGGATAGAAGAAGCTCTGGTCGGTTATTCCGACGATACCAAAGTGAATTAGAAACACTTGCGCAAGATGACCTGACGGAACGGGGTAACCTCGTTCCGTTTTGGTTTGCCGCTTACGGTATAATTTTTCAAGCACAAGCCAAGGAATAACAATGACAACAAAACGCATCAGTCCCGAATTATTCAATAAATTGGTAGGTCTTGCAGCGCTCGAATTGACTGCTGAAGAAAGTGCTTACCTCTTTGAAGAATTGAACCATCAGCTCACCTCCGTTGAAGCGCTCAGCCAAATACCTCTGCCAGAAGGCATCGAACCTTCTCTGCATGGGTTGGACTGCCAGGGTTTACCCCCTCGCCTGGATCAATGGCGACCCTTCCCTAACCCCGAGGCAATCATAACTCTCGCACCAGAAACGGAAGACGGTATGATCGCCGTTCCAGATGTAAAAGGGGTAAAATGACCCTCACACAACTAAGTGCTTTTGAGACCGCCCAAAAAGTCCGTACCGGTGAAGTCAAAGCCATAGAGATGGTTCAGGCTGCTCTAAATCAAATCAAAAATGTGGATGGTGTTTCCGGCTCTCTTGAACCTGGCAACTTGAGCCCGGAAGAAGAACAAAAGGTCCACGCCTTTATCCAGGTTACAGAAGACCTGGCTCTCTCGCAGGCTGAAAAGGTTGACCAAATGGTTACCAATGGCGAGGATCCTGGTTTGCTGGCGGGTGTTCCGCTCTCTGTTAAAGATATCTTTTGCGTTGAAGGTACCAACACAACCGCCGCCTCGAAAATCATTGCGAATTTTGTTCCTCCCTATACTGCCACAACAGTAAAGCGTCTGACAGAAGCCGGCGCGCTGGTTTTGGGTAAGGTCAATTTGGACGAATTCACCTTTGGCTCTTCCAACGAATCCAGCGCTTTTCAACCTTCCACCAACAATCCATGGCATACCGACTTCGTGCCTGGGGGCTCGTCCGGGGGCTCGGCTGCCAGTGTTGCCGCGCAGGAAGTCGCGCTCTCTTTGGGCACCGATACCGGCGGCTCTATCCGTCAGCCGGCAGCCTTTTGCGGCGTTGTCGGCTTAAAACCCAGCTATGGTCGTGTTTCCCGCCTGGGGCTGATTGCCTTTGCTTCCTCTCTGGATTGCCCCGGTCCTTTGGCACGGGATGTACGCGACACAGCCCTGATGCTGCAGGTGATGGCAGGAAACGATCCCAAAGACAGCACATCTTCCACCAAACCAGTCGATAACTACCTTGCAGCACTGGAAAAGGATGTTAAAGGTTTACGGATCGGGCTTTCTCCTGATTACGAAGCTCTCTACTATCCCGATATGGAGAGCGGTGAGCTTCATTCAGAACCGATTCAAAAAGAGGTCCACGATGTGGTCATGCAGGCAGCAGAATGGTTGGCAAAAGCAGGCGCGGAAATAATCGAAAACGTGCCCATGTCCAATACCCGCTATGGCATCCCCACCTATTTTGTCATATCACGGGTCGAAGCCGCTTCCAACCTGCACCGTTTTGATGGAGTCAAATATGGCTATCGCACACCAGAAAATGTAGGGGACTTGATCGAACTTTACCGACGCAGCCGGGCAGAGGGCTTCGGGCTCGAGCCTAAGCTGCGCATCTTGATGGGCATGTACGTTTCGGCTGCCGAACACGCCTCAGCTTATTATCAAAAAGCACTCAAGGTTCGCTCTCTGATCCGCAATGATTTTGACCAGGCATTTGACCGAGGGGGTGATTACCGACTCGACGCCCTGCTCACACCCACAACTGCAACCACAGCCTTTAAGCGAAAATCTGTTTATGGTAATTCTGTTCTCATGCAATACTCTGACCAGATGACCGTCGCCAGCAACCACGCTGGCGTACCAGCATTGACACTGCCTGGTGGGTTGGACAAAAACGGTCTGCCGATCGGCATCCAATTGATCGGAAACGACTTCCGCGAAGAGTTGATCTTGCGCATTGGGCATGCTTACGAGCAATTGACCGCCGACGAAGCCTGGCGTCAAGTTCGCCCGCAGGTTCTGCAAGGCGAGGTGAAAGCATGAAAGATTACGAAGTGATCATTGGCTTGGAAACGCACATCCAGCTCAACACCCGAACCAAGATTTTTTGTTCCTGCAAAGCTGATTCCTGGGAAGCAGCGCCTAACACCAATATCTGCCCGGTATGCAGCGGGTTACCCGGCGTCCTGCCGGTTTTGAACGCCGAAGCGGTTCGCAAAGGTGCTATCCTGGCTGCCGCGATGCACGCGCATATCAACCCGAAATCCTATTTTGACCGCAAAAATTATTTCTATCCGGATCTGCCTAAAGGCTACCAGATTTCCCAATTTGACGAGCCGATCGGCAAAGGCGGTTACATGGACCTGCCAATGGAAAATGGGGAGACCCGCCGGGTGCGCATCCACAACCTTCATTTAGAGGAAGATGCAGGCAAAACCAAAACCGAGCATGGGATGCGGTTGCTCGATTTCAACCGCTGTGGTGTGCCCCTGGTGGAGATGGTGACCGAGCCGGATCTGCGTTCGGGTGATGAAGCCGCGCAATACCTGGTCCGTCTGCGCCAGCTTTTGCGCTGGATTGGCGTTTCCGAAGCCGATATGGAGCGCGGGCACCTGCGCTGCGATGCCAATGTTTCCATCCGCGAACGCGGCAGCACAGTTTTGAACACAAAAACCGAGATCAAGAACGTTAACTCGATCGACTCAGTGCGCCAGGCAATCGGCGAAGAAGCCAAACGCCAGATCGAACTGGTTGAATCGGGTGGTAAGGTTGAATCCTTTACTTTGGATTGGGATGCCGACCGCGGTAAATTGAGCAAGATGCGCTCCAAGGAGACCGAAGCCGACTATCGCTACTTCCGCGAACCCGATCTATTGCCTGTGATCCTCACCGCAGAAGAAGTCGAGGAAATCCATGCAGGTTTGCCCGAGTTACCTCTTGCCAGGCGTGCGCGCTTTGAACAGGATTATCAACTTTCCGGGTATGATGCTGAGATCCTGACCGGCGAACGCAGTTTGTCTGATTATTACGAAGCAGCTGTTCAGGCTTATGGTGGCGAAGCTAAAGTCGTCGCCAACTGGATGATGAACGACCTCTCCCGCTTGTTAAATGACCAGGGTAAGACCGCTGAGCAGTTGACTTTGAAACCTGAGAACCTGTCAGAGATCATCCGCATGGTGGATGAAGGCAAGATCAATGCGGCAACCGGCAAAAGCTTGCTCAAGAAGGTTGAGGAAACAGGCAAGTCCCCCGCTGCAATCGTTGAGGAAGAGGGTTTGGGGTTGGTCGCAGACAGCGGTGCTCTTCGAGCGCAGATCGAAGCCATTCTGGCAAGCGCACCAGATGAAGTCGCCAATTTCAGGTCAGGAAAAGAAAGCCTGTTAGGCTGGTTTGTAGGGCAGGTTATGCGCGGCTCCGGCGGTAAAGCCGATCCAAAACGTACACGCGAGATCTTACTGGAGATGCTGAATAAGCATTGATTTGAGTTAAGAAAATATTGACACAGCTTCTTTTTAGACTAAAATAGAGGCTACGCGGGCGTCGCCAAGTGGTAAGGCATTAGCCTTCCAAGCTAACATTCGTCGGTTCGAATCCGATCGCCCGCTTTTTTCTTTTAATGTCGTATTTCACTTTTTCTTTTAATCCGATTGCCCGCTTTATTTATTCAATCCGACTAAGAGTCGGTTCGAATACCCACAGGGGGTACAGGTGTCCGATCGCCCGCTTTTTTCTTTTAATCTCTTTGTCATCCTGAATGGAGTGACACGAAGTGTATTTTGTGAGAATCTTTTAGTTCAAACGCAAAGACCCATTCGCTGTACTCAGGGTGACAGACGTTTTGTCATCCTGCGAACGCGACACGAAGTGTACTTTGTAAGAATCTTTTAGTTCAAACGCCAAGACTCTCTCGCTGTGCTCAGGGTGTCAGGAAAAGCGAGGGTGACAGGAACCGCTAAAGCCCAAACCTATCCAAGAAGCATAACAAAATACGTGCCCACGACCAGCGCCCAAAGCATCGAATCCAATCGATCCAGGATGCCGCCATGCCCGGGCAGGAGTTTGCCAGTGTCCTTGACCCCCAACGTGCGTTTTAGCAGACTCATCAATGCATCCCCAAAAAAAGCCACCGGTCCCATGATCAAACCGAGTAAAGCCCCTTTCCAGGGTCCTAATTCCGGTAAAGCCCTCTTTAGAACCAAACCAATCAACAGTCCTGAAATCAGACCTACGAGGGTGCCTCCAAGGAAGCCCTCCAAAGTCTTTTTGGGGCTTAACTGCGGGATAACCACCTTTTTCCCAAAACGCGTCCCTACCAGGTATGCCCCCGAGTCCACCAGCCAGACAAGTGCGATCGTCACGAGCACCCACAAATTTCCATTCGTTCCGCTTTGATTGAGGGTGATCCCATAAGCGCCCAAAACACCGATATAAAACACCCCGAACAATCCCACTACCAGGCTCTGAAACGCCAGGTGGTCGTCATGTTCATACTTCCACAATGCAAACAGCCCAAAAATAACCAGGATTACGGGCAGCAGAAGGAGTTCCACCATGCTGTTGCTGAATACTCTCAACAAGACCACAATAAGTATCGCGCCAATGATTAATACAGATGACACCTGGTAGCCTGCAGATTTGAGCATGCAGGAATATTCATAACCAGCATATGCTAAGATCAATGCCAGGAAAATATCAAAAAAAATTCCCCCAAGAAACGCAATACCCAAAAACAGGGGCACAAATATTAACGCCGAAAGCGCCCGCTGTTTCAACATTATTTTTTGCTCAAGCCGCCAAAACGTCGGTCGCGTTTGGAATACTCTGCCAGGATTTTCAACAGATCCTCTTCACTGAAATCCGGCCAGAACACCTCCGGAAAAAACCATTCGCTGTAGACCGTCTGCCAGGTTAAAAAGTTGCTGGTCCGCTTCTCACCCGAAGTTCGGATAACGATATCCGGGTCGGGTGTTCCAGCCGTGAACATGGCATCGCTCATAGCCTTCACATCGACTGCTTCGGCTGGAGTGCCGGCTTCGATCAGTTTCTTTACCGCGCAGATTATCTCATCTCTGCCGCCGTAATTGAAAGCCAGGATGACATCAATGCGCTCATTTTCCCTGGTCAATTCGATCGCGTCTTCAATTTTTTTCCTCAACGAGGGAGCCAGACCATCCAAATGCCCAATGTGCAGGAATCGAGCGCCTTCTTTGTGCATTTCCTGGAGTTCAGTTTCAAGAAACTCAGACAGCAACGCCATCAAGCCTTCAACTTCTTCTTCCGGGCGGTTCCAGTTTTCAGTTGAGAAGGCGAAAAAGGTGAGGTACTTGATGCCAGCATCAGCAGCCGCTCTAATAATGGGGCGCAAGTTTTTTGTGCCAGCATGATGACCAGCCAGGCGCGGCAAGCCCCGGGCTTTTGCCCAGCGCCCGTTGCCATCCATGATGATGGCAACGTGGGCAGGAACAGGTAAATTCGTCTTCTCGCTCACCTTAAAATTCCATAATTTCTTCTTCTTTGCGCTTGCCAATCACAGCAATCTGTTCGATCATCTCGTTGGTCAGGTCCTGCAATTCGCCCTCACCCTGATAAAGTTCGTCTTCGGATATCATTTTTTCTTTTTCGAAGTCGCGCAAGTCTTTTAGGGTGTCCCGGCGAATGTTGCGGATGGCAACGCGAGCGTCTTCCAGGCGGTTATTGACCATTCTAACCAAGTCGCGCCGGCGTTCCTCTGTCAGGGGGGGCAGATTCAGCCGAATGACTTTACCATCATTGCTGGGGGTAAGCCCCAGGTCGGATGCCTGGATCGCTTTTTCGATAGCTTTCAAGGACGAGCCGTCAAAAGGTCGGATCATCAATTGACGCGCTTCAGGTACGCTGATCGTCGCTAATTGGATCAGGGTCAGTTCCGAGCCATAATACTCAACCTGCAGCTTCTCAACCAGGGCAGGAGAAGCCCGACCAGTGCGGATGCCCACCAAATCGTCGCTCAAAACATCAAGCGCGTTCTGCATGCGCTCCTTTGCATCTTTCATTAAGTCATTGATCATAGCGACCTCCTTGGTTTTTGAAGTAAATAGAACTCAATTCTATCACTGACGAAGGGATGCACCCACCAAACATAATGAAACATAATGAAATAAAGGGGTTTCATCCGTTTTGTAGCTTTGCAAACCATCGTTTTCATTAACTAAACACCTGGTCGAGCAAACCTTTTTCGAATATTCGTATGGTTAGTCTTAATTAAAAAGGAGATGGGAAACCATCTCCTCAGTGTTGATCCCTCGAATCTTATCGATTTCTGCGTGTGATGCGGTCAAAGACAACTGCCAGAACAAGTACAGCACCGCGAACGATATATTGGATAGAGATGTCGATTCCCATCAAGTTCATTCCGCTTGTCAAAGACATCATCACCAGAGCGCCAATGATTGAACCAATGATCGTGCCTACGCCGCCAGATGCTGATACGCCGCCAACGAAAGCCGCGGCAATCGCGTCCGTTTCAAACCCGAGCCCAGCCGTGGTCGTAGCAGATCGCAAGCGGGAGGCGTACATAATACCCGAAAGCGAAGAGAGCAGACCCATCGCGCCGAAGACAATGTAGGTTATCTTTGAGACGCTGATACCACTGAGTTCAGCAGCTTCAGGGTTACCGCCCACCGCGTAAATATGGCGACCAAGCGGGGTCTTGGTGGTAATGAACTGGAAGATCAACACCACCAAAAGCAAAATCACCAGGCTCCAGGAAATACCGTTATATCCGGAGAGGATCCAGGAGATGTACCCGATCAATCCCGAGATAAGCACAAGCTGCAGAAGAAACAAGCCTGTGTTGGGAACAGAAAAGTTGTACGATTGCTTGGTTTTCCGACCCTTAATGGAAGAGTATATGGACCAAATGATTGCGATCAGCCCGATGATCAGTGTTAATTTATGCCTACCGGGCAAAAATCCTTCCAGGGGTAAGTCGGGAATGAACCCGTTGCCGATGGCATTGAAGACTGGATCTCTGATGACGATGGTACCGGTGCCCATGGTGACCAGCAGCAGTGCACCTCGGAAAATCAGCCCGGCTGCCATGGTCGATACAAAGGCAGGCACGCCCAGCTTGGCGACAGGGGTTGCTGTGAGCATACCAGCGAGCATACCTAAAACCATCACTGCCGGGATGACTGCAAAGACCGGCCAGCCCCAGAAAGTCATGGCAATAGCTGCAAAGGCTCCCAGGAAACCAGCCAGGTATCCGACTGAAAGTTCGATGTGGCGAATGACAATGATCAGTGTCATGCCGACTGCCAGTACAGCGATATAACCCATTTGGTTGATCAGGTTGCTGATGTTCCTGGAGGAGATGAAGACGCCGTCGGTAGTAATCGTGAAGAAAATCATAATGATTACAAGCGCGAAGAACATAAAATATTCGCCGATGTTCGTCTTCAAGATATCCAGCAAGCTTTTCAATCGAGCTTGCATGTTTGGTGTTTGTTTTGAATCTTCCATGAACGTCTCCTAATAATCCACTGCCAGTTCCATGATGCCTTCCTGCGTGGCAGCTTCGACTGGCATTTCTCCATTAATTTTTCCGGCAGACATGACATAAATTCGGTCGCTCATGCCGAGAATCTCAGGGAGTTCAGATGAGATCATGATGATGCTCATCCCCTGTTCTACCAACGAATTCATAATCGTATAGATTTCGTATTTTGCGCCGACGTCTATACCGCGCGTGGGCTCATCCAGGATCATGATTCCAGGTTTGACAAATAACCACTTCCCCAATGAGACTTTTTGCTGATTTCCACCGCTGAGGTTGCGCACCTTTTGTTGGATGCTGGGCGTTTTGATGTTGAGCTCGGAACGGTACTTATTGGCTACCAATATTTCTTCGTTCTCATTGATCACACCTCCAGCGGTAATCTCTTTGAGATTTGCCAGGCTAATGTTGTGTTTGACATCGTCAATCAGGATCAAGCCGTTGCCTTTGCGGTCTTCGGTAACATAAGCCATGGATGATTTGATCGCGTCATGCGGGTTGCGAAATTTTTGCTCCACCCCATTGATAAACACCTTTCCGCTCAAGCGGTAGTGGTCAGGGTTGCCAAAAATGCTTTTTGCCAGTTCCGTACGTCCGGATCCCATTAATCCAGCAATCCCGACGATCTCACCGGCATGCACGCTGATGTTGACATTCTTGAGGATATCTCTGCCAAGGGCATAGGAAAATGCGCTCCAGTCTTCAAGTCGGAGCACTTCCTCGCCAATCTTCACTTTCCCTCGTTTTGGAAAGACGTTCTCGATCGATCGTCCTACCATGTGTTTGATCAGGACAGGCTCATTGACCTTATCTTCCTCGACATCAAGCGTGGTGACTGTCTTGCCATCCCTTAGAACTGTAATCGTGTCGGCAATTTCCATAACCTCACGCAATTTATGCGAGATAAGAATGCAGGTCACGC
>WOZC01000032.1 GCA_011620465.1 Anaerolineaceae bacterium | reverse complement strand
ATTTTAATATTGTTCCTAAATGCGTGTAGTAATAATGGAGTAAGTGAAACTACTTCACCGGGTGAATCGGTGACAAAAGAGCCTGGGGGACCTATAGTGCAATCGGATGCCATAGTAGAACATGATCTGATCGAAATTCCATTGCCTGGAGAACTGGCATCGGCGTCTATGGAATATTCGGGTCTTGCCTGGTACAAAGAAGATTTGATCTTGTTACCCCAATATCCCAACGGGATAAGCGGCAATCATGATGGCTTGCTCTATACGATTGACCGGGATACTTTAAACAATTTTCTTAACGACCCAACCACTGAAGTTCAAGTAAAACCTGTCTCTTTCAATGATGCTGGTCTTTCGAAGCAATTGAAGGGTTTTGAAGGATTTGAAGCAATCATATTTATCGAAGATTCAGTTTACATGGCAGTCGAAACACGTGGTGGTGATCCGATGAAGTCTTTTATCGTCAAAGGGTCGGTGGAATCAGTCCAAGGCGAACTTAAAGCGGTTCGGTTGAATGGATCCAGCCTTGTAGAGCTGCCTGTGCAAAACAACAATAGCAATGCCAGCTATGAAGCCTTGAGCAGCGATGGAGAATTCATTTATGCCTTTTTTGAACAAAACGGCGAAGCCCAAAACCAACATCCATATGCGGTTAAGCTCGACACTGAGCTTAAGAGCCAGCAGGAACTCCCACTGGATGCCATCAATTATCGACTGACCGATGCCACTTTGATGGACGACAGCGGAGCATTCTGGATGATCAATTATTTCTTTCCTGGTGATTCCCATTTGGCAGTCGATGAGGATTCTATTACTGCCAGATATGGGCTTGGTGAAAGCCACCAAAACAACGAACCGGTTGAACGTTTAGTCAAGCTTCAGATGAATCAGGAAGGTTTCGTTTTAGATGAAGAAGCTCCGCTGTACTTGAAATTGCTGTCAAATAACGAGGCACGTAATTGGGAAGGGTTGGTAGCATTTGGTGACATAGGTTTTTTTATGATTACAGATAAATTTCCGGGTTCGATTCTTGGCTTTATCAGGTTAAAGTAATATTTGACCATAAATAGGTTTGAGAAAACTGTATAACGAATAATTTGCATATATACTGGTATTATTGTTTATAATGTACTCTTGGATGATGAATGTAGATGAGAAAGAGAGGAGTTCTCTTTGACTGAAGCAACTATCAGTGAAAAGCCAACAAAATCCGGTGTTACTTTGCACAAGCTTAAAACAAGGGAGCAATTAACCGGCTATTTATTCATCCTACCAGCTTTTATTGTTATCTTAGTTTTTGGTTTATTTCCAATCGTTTACTCGTTTTATATGAGCCTTTTCAATTGGCGTGTGACCAAAGGTGCTTTCGTTGGTGGAAATAATTATCTACTAATTTTCGGAAACTGGACCAATCTTCTGATAACTTTGGCTGGGGTGGCTCTTATCGCCGGGGCTTTTTGGATCTGGAGCAATGCCTTCAAATCACTTAGCAAAGGTCAAACTATCGCAAAAATCATTGCAGCAATCGTAATGATCGTCGGTGGAGTAATATTTGTTACCGGTTGGGGATACATGTTTGAAAGTGGAAACCCGAGTTTTCTTAATTCCCTGATTGTGACCTTGTATTACGCCATAGGGACCGTACCGGCAGAAGTGATTCTGGGAATGATCCTGGCATTTTTGCTCTACCAGGATATCGTTGGCAAGGACTTCTTCAGGATGATCTATTTCCTCCCTTATGTGACCCCTTCAGTCACTTCGGCGGTAGTTTTCCAGATTATTTTTTCCCTCAGGGAGACATCCATCGCGAACACGGTCATTGGATGGTTTGGAATCAGCCCCCAGAAATGGCGTTTTGAACCTAAGCCGCTGGTAAACCTGCTTGGTTTGAACCTATCGGGTTTCCTCTCAGGACCAAGCCTTGCCCTGTTTACGATTATGCTCTTCGGTATCTGGTCGTTCATTGGTTACAACACAGTAATTTTCCTGGCTGGTTTAGGAAATATCCCTAAGGAGATTTATGAAGCAGCGGAAATGGATGGCGCGACTAAATCACAGATGTTCCGCCATATCACCATGCCCCTGCTTTCACCAACAACTTTTTACCTGGTATTAATAGGTTTTATCGGTACTTTTAAAGCCTTCAACCATATCTATGTCTTGAGAACGCCCAGTGCAGGAGACTCGGTCATAACAACCAGTCTGCTCATATTTGATAATTTCTATAAAGCGAATCAATATGGAGTCGCAACTGCCCAGGCAATCGTCTTATTTGTAATGATTCTTGGATTAACACTTGCGCAAAACAAACTGATGGGAGATAGGGTCTTCTATGGATAATGAAGCGGTTAATCCAAAACCGGTTGCCAAAGTAACCCGCGCAAAGAGATCTCGATTCTATTACATCGGGCGGATCTTGATATATGCCATTCTGCTATTTGGCGCCATGATTTTCATTTTCCCATTTTTCTGGATGATATCCAACTCGTTGATGACCCTTGGCGAAACGATCACAAGGCAATTGTTACCAAAAGTTCCTCAATGGGTCAATTTTGTGGATGCCTGGAATCAGGCTAAGTTCTCCAAGTATTTCCTCAACAGCGTGCTGGTCACTCTTGGGACCCTGGCTGGCTTGCTGATCACATCCATTTTAGCTGGGTATGCCTTCGGTCGGATCGACTTCAAGGGAAAAAATATTTTATTTGGATTATTCCTGGCAACCATGATGATCCCGGAATCGGTTACCTTGATCCCTAACTACTTGTTGATTCGAGGCAGCATATTTCCAATTCCAGGTGGAACCTGGCTGAACAAATATTGGTCGCTGACAATTCCATTCATCGCCAATGCCTTCAGTATTTTCTTACTTCGGCAGTTTTTTGCCCAGATCCCAAAGGAATTATGGGATGCTGCACGTATCGATGGAGCGGATCATTTACGTTTCCTTATCCAAGTCGTCCTACCGATTAGTAAGGCACACATTATGACA
>WOZC01000009.1 GCA_011620465.1 Anaerolineaceae bacterium | reverse complement strand
CGAGGCGGGGAGGGCTGTTCCTTGGGCTTCCCTTGGGGGAAGCTGGCTCCCGCCGTGAAACGGACGGGAGACTGAAGAGGGTGTTTTGCATTCACAGTAACTTACTGATAACTAATACCAGACCAATGGAATGGTAAAATTGAAAAGTTAGGCTCGCAAGGAGCCGGAGAAGAGGTCATTATGTTGGATATCAAACTATTCCGGGAAAATCCCGATCTTGTAAAAGAAGGCCTGGCCAAGCGCCAGATGGAGACTGGCGTTGTGGATGAGGTGATCGCGCTCGATGAGCAGCGACGGCGCCTGATCCTGGATGTTGAGGCCAAAAAAGCTGAACGCAACGCCGTCAGCAAAGAAATCGGCAGGATGAAGAGCAAGGAGGAGCGCGAAGCAAAAATCAGCGCCATGCGCGTGCTTGGGGATGACATCGCGGCGCTGGATGAGACCCTCAAGCAAACGGAAACCGCCCTTTACGACACCTTGGCGGGCATCCCAAACATCCCCGACGCGGATGTCCCGGTTGGACCGGATGATAAACACAATGTGGTGCTGCGAACCATCGGTGAACCGAAGCACTTTGATTTTGAGCCAAAGCCCCATTGGGATTTGGGGACCGCATTGGATATTATCGACTTCGAATCCGGCGTGAAGCTTTCCGGAACGCGTTTTTATGTCCTGAAAGGCGCTGGTGCAAGGTTGGAACGCGCCTTAATCTACTGGATGCTGGATCTCCATATCCGCCAGGGCTACACGGAGTTTTATCCGCCCTGGATGGTGCGCGAAGAGGTCATGTTTGCTTCCGGGCAGCTGCCAAAATTTGCCGATAATCTTTACCATGACCACGAGGAGGATTTCTGGTGGGTGCCGACAGCGGAAGTGCCGCTGACGGGTATGTTTATGGGTGAGATAATCGAAGAATCAGACCTGCCAATGAACCTGACTGCCTATACTGCCTGCTTCCGGCGCGAAAAAATGAGCGCCGGAAGAGACGTCCGGGGCATCAAACGCGGGCATCAATTCGATAAAGTTGAAATGTACAAGTACTGCCTCCCAGAAAATGCCGAGCAGGAACTTGAAAAGATGGTTGTAGACGCCTGCGCCACCTGCGAGGGGCTTGGGCTGACCTATCGCATTCTCAAGCAGTGCACCGGCGACCTGAGCTTTGGCTCGCACAAAACCTATGATGTGGAAGTCTGGGCACCTGGTTGCCAGGAGTGGCTCGAGGTTTCTTCCGTTTCCAACATCGGTCAGTTCCAGGCAAGACGAGCCAACATCAAGTACCGTCCCGCAGACGGTTCCTCTTTGCAGTATGTGAACACGCTCAATGGCTCGGGTTTGGGCCTGCCGCGCACGCTGATTGCTGTGCTCGAAAACTACCAGCAGGCAGACGGCAGTATTGTCATCCCCGAGGTTCTCAAGCCGCTTATGGGCGGCATCACGGTAATCCAATGAGCTGGATCCGGATTTTGTTTATAGCCATTAGCGGTATTTTAAACGCTGTTGGCTTCTTCGGTCTGTTCCTGGTGTTTTTCCCAGGGCTGACAGTCAGTTGGGTGGGTCACCTGATCTGGGTGATATATGTTGGTTTCAACCGTGGGCATTCGCCGACGCAATTTGGTCTTACGATTGCCTTATTTGTGGTCAACACCCTGCTCATGGTGATTGGTTCGCTAACGGATAACCTGCTGGGAGCAAAAAAGACCCGCGAAGTTGGGGTGCCCTTTTGGGAGACCCTCGTGAGCTGGCTGGGGATGCTCATTGGCGGCATCTTCCTGACCCCAATTGGTGGGATTGCGATTGCGCTGGCACTGCTTTACATTCTGGAATACCGCCGGCTCAACCGAGACCGCGAAAAAGCCTGGCAAGCCACCAAAGCATTGGCATTTGGCTATGGTTCGGCGGCAGTCATACGCCTGATAATGGGCTTTGTAATGGTCTGCCTCTGGTTGGTTACGGTGATTTATTTGTAATTCCAGGTAGGGGCGAAGCGTCCCAGGATAAAAACTCTGGGTCACAAGATACAATCATTAAGGACGCTTCGCCCCTGCGTGTAGGTAATTTTTAGAATAGGTAGACACCTTATGGACCATTCAGAATTTTTTCACCGGCATTCTTTGCGATTGAAAGATTTCAACTATTCCCAGGCAGGCGCCTATTTCGTGACTATCTGTACAAAAAATCGGCAATGCATATTTGGGACGATTCAACAGGGTAGGATGCAATTAAATGCTTCTGGTCGTGTCGCATCGGCTCAATGGCAGCAATTACCTTATCGCTTTACGGATCTTGAATTAGGTGAATGGGTCGTCATGCCCAACCATATTCATGGCATATTGGTCATCACCGGTAGGGGCGAAGCATCATTGAATAGCAAATCTGGTGATGCCGAGCTTTTATCGGGGGATGCTTCGCCCCTACGACCGACTGGCACGACGCCAGGTTCGGTAGGTGCAATGATCCAGAATTACAAATCGATTACGTCTCGAAAAATTTCCGCTCAGATCGAAAAACTGCGGGGATCTGTTTGGCAACGCAATTATTACGAGCATGTTATTCGCAACGAACGGGAATTATGTGCAATCTCCGAATACATCCTTGCAAACCCCCAAAATTGGGAAAAAGACACAGAATATTTGGGGTAGGGGCGAAGCATCCTCGATGACAATATCTGATGATGCGGGATTCCTGTCAAAAGATGCTTCGCCCCTACAACCAAGTCTCCTCAAGTTGTTCAGGAGCAATTATTACGAGCATGTTATTCGCAGCGATCGCGAATTACGTGCAATCTCCGAATACATCCTTGCAAACCGCCAAAATTGGGAAAAAGACACAGAATATTTGGGGTAGGGGCGAAGCATCCTCGATGACAATATCTGATGATGCGGGATTCCTGTCAAAAGATGCTTCGCCCCTACGACCAGAATCAATCATAAAGGCCGCTTCGCTCTTAAATTAAGATTATTGCCGTGCTTGCCTGGCGAGAAAGAGCGCGATCGAACCGGCAACTGCCGCGTTG
>WOZC01000001.1:12855-14753 GCA_011620465.1 Anaerolineaceae bacterium | reverse complement strand
GTTTTTCTGTAACAGGAAAAATCAATAAAGGCGGAATTCGCTTTTTTCTTCCTCAAATACTTCTGGATCCAACACATGGGTGGTTGGGACGAATTTCACGAATCCACGTGTGATCACCAGGCTGCTGGTTTTAGCTCCACCCGGGAAGAAGCTGACCCCTTCCAGTACGGCTTTTGAGGTGGTCATGATCGGTGTAACAGCCGTCGCGCAGAAAACCAGATCGTCTGCCGGCGCCAGGTCATCCTGGGTGTAAACTTCATCAAGTTTCACACCCATATTGATCAGGCGTTCTTTGTCCACCTCATCTTTCGGCTTCCAAATCCCCTGCATTTTCCCGCCGAGAAGCTTCACCGCAGCAGCTGAGATCACTCCTTCTGGTGCAGCCCCGATGCCCATGACAGCGTGCACCCCAACCCCTTTGAAACAGCTGAAAACACAGGGCATCAGGTCTCCGTCCATGATCAACCTCACGCGTGCGCCAGTTGAGCGCAGCCTGGAGATCAATTCAGCGTTTCGGGGTCGGTCCAGCACTGTAATGGTGAGTTCTGCTTTGTCCCTGCGTTTTAGCGCTTTAGCCAGGCGGTTCACATTTTCTTCCGGTGCCAGCCGGATATCCACATAATCAGCGGCATCTCTACCCACGCAAAGTTTATCCATATAGGTGTCCGAGGCTTGGATCAACCCGCCACGAGGAGCGGCAGCCAGAACGCAGACTGCTCCTGAATTCAGGTTAGCAGTGGCGTTGGTGTTTTCCAGAGGGTCGACGGCGATATCGATGTTCAATGTGCCGTTGCCCAGTTTCTCGCCTATGAAGAGCATAGGGGCATCATCCCGTTCGCCTTCTCCAATTTTAATCTCACATGATATTCCAGGGATGCGATTCAGAGCCATTCTCATTGCATCTACTGCTGCTGCGTCAGCCAAGTTTTTATCCCCGTGTCCAGCAGCTCTTGCGGCAGCTATCGCCGCGTTTTCCGTCACTTCCAGCAATTGCCAGGAAAGACTTTTGTATAATTCCTTAAGATCGTCAAATTTTTGCTCGTTAGCCATTACTCTCCTTTGTTTAATGACAATAGATTGCAAACTTTCCGGTCAGTTTTTCCTCTTCTCCTCAACCACCTTTCCCATGTAATTGTTCGTTAATGTCACACTCGACCATTATACTTGCTCAAACGCCAATGGACCGGAAACAGGTTGCTTTACAATTAATTCCGAAGACGAATTTATACGGGTAAGAAGAAATGTTCTTGGAAAAGGATTCACAATGGATTACATCAATGGCAATAAACGGGCATGGGAAGAGGGTTTTGAACATAGAAGGGCTGGATGGGGCGAGGACCATGCTCATCTTCTTTTACCACCGACTCTCCCATTTTCAATCAGGATGTGATCGCAGAATTGAAATCGCTGGATTTGCAGGGCAAGACAATCGCCCAATTCGCCTGCAATAACGGTCGCGAGCTGCTCTCCGCCGTGCAGTTGGGAGCTGCCTACGGTGTTGGTTTTTATATTGCTTAAAATTTCATCGGGCAGGCACGCCAGATTGCAGAAAAGATCGGGTGCACAAACGTTGAGTTCGTGACTACGAATTTACTTGAAATTGATGACACCTATAAAGACAGGTTTGATTTGGTCTTTTTTACAATTGGCGCAATAACCTGGATTGAGGATTTGAGCCTGCTTTTTGCTGTAGTATCGAAATGTCTCAAACCGCATGGCACGCTGCTGATCAACGATTTCCATCCATTTATGAACATGCTGCCATTACCGGGCGAAGAAGGTTCTGATCCGCAGCATTTAAACCTTGTTAACTTTTCTTAATTCCGGAAAGAACCCTGGCTTGAAAATAATGGTATTGGCTTTATCACCCCGGAGTACCACTCCAAGACATTCACGAG
>WOZC01000001.1:7800-12755 GCA_011620465.1 Anaerolineaceae bacterium | reverse complement strand
AACCGTTAGCGTGCCTCCCTCTGCCAACAGGGAAGCCAGGCGGGAAATCAACCTTTCGGGTTCTGGAAAGTGCGGAAAGGAGTTGAACACCACCACGCAATCGAACTGTCGGTCAAAGGCTTGTGTTTCTGCATCTCCAAGCACAAAAGACACCTGGGGATGTTGATGATTGTTCTTGCCGATGCGGATCATCTCTGCAGAAATGTCCACACAAGTGACAGAAGCCACATCTCTTTCCAGGTACCATGGCACCAGCACCCCAGTCCCGCAGGCAACGTCTAAAATGCCCTTGCCGGCACTTACTCCGGCGTTGTCAAGGATGGTGTTGATGACTTGCTCGTCCAGGATTTGTCTTTCATCCCACCCCGAAGCCAGGGAGTCAAAAAAATCGATCACATCTTGTTTCTGCATGAAAAATCAATTCTCTGGTTGAGAATAGTATTCTTACTCCATCGTTTGACGGTATGCAAGGGCGCGTTGGAGGGTACTTTGGTCAGCGTATTCAATATCTCCACCAACCGGAAGCCCTCTTGCCAGGCGGCTGATCTTGATGCCCAATGGGGTAATGCGCTGCTGCAGGTAAAGGGCAGTAGCGTCGCCCTCCATCGATGGGTTGGTAGCGATGATGACCTCCTTGGTCAGACCGTTCTTCAGCCGTTCAAGCAATTGGAAGATCTTAATCTGATCGGGTCCGATGCCCTCAATAGGCGAGAGCACGCCCATTAACACATGATACTTGCCCTGGTACACACCCGTGCGCTCGATCGCAAGAACATCCAGCGGCTCTTCCACCACGCAGATAGTCTCATCGCTGCGTTCAGACGAGGCGCAAATTTCGCAAATATCCTCACCTGCCAGCGTGATGTTGAAGCACTGCTGGCAGTGAGAAGTCTCGCTTTGCAGGGCTTCCAATGCCTCCGCCAACTCGAGCGAGAGTGTTTCAGGCGCCTTAAGCAAAAAGAAAGCGAGCCGGGATGCCGATTTTGGTCCGATCCCGGGTAAGCGTGAGAAGGCGTCAATCAGGTTTTGTACAGGATCAGGAATTGCGTGCATTAACTTAAAAACCCATTCCCAATCCACCCAGCATACTTGTGAATGGCGCCATTTTTTCTTCTGAAAGAGCCCGGGAGCTATCCAGTGCTTTGTTGACTGCCGCCAAAATCATATCCTGCAGCATTTCGGCATCGACATCTTCCAGCAAGCCTGGGTCGATCTGGACGCCTTTGCACACCTGGTTGCCGCTCATTGTGACGGAAACAGCACCGCCGCCAGCACTCTCTGTGACCGTCTCTTCAGCCACTTCTGCCTGCGCCTGCGCCATCTGCTCTTGCAGCTTTGCCAGATTTGCCATCATATTGCCTTGTCCCTTACCACCTCCTGAAGGGGCGCGATAACCTTTTGCCATGTTACTCTTCCTTTCCTGCCTGGGTGAGGTCACTCTCAAGCAGCTCTCCGTTTAGATTATTGATAGCAAAATCGATCAGATTGCTTTCGGTTTTGCTGCCTTTTGGATTTAAATTGACTTTCTGGTCGCCAACTGTACAAATCAGGTTGATATCCCGTCCATAGACTTTCGCTAACATGAAGTGCACCAGCTTGTTGGACTTTTCTTCAAGGATGCGTTCCCGCAGTAATTCACTGGTGAAGTTGAGCACGATCGTATCGCCGCTTGCTTGTACCAGTTTGCCCGAGTTGACCACCGCTGCCGTGATGCGGTTTTTTGTTCCTATGACACGTTTGACGCGTTCCCACTGGGATTGTGCCAGCTCGAGCGTCAGAGGCGTACCCGGCACAAAAGCCGGTTCAGTTTCGATGGTCTCAACTTCTGCTTCCTTAGCTTTTGTGGAACTGGATTTCAGCGCTGTTCCGGAATCAGCACTTTCTTCCATGGAATCATCGGTCTTCTTCGTGCGTGACCTTGGAGCTTGATTTTCCGTTGGCTCAGCTTCACGTTGGTAAACTGGCTGAGGTTGGTATAAGGAGGATGCCAGTGCCAGCTCCAGTCCCAGACCAGGGTGCCAATTTGCTTTCAGATCGGTGGAAGCTTCACTGAAAGTGCTGATGATTGTGACCAGGTGACTAATCTCAAATTTATCCGCCTGTTGGTCCATTATTTCGCGTTCTTCCGGAGTGAGTTCCAGGTCTTGACCGGCTTGCAACTTGATGACCAGCAGATCCCGCAGGTAGTCGACCACTTGGCGGGCATATTGGCGCGGATCGGTGCCGCCGTCGAGGGCTTTGTGGACGATTTCGAGCCCGCCGCCGCTGTTTTCCTTCAAAATGGCATCTACCAGATCGATCACGGACTGACTGGTAGCCGTACCCAGTACTTCCTGTGCAGTCTTGAGTGTAATTGTCTTGGACATCGAAGAAAGTTGATCGACCAAGGAGATGGCATCGCGCATTGATCCGGTTGCCTGCCGCGCGATCAAACTGAGCGCATCGGGTTCTATCTTGATTTTCTCTTTCTTGGTCAGTTCGCTCAATTTTTTGATGATCGTAGGTACCGGAATGCGGCGGAACTCGTGACGCTGGCAGCGCGAAAGCACTGTCGCTGGGATTTTGTGGATTTCTGTCGTACACAGGATAAAAATCACGTGTGAAGGCGGCTCTTCGAGAGTCTTAAGCAGGGCATTGAAGGCTGAGGTGCTGAGCATGTGTACTTCATCGATAATGTAGACCTTGAATTTGCCTTGTGAAGGGGCAAAATTGATCTTATCGCGCAGTTCCCGTATATCGTCGACGCTGGTGTTGGAGGCAGCATCGATCTCAATCAGATCCAGGAAGCGACCTTCGTTGACAGCCAGGCAGTTCTCACACTTATTACAGGGTTGAATATTTTTATCCGGGTTGAGACAGTTGACTGCTTTGGCGAGAAGCCGTGCAGTGGTGGTCTTACCCGTGCCTTTGGGTCCTGCGAAAAGGTAAGCGTGGGCGACGCGATCATTGGCAATGGCATTACGCAGTGTCTGGACGATGTGATCCTGACCGACTACTTCATCCCAAAGGGCGGGGCGCCAAACGCGATAAAATGCTTGTGACATAAATCTCCCTTTAAATAAATTTATGGGACCTGCCAGCTGGCTTGCTTTTTTCCAGATTGATCGAGTAGAAAAACCTGGTCACCTGAAGTCCAAAGAGACTGGTCTGAATTCCAATAGAGCTCAATAACTGTGTTTGTTCCATGCCTGGAATAGAGCCTGACAGCCCCATTTGTGTTAAGCGTAAGTTGAGGGAGGTTGTAGGTTTCTCCGCTTGTAGAGGAGACAGACCAGCCGCTCAGGTTGACGCTCGAGTTGCTGAGATTACGAATGAGAATGTATTCGACGTTCAGGTCTCCTGCGCCGAATACTCCTTCTATGGTCAGCAATCCATCCGCCAGAGAAGGAGTCTCATCGATTGGCTCTCCCGGCTCTGATTGCGAAGGCGCACTGGCAAGCGTCACCGCTGGAGTGAAGGTTGGTTTGGCTCCAAGCAGAGTTACTTGCTTCTGGTACAGCCATAAAACTAACAACACGGTCGCGGCAGAGACAACGAGGTTGAGCAGTATAAAGGGGAGGGTCTTTTTCCAAAAGGTCATGATTATTGTCCTTAATCATAGCATAAAACGACCCAAAGCGAAGATCGCAGGCTGAATTTAGTAGTTCAATCGGCAATCGTGCGTGTGCCAAAACAGGTTGGGTTGAAAGGCGCAACCCAGCCAACGGGCGGCTCCGACGCCAATAAAGGTAAATATCGTAAATCGTTGATAAGTAAACTTTAACAAAACGATAACAATTCCTTGAACTCAATTTAACTAACACGGGTTAATATAAACATCGTTCACGCACTATTGTTTCTCTCCTTTCAAAAAGCGCGGACAGGATCGGATTGTGAAAATACAATTTTTAGATCGAAACTAAAACAGCCGCAGGTGAGGCGGCTGTTTTAGTTTAAGCTCAATAATATTCAATTCAGTTTTTAAAATAGGGAATCGCTTTGTCCAACATGTTGCCCAGGTCCTCACGAAAGAAAGTGGTCGCCATATGATCGTTAGGGGTTGGGTCGCGATTGATCAAAACAAGCGCTTTTCCGTGAAAATGATGTAAAAGCCCCGCCTCCGGATAAACCACCAATGAAGTTCCCCCCACAAACACCAGGTCAGTGGGTTGACCATCAATATTGGTTTCTGCAATAATTTAGGCTTTCATAATTCCAACCCTCAAAAAGTTTGAATAAGATTTAACACAAGGTGCCAATTTGTGTTTTGAACACAATGCTCAATTTCCCTTGATATAATCATTTCGGAGGAACCATGCCCTATCCAATTGCCCACCCAAAAGTTTTAGAAAGAGCCCGCCAGGTGGTTGGTCTGAACCCGATTTTTCTGGACACCGAGACGACTGGTATCGGTTTGTATGACCTGGTCATTGAGGTCGGAATTGTCGATCTTGACGGAAACATTCTGTTCAATAGCCTGATCAATCCTGGCAGACAGATCCCACAAGACTCCAGCAAAGTGCATGGAATTACGGATGATATGGTCGCGGATGCGCCATCTTTAAAAGAAGCATGGTCTGAAATTGAAGCCGTTTTGCGCGACCGTGCTATCGGAATGTATAACGCGGAATTCGATTATCGGTTGATGAAGCAATCGGTAGACAATGCCGGTTTGCCATGGAGCATCCAGCGCAACCAGGCTTTCTGCGTGATGAATATGTTTGCTGCTTGGTATGGGGAGTGGAACCGCCGGGCGAATAACTTCAGGTCCCAAAAATTGGAATTTGCCGGGAAGTTCTGCGGTATCGATTTGCCCAACACCCACCATGCCATCGACGATGCCAAACTCACTGCTGCTTTGCTGCGGTACCTGGCAGAATACGAGAGAAAAAGCTGATTTGGGTTAATCCTTGAGTTATTGCTATCCTGTTGTCATTAAGAGCAAAGCAAAGGATCTTACAAGTTGCATGAAAAAA
>WOZC01000001.1:0-7700 GCA_011620465.1 Anaerolineaceae bacterium | reverse complement strand
TTAGAAGGGGAATACCCAAAAGGCACTTTGCCCTGCTTAAGACTTCGGTTGTCCATATCCAACCAAGTATAAAAAAGTAATAATGTGCATTAAACCCTTGAAATAATCGAGAAGCAGTGGTATCATGAATATATGAGCATATACTCATATAAAAGACGAGGAAGACATGATCAGAACATTGGATCTTGAAACTGCCAGCAAAATCGCCACAACCTTCAAAGGGCTCGGTGATGGCACCCGCCTGCGCCTCCTTTCCATCCTGCTCAGGGGTGAAACTTGTGTTTCCGAACTGGCAGAGCAAACTGGCATCAGTCAGAGTGCTGTTTCCCACCAGCTGCGTACACTGCGCGACCTTGGTTTCGTGTCAAATCGTAGAGACGGTCAAAACATTTATTACAAAATCGATGATGAGCACATTGAAGGTCTCTTTAACCTTGCTTTAGCCCACAGCGATCACCTGGAAAACAAGAGTTAATATGGAAACAGAAAATTTTCGAAACAACCCGGCTGGCAATTCAATACCAGAATGTGAAGAACACGGATGTAACTGTAATGAAGTCACTCCAATCCGATTGGATGCTGACGAGCCCAGGAAGAACACTTCCACCTTGAGTTTTGGTGGCTTTTTCCGCTCTTTGTGGCAAACTCCCGACCTAAAATTCGTCCTTCTTGGTTTGACGCTCCTGATCTTAAGCCTTTTTGTTGACCGGATTGGTCTGCAGCAGCCATGGGTCATGATTCTTCAACTTTTACTCCTCCCTCTGGCAGGCAGGTCTGTCTTCAAAGATGGTTTCCAGACCCTTTTTCAAAACCACCGCTTAAATATGAACACGCTCATGGCTGTCGCCTCAATTGGCGCTGTGGTCCTTGGTGAAACCTACGAAGCGATCATTCTATTGCTATTATTCACATTTTCCGAGGCTTTAGAAGACTACATCAATGATAATGCTCGTGAAATCCTGATGGAATTCGCCGACCTTGCCCCAAAAACAGCAATTCGCCTCTCCCTTGGCGGAGAAGAAAACGTTAATGTTGAAGACCTGCAACCTGGTGAGATCATCTTGGTAAGACCAGCAGATCGGATCCCCATGGATGGCGTGATCATGAGTGGAAGTAGCTCAGTCAACCAGGCACCTATAACCGGTGAGAGCAAGTTGATTGATAAAACGATCGGTGAGGAGGTCATTTCAGGCAGCATCAACGGTCAGGGAGCGCTGCAGGTACGCGTCAGCAAGTACGCCAAGGATAATACGATCCAGCGCATCATCCAGTTGGTGACGCAAGCCCAGGAAAACAAAGCCGAACAGGTCAAATACATCGATCGTTTTGCGTCAGTTTACACGCCCATAATTTTTGCTTTAGCACTGTCGGTCGCCATCATCCCCGTTCTCATTTTTAAGCAGTCCTTCTGGAACGTTGGTGAGACTTATGGCTGGCTGCATCGTTCACTCTCCTTACTTTTGGTTGGTTGTCCTTGCGCCCTGGTAATTAGCACGCCCATCACAATGATCAGCGGTCTCACGCGGGCTGCGAAAGCCGGCGTGATTTTCAAAGGCGGCGTCTTCCTCGAAGGTTTCTCCAACGCCAAAGTGATTGCTTTCGACAAAACAGGGACGCTCACAAGAGGTGAACCTGTTGTCAGCCAGGTCAAAGCGGTAGATTGTGAGGGTGACGCCTTTTGCCCGCGCTGTGACGACCTTGTCGCCCTTACAAGCGCTTTGGAGGCTCACAGCAGCCACCCCCTGGCTTCCTCAATCATCGAAGAAGCCAATCGCAGAGGTGTTGCCGCGCGTTACTCCTCCGCCGAAGCTCTCACTGTTTTGGAGGGTAAGGGTCAAACAGGCGTCGTGAACGGAAAAACGGGTACGGTTGGCAGCCTGCCTCTTTTCCTGGCAGAGCACGTGACACCTGAAATAGTTGTCCAGGAAGTTCTGGAAGCTGAACGCCGTGGCGAAAGTACCATGCTGGTTTGTGACGGCGAAAGGGTGCGCGGTTTCTTGAGCGTTGAAGATGCAATTCGACCCGGTGTTGAAGAGGTAATCAGGCAGATCAAGGCAGAAGGCGTGCGACCGGTTATGCTGACCGGCGATAATGCTGTTGTGGCTGGCAAAATTGCCAAACAAGCTGGAATCGAAGAAGTTTATTCTGCATTGTTGCCGGAAGAAAAATTGAACTGGCTGACTCGATTGAAGGAAAGCTATGGAAATGTGATCATGGCTGGCGACGGCATCAACGATTCACCGGCACTGGCTCGCGCTGATATCGGTGTTGCGATGGGTGGGGCAGGCAACGCTCAGGTGCTTGAAACCGCCGATGTTGTTCTGCTGAACGATGACCTTGAAAAACTGCCTTTTGCTATCCGCTTATCCAAATTCGTCAACAGACTGATTCGTCAAAATGTGGGTTTCAGCCTGGGTGTCAAAGTCTTGGTTGCCATATTTGCGCTCCTGGGGATGACCCCGCTTTGGGTAGCGGTGTTGGCTGATATGGGTATCTCTTTACTTGTCACGCTAAATGGGATGCGAGCACTCAGGTTTGAACACAAAGCTCAAATCAACGCAGCCTAAACACCAGATCCCATTCGCCTTCAACAACTTGCTCTGGTCTTGAGATCGTGGATGAAATTGTGATCCATGATCTTCCTGGTTTTAAAGTGTACGGCTGTCCTTCCACGTAAAAACTGAAAGGCTCTGTGGCAGTTTCGGAAAACCAGGTCCCATAAGTCAACTTTCCATCCCGAAGCAAGATCGCCAGTTGGTTTGGGTCGCCTTCGCGCAGGTTGATGTCATAGGTGCTGGTGTTGTATTCGATGTAATTTGCCATGATGAAGACCAGGTTCTCAAAAGCAACAGGTGCACCTTCGCTGTCGTAGGAAGGCTCCAGCTGAAGTGTACCGTCCTCATTCTCCACTTCCTGCCAGAGATGGTATTTGCCTGTCTCGGAACTGTAGCGCCAATCCATCACCGAAAAGTCAGCATACAGATAGCTGAAGCGCGTAGCAACATCGTCCCAGTTGTTGGGAGTGACGGAGAAAGGCAGTACTTTGAATAAAGGTGTGCTGCTCTTGGGCCTTTCAGAAGCTGCAAACATACGGATAGCGCTGATGTCAGCATAGGTCAAGCCCCCCTGGTCAACGGGTTGGGTGCAGATACCTGGACAAGGTGTGTAGCCCTGGTAGAAAACGCGATCCGGTAAAGAGTTATCCAAAACGCCCCTGACCATCGTGTCCACTGTTGAAACCACCAGGTCCGCCTGGTAATGCTGGGTAAGACGGGCATCCACCAAGCGCCCCGGTCCAAGAGGTCCAACGGAATTCGGTTGGTTGCTGTAAAAAAGTGCCAGAAGTTGGTTGGTCTGCGCACCGGTATAGTATTCAAAAACGATGTCTGCCAAGTTGATTTGCGAAAGAGAACGTACATTGCGAGGCCAGTTGAGCAGCTTTACCAACATCGGTTTTCGTTCCAGAAGGTCGGAGTCGCTGATGCGCAAACCAGTGAATGGATTGGTGGAATATATGATCCTGGGTGTTACGTCGAGCTCTATGGTCGGCGTTGCAACTGCCCAGGCTGTTGGCGAAGGAACCGGCGTTGGCGTGGCATGGATAGCGATTTGAGTCAATTCAGTTTCAGGCGAAAGGGCAGCCGGACTCTTTTCCATGGTCAGCACTGGCGTTATCATAGGAGGGTTACTTTGCGGGCGGGAAAATGCCAAAAAAAGGATTACCCCACCAAGAACCAGCCCCACGAGAAACAACCAATTTCGTAAAGACTTTTGTCTGTTTTTTCCCATCAGGATGATTTTATCATGGCGCGACCAGCTGTCAGTCCACGGCTCACATAAATGGTTTTATTAATCATGGTCGCCAATTTTTTCGGGTTGTTAGAATAACACCGCAAAATAATGATGGTACGTGACTTCAATAACGATTTGCATCAAAAATCCATCAGAATGCCAATTAATAGCAAACCTCTAAATCACCCTTAATTATGCTTTAAAGAGTCCTTAACCTTCATTGGTTAACATTATCGAGTACTAAAAATAAAAAGAAAAAATTGAGGAGAAAAATGCAAAAAATCAAGAGGTTACTTACGTTCGGTTTCACATTAATCATGATCCTGGTGGTCGTTGCTGCATGTGCACAAACTGCTGGCGAAAATCCTACTAGCGAAATTCCTACTAGCGAAGTTCCTGCTGGCGAAATGCCTACTAACGAAGTTCCTACTAACGAAGTTCCTACTAGCGAAATTCCTGCTGAAAGCACCACGATTACCATGGCTGGTTCGACCACGATTCAGCCCCTGGCTGAAAAGTTTGCTGAAGCCTATATGACTGACCACACCAATGTGCGTATCGATGTACAGGGCGGCGGTTCCAGTGTTGGTGTCAAAGCCGCTGGTGAACAAACCGCAAACATTGGTATGGCTTCCCGGGAAGTCAAAGAATCCGAATTAACGGAATTCCCTGGCATCAACGTATTCACGGTTGCCCGTGATGGTATTGCCATCATCGGAGATCCCAATTTAAGTGTTGATAACCTGACAATCGAACAGATCAAGGGTATTTTTGGCGGAACCATTACGAATTGGAAGGAAGTCGGTGGGGAAGATGCCAATATCATCGTGGTTTCCCGTGAGGAAGGTTCAGGCACCCGTGCCGCTTTCGAAGAAATGGTTCTCGGCGAGGAAGTTCTGATTACTGAAACTGCTATTCTTCAGCCTTCGAATGGCTCCATTCGCACGACAATTTCCACCACGCCGAATTCGATTGGATACCTTTCTTTCGGCTACTTGGATGACTCCATCAAACCCGTCAGCGTCGAAGGCGTTGCCCCCACTGAAGCCAATGCAAGCAATGGCACCTACCCCATCGTTCGTCCGTTAAACCTGATCACTTTTGGTGAACCCACCGGTGAACTCAAAGCGTTCGTTGACTACATGCTGAGTGAAGCTGGTCAGGCGATCGTTGTTGCTGAAGGTTACCTCGCTGTCAAGTAAACGTGGCAGAAGAATTTAACGAATATAATTATCAGGCATCGCTTCCGTCAACAGGAAGCGATGCCAAAACCATGAAAATGTTTGGAGGCAAAACGCAAGGGATGAGCGGAAGAATGATTGCGGATAAAACCGTCAAGTACGTCCTTTTCGTCAATGCTATTCTCTCGATTGTCATCGTTCTGGCAATCGCATTTTTTATTTTCAGGGAAAGCATCCAAGCTTGGACTGAAATCGGTTTTAGTGACATCGTTTTTAAAAGCGTATGGCGTCCTGGTCAGGACCAATACGGTATCCTGGCGATGATCGTTGGCTCAGTCGCGGTCACATTTGGTGCAATTGTCTTAGGTGTCCCCCTGGCAATAGGATCAGCTATCTTTTTAGGAGAAATTGCGCCAAAAGGTGTTCAGTCACTTTTACGACCAGCAGTACAACTGCTGGGTGGTATTCCCTCGGTTGTCTATGGGCTCTTTGGTATGGTCGTCCTTGTCCCGTTACTTCGACGGATCAACGTCCCGGGAAATTCAGGTTATGGGCTGCTTGCTGCTTCAATTGTTCTGGCAGTAATGATCCTCCCCACGATCACCAGTGTTGCCGAAGACGCGATCCGGGCTGTTCCTGATAGTTATCGGTCTGGTTCACTGGCATTGGGTGCCACCAGGTGGCAAACGATCACACAGGTGGTTATACCGGCGGGAAAGTCTGGCATCGTCGCAGCGATCATTCTTGGGGTAGGTCGTGCGTTGGGTGAAACCATGGCAATGATCATGGTTATCGGCAATTCGGTCATTTTTCCGCAGCCGCTCACGGCAAACCCGCTGACCTTATTCTTATCTCAAGCCAGGACTCTGACAGGTAATATTGCTGTCGAGATCAGCTATGCCACCGGTGTGCATGAGAGTGCCCTCTTTGCGACAGGTGTGGTCTTGTTTGCTTTGATCATAATCGTCAATGTCAGCGCCAGATGGTTGATTAACCGGCAGTCTGCTATTACAACAACCAGGCAGGGATAACGATGATCAACGAAAATCTCGAACCAATGTTGCACAATAATTCTGCCACCCTCCGCAGCAATTTGAAAGTGCGCAGCGCCTCTCAGAATTTTTGGTTTTCGATCATGTGGCTGGCTGGGCTGATCACTCTGGTAGTGTTGTTGCTCGTATTAGGCTATGTCATCGTCCAGGGAGGAAAGGCAGTTAATTGGGAATTTCTCACCACAGCCCCACGTGGGGGTCTGTCTGGTGAAGGAGGTATCTCCACAACCCTCGGAACGACAGTTTACCTGGTGATTATCACACTCTTAATAGCCACACCCTTGGGTGTTGGGGCAGCCATCTACTTGATTGAATATGCAGGTGAGCAAGGGCTGACCTCTCCAATCATGCGTGTATTGATCTCGATTACCAACTTTGCAGTTGAGACCCTGGCTGGTATTCCTTCTATCATTTTTGGTTTGTTTGGCTACGCCTTATTTGTCTCTACGCTGCGTTTTGGCTGGTCACTGCTGTCTGCCTCTTTAGCTGGAGCTTGCCTGGTACTTCCGACTGTGATTCGAACAACTGAAGAAGCGCTGTTGACTGTTCCTGATGACTATCGCCGCGGGAGCCTTGCACTTGGCGCAACAAAATGGCAGACGCTTTACAAGGTGGTGTTACCTGCTGGTCTGCCTGGCATCATTACCGGCATCATCCTGAGTGTCGGACGAATCATAAGTGAAACCGCTGTTTTCTTTGTGACCCTCGGTGGAAGTCACCGTTTACCCACTTCTATAATGGAGGGCGGTCGAACACTGGCTTTGCATCTGTACTACCTCGCCATGGATACCAATGCTTTTGATAAAGCAATGGGTACAGGCGCTGTATTGGTAATTCTTATCATTTTAATTAACCTGACTATTAACATAATTTCAAGCAAACTCACCGCAAAAGTTCGCGGAGGATAATGAACAATACAAAACTCGAAACTAAAGATTACGATCTTTTTTACGGAAATTTCCAAGCTCTGCGCAGCATCTCAATTCAGATCCCGGAAAAGAAAGTAACTGCGCTGATAGGTCCTTCTGGCTGTAGTAAGAGTACTTTTCTACGCACCTTCAATCGCATGAACGACTTGATCTCGGGCGTAAAGACCACTGGCGGTGTTTTTATTGACGATATAGATCTTTTCAAGATTGACCCAGTAGCTTTGCGACAGGATGTAGGCATGGTTTTTCAGAAACCCAATCCCTTTCCTAAGTCGATTTTCGAAAATATTGCTTTTGGTCCCCGTGTCACTGGCTTGCGCGATCATAAAAAGTTGGAAGAAATCGTTGAGACCAGCTTACGATCGGCCGCCTTATGGGATGAAGTGAAAGACGATTTGGGCAAATCCGGGTTGGCATTGTCTGGCGGGCAGCAGCAGCGCCTTTGTATCGCCCGGGCACTGGCTGTGCAGCCCAGTGTAATCCTGATGGATGAGCCGGCGGCATCGCTTGACCCTATCGCGACCCTCAAAATTGAAGAACTTATCCATGATTTGTCAGAAAACTACACAATCGTCATTGTCACTCACAATATGCAGCAAGCTGGTCGGGTTTCGGACTATACCGCTTTCTTTTACACGGATGATACCCGCACGGGTCGTTTGGTTGAGTTTGACGAGACAAAGACCATCTTTACAAATCCCCACGACAAACGCACAGAAGACTACATCACCGGTCGTTTCGGTTAG
>WOZC01000051.1 GCA_011620465.1 Anaerolineaceae bacterium | reverse complement strand
ACTCACGACCTTCTCCTTGGCAAGGAGACGTTCTACCAATTGAACTACACCCGCAAGTCACACGCCATGTGTTCTGGTGCTGACGTGAAAGCGATTTTAGCATAACAGTTTTCAAATGTCAAACCTTTTCCAGCCTGTTTTGGAATGGATTTTGGCCTTCTTTCCTCACAGCCATCTTCTCAATGATATCATTACTTCACGACTTGACATCTGAAATCAGATTCAATCAGAATCTGGATTTAACTGGTCTTCAAAAATGAAAACAAAAAAAGTAACCATCACCGCCTGGCAGTCGGCATGGCAAACCCGTTTTGAGCAGTTGAGAGACTCGTTGTATTCCCAACTGGATGGGCTGGTTTGCACTATTGAACACGTTGGGAGTACCTCGGTGCCTGGTCTGGCTGCCAAGCCGATTTTGGATGTAGATGTGGTCATCCCCAACAACGAGGTTTTTGAAACAGTCAAGGCAAAACTGGCGGAGATGGGCTATTTCCACCGCGGAGACCTGGGAGTCAGCGGTCGGGAATCTTTTGGTTATATTGATAAGCCTGACTTGATGTGCCACCATTTGTACGTACTCGTGCAAGATTCCGAAGAACTGAAACGACACCTGGGCTTTCGAGACTGGTTGCGAGCCAACCCTGAAGACGCGGCAGAGTACGCAAGGGTGAAGCTCGAGGCAGCTGAGCGTTTCTCTGAGGATATTGATGCCTATATCGAGGAGAAAAGCGATTTTATCCTGCAAATCTACCAGAAAGCCGGGTTGGTAAACTCCTCTGATGTGTCTGCGAATGCCTGGTCCGTACTGATCAACCGTTATAGTTTATCTGTAACAGCCCTTGATTGCCAGAGGTTGGAGCCTGGATTGAGCGGCTGCAATGTGTCTACACCAGAAGGGTCCAAGTATTTACTGGCATGGGAGAAAACCGACTCCTTTTCTCGAAGCCAGGAAAGTGGTACCCCCATTTTTAACAAAGAAGATGTCTTGCCCATTGCAACTGCAAGCGGGAAAATTGTGTGTGACCTCCCCCGGTTAAGATTCGCGCTGTTTGAAAGTAAAGAGCAGGCGAGGAGGTTTCTACACCTGAACAAAGGAGGTCTGAAGATGGATAATACACAAAAATTTAGCGGAAAAGCCGAGGTTTACCAAAAAGCCCGTCCCAACTACGCTCCGGGCTTATTCGCCTGTTTGCAGCAGGTTTTTGGACTCGGACCGGGCAGCGTGGTAGCAGATGTGGGCTCTGGAACGGGTATCCTGACCCACCAATTGCTCGAGATTGGAGCCAGGGTTTTTGCGGTGGAGCCAAACGCTGACATGCGCCGGGTCGCGGAGCAGGAATTGGGTGGGGTTGAAGGTTTTGTGTCGGTCAATGCAACTGCAGAGCAAACCAACTTGCCAGATGGCAGCATCGATTTCGTTTTCGCCGCATCGGCTTTTCACTGGTTTGATCCGCTTGCTTTCAAAGCGGAATGTCAGCGGATCCTGAAACCAGGTGGAAGAGTTTTCCTGATCTGGAATGAGTCACAAATGCCTGATGAGATCCAACAAGGCAGGAGAGCCATTTTTGAGAAGTATTCTCCTCGAATTAATGGATTTTATGGCGGTCATAAGGACAAACCAGGGATCAAGGAGGATTTTTTCGACGGGCAATTGGGTGAGATGCATTTCTCAAACGCGATCACCTACGACAGAGACCGCTTCGTCAGCCGCGCGCTTTCCTCTTCTTATTCTTTGACAGATTCGGATAAGCATTTCGATGAATTTTTGGCTGACCTGGGCGATCTGTTTGACCAATTTGCGGTGGACGGATTGATCACTACTCAACAAGAGACAGTGTTGTATTTCAAGGCTGACCCTTTAGCACAAATTTGTGAGCCGAAGATATCAAACTGATTGAGAAAATGAAAAGAAGCAAACTTGATCGAACTCCCTGAAGCAACCACCCTGGCTGGACAAATCGACGACTACTTAACCGGCAAGATCATCAGCTCCACGATCGCGGCAGAAAACCCGCATAAATTCACCTGTACAACGGAGACCGGCTGACTACCCTGCTTTGTTGGAAGGCAACAGCCTGCTCCGCCCGAGGCGTGGGCATGTTCGTTGAGATTATCCTCTCCGATTCCTTCCTGCTTTTCAGCGATGGAGTCAACCTTCGCTTTCATCCATCTTCGGGTCCAATCTCGGCTAAGCACCAGCTGCTGGTCAACTTCAGCGATGGCACCAGCTTGAGCGCTTCCGTGGCGATGTATGGCGGCGTGGTTTGTTGGGAAAAGTCCGCCACATGCGGTAACAACTATTACCAAACTGCCTTGAGCAAGCCATCTCCACGTACGGACGCATTTGATGAAGCCTATTTTCAAAGATGGATTGCGTCTGAAACTTTACAGAAGTTGCCACTCAAAGCTGTACTGGCAACCAGGCAGCGCATACCGGGTTTGGGAAATGGATGTTTGCAGGACATTTTGTGGGTGTCAGGTCCGCATCCTCGCTGCAAGCTCAACACATTGGCGGAAGATGAGATCGGACGGCTGTTTTCAAGCATCAAGGACACACGCAAAGAGATGACTGAACTGGGTGGGAGAAGCATCGAGAAGGATCTTTTGGGACAGCCTGGCAGCTACCAGATGCGGATGTGTGCTGATACAAAGGACAAGCCCTGTCCGCGCTGTGGCTCTGAGATCTGCAAGGAAGCCTACCTGGGTGGGAGTGTATATACTTGTCCTGTTTGTCAGAAATTGTAAAAGATCATTAAATTGAAAACCCCTGGTGAACAAGCCAGGGGTTTTTGCATCTACTTCTTTAGATATGGTTATTTGAGCCTCATCGGCAGGTAGATGAGATTTTGGAGTACTACTGCATAAGTGACTTTGACTTTCACCATTTTAGATTGGTATCCTCCATCATCTGAGACAGTTTTTGATTCTTCCAAGTTGGGAAAGGTGTGTTTTAAAATTTGTCGAAAGTTAAATAACTATCCAAACTTAATAATTTGCATGCCGCTGGTCCTTGCGAAGCACTCTGAGGATGCTTATCTTGGTTGGATGGTTGAACGGTGCCGGGTCCG
>WOZC01000097.1 GCA_011620465.1 Anaerolineaceae bacterium | reverse complement strand
GAATAAGTCACATCCAGACCGACATTGGCATTGGGGTTGATCCCGGAAACGACGGCATCGAATTTAAGCTCCAAAGCACCCATCATCGCCAGCGCGACGCAATCCGACGGGGCTCCATCCGAACTCCAGGCTTGGCTGCCATCAGCAAGGTTGGTCGCCCGGATCCGCATTGGTCGGTTCATAGTCTTCACATGCCCGCAAGCTGACCAGTTGTGATCGGGTGCCAGGACGCTGACTTCCACGCCCTCCAACTTCCGAATAGCCTGAGCGAGCGCCAGCAAACCAGGCGCAGACACGCCGTCATCATTTGTTACCAGGATCGTAATCATCACGCCAACCTCTTAATGCCGTTTTCTCTTCTTCTTTTTTGATCCGGAAATACTTGCCCTGCTTTTATTGTTATCGCTCTCTGCTTCGGCAGGTTTAACTGGTCGATAGCGGAACATGTAGCTGATGACGCCCTGGCGAACATCGCTGAACAAATCGCTGAACATGGTGCTTGCCTGTCGTTTATATTGCACCAGCGGGTCACGCTGGGCATAAGATTCCATGCTGATAGAGACGCGCAGGGATTCCATTTTTGTCAGGTATTCAACCCACGATTCGGTGATGGTGCGTAATAACAAATCGCGGTAAATACGGTTCTGGGTTTGGCTGCCCAACACGTTTTGGACGCGTTCTACCAGCTCATCATCAATTTCAGGAATGGATTTGTCGACGATTTGCTGCCATACAGTGTCACCAAGCTCGTCGTTGAGCACTTTGCGGGTTTTCTCGGGCAAACTATTCAGTTTGAGTTCGTTTAATTGCAGCTGATTCCACTCATGCGCGCCAAAAATCTCCGCTAATTTTTCTTCAGCATTGTGTAAATGCTCTAAAATCTTTGCGTTGAGTACTTCGCTGGACTGCCCACCCATTTCATCTGCGATTGAGAAAATGTAATTCAGACGGCTGTGGGTGCGCAGCTCCCGTTTGTGCGTGCGTTCGTCAAAACCAATATGTTTTCCCTGGGTCGTGAGCTGCAGCACCTTCAAGAGGGCATCATCGTCCTCAAGTGCCTCTTCCAAAAGATCCTGATTGCTGTCCAGATCCCGCGCTACTTCCTGGTTTTCGCCAAAAAGGCGTTCGATGCGCCGGTTCAGGCTGGACTGAATTTGTTCATTTAGCTGCGCTCTCAGTTCGCTGAAGGGCAGGTTTGCCAGATCAGCCGGCTTGAGCGTCCATTTTTCGCCAAAGCGGCGTTCCAGGGTCATCAACAAACGACGGGCGAGGTTGAGAGTAAGGCTGGAGTGTAATACATCCGTCAACGGTTTCTTCAGGCTGCGCGGATTTTCCTGCAACGCCTGGATTTCTTTTGTCCCAAGTTTTACCGAAGAGCCAAGGATGGCACTCAGTTCATTTTGATAATCGTGTTTCTCGTCAGGGTCAAGGCTTTCCAGGTAGGCATCCAGCGTGTCTTCAGCCGCTGCCATTTGAGTCTTCAGATTTTGCTCAGCGTGGTCAAACAGCTCTTCAGCGCCGGACTGGATGTGTTGGTTTTCTACTTCTACTGCCCCTTTCGCCAACTTGAGAATGCTGTTTTTTAACGATTCAACATTGTCTGCATCTGCCAGTTTATCCATAACCACCTGGAAGGTGAAGGAGGGGTAATTGCCAAAACTGGTGGTGATGTTGGGTTGGATCTCATCCAAATACGCCAGCAGCTTCCAGGGGCCTTCCGGGTCGGCCAAGCCGGATTCAACCCGGCTGCGCAGTTCCGTCTGGAGCATCTCAGAAACATCTTCATGCAAATCTTCTTTCGTGAAGATTTTGTCGCGCTCCTTGTAAATACGGTTACGCTGCGTGTTCAGCACATCGTCGTATTCCAGCAGGTGCTTGCGAACATCAAAGTTGGACCCTTCTACCCTGGTTTGCGCCTGCTCAACCAGTTTGTTGATCATGTTCATTTCGATGGGCATGTTCTCGTCAATTTTGAAGCGGGAGAGCATATTCTCAAGCTGCTCACCACCAAACATGCGCATCAGGTCGTCTTCCAGGCTGAGATAAAAACGGGATGAGCCGGGGTCTCCCTGGCGACCGGCGCGACCGCGCAACTGGTTATCGATCCGGCGGGCTTCATGCCGTTCTGAACCGACCACATGCAAGCCGCCTAATGCCCGCACTTTAGCCATATCTTCCATGTACCTGATAAAGGTATCAAGGGCAACCTGTTCTTCTTCGTCCTCCAGAGCGACCTGCAAGTTTTTCACTGCCTCAAGCCGTTCAATCATAGTCATGTCGTAAGGATCTTCCTGGCTGTACTTTGCCAGAACCTGGTTGACCTTTGAGAGGAGCGCTTCATTCAACTCTCCGCCCAGCTTGATATCGACACCACGACCAGCCATGTTGGTCGCGATGGTCACCGCACCAAAAGCACCTGCGCCAGCGATGATCAGGGATTCTTCCGTATGCTTGCGAGCATTCAAAACCTGGTGAGGCACGCCGCCGTCAAAAAGCGGCTGCAATCTTGCCCAATCCTTTTCTTCGAGAAAGAGGGCATCAAGCAACGCCTCCCGGTTGCTCTCATCAGTGAGATCCAAACTGGTCAAGCCATAATCCCGTCCCAATCGGCGCAATTCCGCCATACGCAATTGGTCCAGCGGTTCATTCAGGGCAGCCAGTTCCGGCGCATCCAGGTAATCTTCCACTTTGGCGCCTTTGGCCTTGAGCCAGGCGTTTTTGATCAGACTGACCTGCAGCAGGCGCCTTACTTGTTCGGGAGCCAGTCTTTCTGAAAGCCGTTCTGAGCTTTCTACTGAGGTTGTGCCCACCAACTGAGGTCTGCCAATCACGTGGAAACGAATGATTTCCAAGACCATTGCGCGGACTTTCCCTTCAGTGGTGCGATAGATCACATCCGGATAGTCTTTTCGTTTATAAAAAAGAGCTGTCTGCGAAGGGTCGTCTTCCTCGTAGTAGTAGGTGAAATTGTACCCATCTTTGTCTTTGGTCTCTTCAGCTTTCAAGCCAGCATCGCCTCGTTCGGCTTTATATTCAAGGTTCGAGGGGATCGCCAAAACCTCCAGTCCGTAAATCCTGTAAAACTCTTCTTTTTCAGTCAGGGCAGTACCGGTCATACCAGCCAACTTGTCGTACATACGGAAGTAATTTTGGATAGTGATGGTAGCGTGGGTAATGTTTTCAGCCTGGACCTTGACGCCCTCTTTTGCTTCAATAGCCTGGTGCAGACCGTCTGACCATCTTCTGCCGGGCATCATACGACCGGTAAATTCGTCCACGATGATGACGTCGCCGCCCTGCACAATGTATTCCTTATTACGATGGAAAAGATATTCAGCACGCAATGCCTGCTCCAAAAAGCCCAACAAACGTGCCTGCTCGGGGGTAACATCTTCCGGTCTCTCCGGATCTGAAAGCTCCATGCCAAGCATGTCTTCTACATGCGCCAACCCAACTTCCGTCAGAGAGATCATTTTCTCCTTTTCGCCGATTTCGTAATCTTCGGGGTTGAGGGCTTTGACTATTTGCGCCATTCGAATGTAATTTTCGGAATCTTCATGAGCCGGACCTGAGATGATCAAGGGGGTACGGGCTTCGTCGATGAGAATGTTATCAACCTCGTCAATGATGGCGTAGTTGTGACCGCGTTGGACACGTTGGTTCCACTGCATAGCAATATTGTCACGCAGATAGTCGAAGCCAAACTCGCTGTTGGTTCCATAGGTGATGTCTGCCAGATAAGCTTGCTGACGCGAAGTCTGGCGCAAGAAGTTCTGATCTTCATTGAGTGAACGCTCGTTGGGGTCATAGATAAAGGCCCGTGGGCTGCCCTCTACGGCAGTGATTGACTGCAAAATGCCAACGCTCAGACCCAAAAAGTGGTAGATCGCGCCCATCCAGCGTCCGTCACGCCGGGCAAGATAATCATTGACCGTGATCAAATGCGTGCCTTTTCCCTCAAGGGCATTAAGGTAAAGAGGCAGCGTGGCTGAGAGCGTTTTGCCCTCACCTGTACGCAGTTCTGAAATGGCGCCTTGGTGCAAATTAATGCCGCAGATCAACTGGACATCATAATGCCGCTGACCCAGCACGCGCTTACTCGCCTCCCGAACGGTGGCGAAAGTTTCGGGCAGCAAGTCATCCAGCGTTTCGCCTTTTTTCAAACGCTGACGGTACTCGTTGGTTTTTTCTTTCAGCTGCGCATCGGTCAGCTTTTCAAACTGCTCTTCCAGGGCATTAATTTTGTCAACACTAACAACCAATTCTCCAATTTTTTTACGATGTGGATCCCCTTTTAGGAGTTGGGTAAATTTCTTAAACATATTTTTCATCCTTTGGTCACGGTTATATTAGTACCAAACCGCAAACAAAAATTATAGCATAGGCTAATCCTTCCACTTTTATTGTTTATAAATAACAAACCGGCGTAAAATATGGTCAATACTGGAGGTGAAACTATGGAAAAACATGGTTGTTTCGGTTGTGGATGTGGCTGCTTCAGCACCTTAATCATAAGTACCATTTTGCTACTGTTGCTTGTTTGTGGACTGATTGCCTGGGCGATTGCAGGTGCCGCCAACGTTCAATATCAACTTCATCTTGAAGGAGAACTTCTAACCGCTTTGGTCCCAGTAGTTTGATTTGTTGAAGGAGAAATTACTATGACAATGTCTTTGAATAAGACTCGTTTTCTTATCGTCGGTGGTGGTATAGCCGGTGTCAGCGCTGCCGAAGCGATCCACAAGGTCGACCCGTCCGCAGATATCACCCTGATTTCAGGTGAGCCCAGTTTGCCCTATTTTCGAATGAACCTCTCACGCTACCTGGCTGGTGAAATCAACCGGGATCAACTCGATTTACATAAAGAGGGTTGGTACCTCGAAAACCATATCAACATTATTGTAGGTGCGCAGGTACACAATATTGATTCGGAATTGAAGCGTGTCACCCTTGATGATGGACGCGTATTCAGTTACGAAAAACTCATCCTGGCTAACGGAGCCAGTCCCTTTGTTCCACCTATCCGCGGAAAGGAGTTGCCAGGTGTGATGACCCTGCGCTCGCTGGAAGACGCCGAGCGCATCATCCAGATATGTAACCATCCTGCCAACGTGGTTTGCATTGGTGGCGGGTTGCTGGGATTGGAAATAGCCGGCGCGATAGCCAAACACGGCTCGAAAGTGACCGTTTTGGAAACATTGGACTGGCTTTTGCCCCGCCAGTTGGGTCAAGAAGCTGCCGAATTGCTGCGCCGGAAAATCGAGGCAATGGGGATTTCTGTCATTGTGCCTGCCCAGACCTCCGCACTGGTTGGTGAGGGTAAGGTTGAAGGGGTTGAAATCGCTGGATTGACATCCGAAGCCGAACCTGCAGTCTGCATCCCTGCAGAACTGGTTCTGATCAGCGCTGGCGTGCGTCCAAACCTTGATTTGGCTAAGATGGCAGGGGTAGAAGTAAACCGGGGCGTGCTGGTGAATGAACATATGCAGACCTCCAATCCTGATATCTATGCCGCTGGCGATGTCAGCGAATATCATGGGATCAGTTATGGGTTATGGGTGCCTGCCAAAAAGCAGGGTGAAGTGGCGGGAAGACACGCCGCAGGTCAGCCTGCCGATTTTGCCGGAGATCCTCCCTCAGCCAAGTTAAAGGTGTTGGGGATCGACTTGTTCAGCATCGGTCAGTTTGCCCCGGTTGAGGAAGGCGACCGGCTGATTGCAGCCATGCAGGGTGATAACTACATCAGTCTGCTCTTCAGAAATGGCGTTTTGATTGGCGCTAACCTGTTAGGCGAGACTGGTCTGGATCCCAAGGTAAAAAAGGCGATCGACGCAAAAACCGATTTCAGCAGTGTGCTCAGTCAATCTACTACTTTGGAAGAGGTCCTTGCTCATCTTCTGTAGAGAACAGTTTAGCGCCCAGTCTAACCATACAAACAGGGTTCAAACAACCTCGCGAATCACAGAATCTTATTGTATTGATACTATAACGATTCTGATTTCTGCGCAGATCTTTTGCCAGTTGCGTGCCAATAAGTTAGCCATTTTTTTAAAAGGAACTGATAATTAAGTCCACTTCGGGACAATATGACCATGCTCAGGGTAAAATAGACAAAACAATTACAGGAAGACTATGGAATACAGAAATTTTGGCAAAACTGATTTTATGACCTCCGCATTGGGGTTTGGGTGCATGCGATTACCACAAGTACCGGGTGAAGAGAGCCGCATTGATGAGCCCGAGGCTGCCCGGATGGTCCGGCATGCTATCGACCAGGGCGTAAACTACATCGATACTGCCTGGTCATATCACGGTGGTCAAAGCGAAGTTTTTCTTGGCAAAGCCCTTCAAGATGGTTATCGTGAAAAAGTTGCTTTAGCAACTAAAATGCCTTCCTGGTTGATCGAAAAACAGGAAGATTTCGACCAATATTTCTCTACGCAGCTGGAACGCCTGCAAACCGATCATATCGATTTTTACTTGCTGCACGCGCTGAATCAAAAACACTGGGACAACTACCTCAACCTTAATGTGTTTGATTGGGTCGAGAAACAAATAGCTGATGGCAAAATTCGGCATATCGGCTTCTCTTTTCACGATGAATACCCGGTTTTTGAGAAAATTTTGACCGGTTACGATCATTGGGATTTTTGCCAGATCCAATACAACTACATGGATGTGGATTACCAGGCTGGTCAGCGAGGGTTGCAGCTGGCATCAGAGCGCGGCTTGGGGGTGGTGATCATGGAACCGCTCAAAGGCGGAAAACTGGCAATCGAGGTCCCGCCAGCGCCTGTAAAGGCTGTTTTTGACCAAACAGAGAGACCGTGGAAACCAGCCGAGTGGGCGCTGCAGTGGCTTTGGAATCAACCTGAAGTCGGCTTGGTGCTTTCGGGCATGTCGACCTTTGAACAGGTGGAGCAAAACCTGGCAAGCGCCAGCCGTTCTGGCGTCGGAAGTCTTACAGAAAATGAAGCCACCGTCATTGAAGAAGCGCGCAGTGCCTGGCAAGGGTTGGCACCAGTTGCCTGCACCCATTGCGAATATTGCCTCCCATGTCCTAACGAGGTATTGATCCCGCAGATCTTCGAAATCTATAATAATGCAGTCATGTATGACCATCAGGATCGCGGTCAGCATACTTACCAAAGCCAGATTGCTGAGAATAATCGAGCGGATGTCTGTATCGAATGTGAAGTATGTGAAAGTCTTTGCCCGCAGCACCTGACTATCATTAATTATCTCAAGGATGCCCACGTATACCTGAGCGGAGGATAACCTGCTATGCTTGCTGAAAACCAGGTCCAGGGCGGTGAAGAGAGGGTCGATAAAGGCGACCGACCCTGGATCATTGGCTTGGCGATCCTTCTGACTGCCCTACTGTTGACCTGGCTGTGGGTGACACCCGCAGGATGGTGGGAGAAGGTGCGTTTGTTAGGCTACGCGGTTTGCCATCAGATTGAAGCCCGCAGTTTTTTCTACCACGACCTGCAATCGCCGTTATGCGCTCGCTGCACCGGTATGTACCTGGGAGGGCTGCTGACACTTGTCTACCAGGCTTTCCAGGGACGCAAAGGACACTTCCCGCCCGTTTGGGTTTCTGTGATTTTGGGCATACTCTTCATCTGGTTTGGTGTAGATGGCACAAATTCCTTCCTGCACTTCTTCCCTGGCTTGGAGCTGGGCTACCAACCCTCCAATCTTTTTCGGCTGATCACCGGAACCGGGGTTGGCTTGGGGATCGGAGCGATCCTCAGCCCGCTGTTTAACCAGACTGCCTGGGCAGATTGGGTCAACCGAAGTTTTTTTGAAAAATGGTATAGCTTCCCGCTTCTATTGGTTTTGGCAGGCGTCATGGTGGTGGGAGTTTACAGCCAGCAGCCGGTCATCCTCTTGCCAGCGATGCTCCTCTCTGGTTTAAGCGTGGTTATTTTACTCGGCTCGATTTACACCATGATCGCATTGATGCTTACCAGGCGCAGCAATCGCCAGCTGACCTGGAGTCAAATGCGGCTGCCCCTGCTGATCGGTTTGAATATCTGTTTTATTCAGATCTTGTTAACGAGCACGTTGAGGTACTTATTAACCGGTACCTGGGCTCCTTTGGACCTATGATTTTCTACGGTAACCTAATAGCAACCCGGCTATAATTATTACTGTCGGGAACATTCTCACCCGGCAGGAGGAGTAAACATGACAGAGATTGTTGGTGGTGTATTAGGCGCGTTTGGTCTCTCAGCGTCCGCTGGTCTGAACGCTTACATCCCGCTGTTAGTGGTATCGCTCCTGGCAAAATTCACCAGTTTGATTGAACTGGCAGAACCATGGAGCGCGCTGGAGAATTGGTGGGTGATTGGCATCCTGGCTGTCTTGGGTACCGTAGAGATGGTGGCAGACAAGGTGCCCGTAGTTAATGATGTCAATGATGCTATTCAGACCTTTATCCGACCGGTAGCAGGAGCCATTCTTTTTGCGGCCAGTGCCAAAACAATTACCGACGTCAGCCCGGTGCTCTCGATGATCTGTGGCTTGCTGGTAGCAGGATCTGTGCATACCGCGAAATCGCTGGTAGCTCGACCGGTGATCGAAGCCAGTACGGCTGGTGTTGGTGTGCCGCTGGTAAGCACACTCGAGGATGTGCTTGCGGCGATCGTCTCAGTTTTATCCGTTGCGCTGCCGATCCTGATGGTAATTTTGGTTTTCCTGCTCATCTGGTGCGTATCCTGGTTCTTACAACGACGCAGAAAGTCGCGTGAGAAGATCTTTGAAGGTGAAAGTTAAGGAGTAAAAATGTCTGAAGATCAAGTGAAGTATGAAAATATTGAAGAGACCACATCGATTTGGGCAATTTTGAGCCTTATTAGTGGTATCGCCAACTATGTGGGTTTATGGTTTATTGGTGCAATTGTTGCCATTATTACCGGTTATGTCGCAAAAAATGAAATTGAAAAAAGCAATGGCAGAGTTGGTGGATTGGGTTTGGCAAAAGCCGGGTTGATCCTGGGATGGGTCGGGATCGGATTGTCTGTTTTGACCTTTTGTCTCACCATTCTCATTGCAGTAGGTGTGATCGGTGGTAGTATTGCGTTATGTGGTCCTTTTAGCGATATGATCCACCAAATCCCTTGGAATTGAAAGGAATTAATCTCATGAGCAACCAAGATTTTATCGATATCCCTGACTCAAACCGCTGGAACGATGCGCCAAAACCGGTTCCTGATCAGCCTGAACCACCCGTTCCACCTATTATCCCAGAGCCACCAACTGCACCTGTTCCGCCCGAACCACCGTTTGTGACCGAACCAACTCCTGAAACAGTTTTTACAACTGAACCCATCCCAGCGCAGCCCGAACCGGTGATCTATGATCCGGTGCGTGATGAACACGAACCGTACGTTGATGTGACCCCAAAAAATGACGGTTTCGAGTCTGCTCCACCGGTGACGAACGACACTTCTTACACTCAGCCACCTGTTGAAAAAAAGAAGACCAATGGTTGGGTGATCGCACTAATCGTGCTACTGGTTTTGTGTGTTTGTCTGATCCTGGCGATCGCCGTGGTTGTTTTCCTGGTAGGCAGCGGTCAATACAAGATTGAATGGTCTTATCTGATCAATTCTGCCTTGAGGTTGTTGTAATCAACGTCTGAATCCTGATAGTTATCTGCAACGGGTTGGTGTTTTCACCAGCCCGTTTGATATATTAAAGCTTGTTCCATTCAACATTGCGGTGAAAAGTCGGCTTCAGCAGCAGATTCAGAGGTCAAAGCGGAAGGCACTGCAGGTTTGATTCAGACCAGGCAAGTGGGATCGTTTTGCCGATCGTAAAAGATTGTGGTGTATGGACATGCAGGAGGGTTTTTCCGACCAGGACATCCAGGCGGAAGTAATCACCCATGAAAACACTGTCGCGAACAACTGCGTGTAGATAATCGGATGAGCTAATTGCCCCAACATCAAAAAGGGCGCCTTCCGGACGTAAAAGGAGCATGCAATCAGAACCGATTTCAAGGTCTGGTGACGCTCTTAATTTAAATTGACCCAGGTCAGTTTGCAAAAGGTTTATAGCGACCAATTTTGCTGGAACCAGGTTCCCAAGCCCCAAAAAAGAGGCGACCCAGGCATTGGTTGGCTGGTTAAACACGGCTTCAGGCGCGCCTTCCTGGACCAGAAGTCCCGCGTGAAGTAAGAGCAGGCGGTCCGCAAGCGAAAAGGCTTCTTCCTGGTCGTGCGTAACGTAAATCACAGGCTTCTGGCTGTCGTGCAGGCGTTTGCGCAGTTCCTTGAGCAGTTCTGTACGCAGATTATGATCGAGGGCACCAAGGGGTTCGTCCAGCATCAGCAGGTGGGGGTCAGGCGCAAGCGCTCGCGCAAGAGCTACGCGCTGCTGTTCGCCGCCGGACAATTCCGTGACTGGTCGTTTGGGAAAATCCTGCATGCGAATGCTCACAAGCGCATTTTCAACAAGAGAGTTGATTTCAAGCTTGGAACGCCCTGCCATTCGCAGCCCGAAGGCGATGTTTTCTGCCACGCTGCGATGGGGAAATAGGGCATAATCCTGGAACATGAGGCCAAATCCGCGTTCGTGTGTTGGCTTATGAGTGTAATCCTCGCCATTCCAGAAAACCCTTCCAGATTTTGGCTCTTCCAGTCCGGCAATGATACGCAGCATGGTACTTTTACCACTGCCCGATGAACCGAGCAGGCAAACCAATTCGCCTTCCCGAACCTCGAAAGTGATCCCTTTGAGCAGGGGTTTGCCGTCGTAATCTTTGTAAATGTCTTCAACACGTAACATTAGAATAACTCCTCACCGGGAAGACGGATTTTTTCAATCAACAAGCTGCCGGCGGCACTGGTAAGCAGCAACAGGGTAGACATTGCCAGGGCTTGCCCGTAATTCAACGCACCAGGCTGGGAAATATAGCGAAAGATGGTGACCGGGATGGTGGGGGTACGCGCGTTAGCCAGAAAACTGGAGGCACCAAATTCACCCAATGAAATCGTAAAGGAAAACGTCAGGCTGACGATCACAGCCCGCAGCAGGATGGGCAGGTCGATTTCACGAATCACTTTCCAGGGTTTGGCACCCATCACCCTTGCGGCTTCCCGCAGCGAGTTGGGGATGCCTTGAATTGCCGGCAAGTTAGTACGCACCACAAAGGGCAGTGCGATCAGCGAATGGGCGATTGGGATCAAGATAGGGAAGGGTCCGGAAGTCCAGGGCGGCTGATTGAATGTTAACAGAAAACCTAACCCGAGAATGACCGCACTGGCACCCAAAGGCAGCATAAAGAGTGGTTCCAGCCAACGAGTCAATCTGCTTGACTTGGAGAGAGCGTAGGCTGTGAGAAAGCCCAGGGAGGTCGCGATCAACATGGTCATGACCGAATAAACCAGGGAATTGCGGATGGCAGCCAGCGGGTTGGCATAAAAAATTGAACCACTGCGATTTGAAAAGAGTTCGCTGTAATAGCGAGTCGTAAAACCAGTTTCGAACTCACCACGCTGCCCACGGGCAGCCTCAAATGTGACCAACGAGCGGGAAACCAGGCTCAAAATTGGCGAAATAAACAAAACTACCAGCAGCAGGCACATCAGGATGACAAAGGTTTTTTGCCTTGCATTTAGCGCGCGCTGGCGGGTTTTTTGTTCGCTGCTCAACGCGGCTTTACCGAAACGGGGTTTTTTCACCCGATTTTGAGCCAGGGTGATGAGCAGGGTGACCATTAGTTGGATTACTGAAAGCAAGCCCGCCATGGGCAAATTGAAGCGGCTCATGGCTTGCGTGTAAATTTCTACTTCAAGGGTGGCGTATTGCGGTCCGCCCAGCATTAGCACCACGCCAAAACTGGTGAAATCGAATAGGAAAACCAACAAGCTCGCTCCCAGGATCGTTGGCATGAGCAATGGCAGGGAAACTTCGCGAAAGGCTTGCCACGGTTTGGCGTTAAGCACACGGGCGGCTTCATCGTAGTGTGGGTTGAGGCGCGTAAGGCTGTTACCAACCATGCGGATGACAATCGAGGTGTTGTAAAAAACATGTGCGAGCAAAATCGCCGGCAGACTGTTTAGCAAATTCAGGGGTGGGTTGGAAAGGTTGAACAGGTACATAAGAATCAGGTTCAACCAACCCCTTGGACCGATCAGTGTATTGAAGGCAGTCGCCACGACGACGGTCGGCAGGATGAAGGGCAGCAGGCTGAGCGTGTGCAGTGCCTTGCGCCCTTTGAACTCGAACCTGGCGAAAAGGTAAGCTGCGGGCAGACCGATCAGAAGAGTCAGGAGCGTCGAGAGAAAAGCCTGCCAGAGCGTGAAGATCAGTGGTCGGCTGATTTGATCCCAGCTAAAGAATTGCCAGCCCTGGTTAAAGCGCTCAGAGAACACCTGCCTGAAAATTGCCAGCAGAGGCTGGTAAAAAAAGAACAGCAGGAAGACCAGTGGTATCAACCACAACAGCCAGGTTAGCGACTTGGAGCGCTTCATCTCACTCTACTTCACCATCAAATTCGTCCAATCATTGACCCAGGCATCGCGCTTGACTGCAATCAGGTCGGGATCGAGCGACGCAACGGTCTCAGGGATTTGGCTGGCAAGTAAAAAACCCTCTGGCAAGGCGGCTTCAGGCAAAACCGGGAAGACGAACATCTGCATAGGGACATCTTCCTGGAACTCCCGGCTGAGCAGAAAGTCGATGAACTTTTCAGCCAGGGCGCGGTTGGAGGTGTTTTTAAGAATGCCGGCAAATTCCACCTGGCGCCAGCACATACCGGGGCTCACCAGGGATGCTGTTGGCGATTCGGTAAGCTCGGTTTCAGCGTAAATCAGCTCCGCAGCCGGGCTGGAGGCATAAGAAACCACCATGGGCTGTGGACCTTTGCCGGAAGAGCCGGAGAAGTTGCTGTAATAGGCTGTTTCCCAATCCGAGACGATGACGACGTTGTTGTCTTTCATCGATTGCCACCAATCCAGCCAACCGCTCTCGCCAAATTCCGCGATGGACGCCATCATGAAGGCCAATCCAGGTGAACTGGTTGCCGGGTTTTCAACCACCAACAATCCGTTGTATTCCGGTTTGATCAAATCTTGCAGGGATGCTGGCAGTGCAAGATCGTTCTCAGCAAACCAGGATTTGTCGTAATTGATGCAGACATCGCCATAGTCGATGGGTATAACTTTCAGAGCAGGATCGAGTTTGAACTCATCCGGTATGGTATTCAGCACGGCAGGTTGATAGGTTTCAAAGAGATCCTGGTCGAGGGCGCGAGAGAGGAAAGTGTTGTCCAATCCATAAAAGACATCCGCTTCCGGTGTGGGACTACCAACCGAGGTGAGAATCAGGCGGTTCAGGGCAGCGCCTGTGTCGCCGCCTTGAATAAAAACCAAGGTGGCATTATTATCCGCTTCAAACTTTTTCACCAGCGCTTCGCTGACTGAAAAGCTATCATGGGTCATGACCGTCAGGGTTTGGGGCTGCGTGCCTGGTGTGGGCTGACAGGCTGCCAGAGACAGGATGAGAATCAAAAGGAGGGGTAGGTAATTCTTAAACATTTGTGTCCTTTCCTTTATATGGTGTTTGTTCGAGGACGTGGAAAAGAAATAACTGACCAGTTTTCACGGAGACAGAGACTTGGCTGCTGGTCGCGACGTTGCTTATACCACGTGATTTCCAGGGGTAAAGCGTGGCATCTGTGAGCGCATATTGTAGACCCATGGTAGTTACGCCCTGAGCTGTTCCGCCCCAGGGCAAAAGAGAAATCAGAGCGCCTGGAAAGGTCTGCAGATCAATGTGATCGTTTACGAAGTAGATGGTAGTGGTTCCTTGCGAGATCAGGACGCGCTTGCCTTCCAACTCGGGCATAGCCAGGAGAGCAAGGTTTCCGAGGGTGTGATCAAGCCGATCACCAAAAGCACAGGTGATTACGATCTCGTTAAATCCTCGTTGAAGAGCGTCAAGCAACGCCAATTCAAGGTCGGTTGCGTCTTTTTCGGATGGAAAGCGCAGGATCTCGACACCCCATTGCATACAAAGATCCAGATCTCCCGGGTTTACAGAATCGAGGTCGCCCACGATCAGTTGGGGGGTCAGACCCAGTTGCAAGAGATGGCGCAAACCACCGTCAACAGCCACCAAAAAATCATCATCTTCGAAAATGAGCGAATCGTTTTCAGGAAAATCTCCGTTGGCGAACAGAACTGCGCGTTTGTAATTTTTCATCAAAAAACCCTCCACGGGGAGGGTTGCTGAAATGGTCTATCTGCATCCCTCCGCCGGTATGATCCGGATCAGGTGTTGCGGGTCGGACCAATTGGTCCCTCTCAGCCGTCAGGCTCCCCGTGAATTTGAATAACTAATCTTACCATAGAAAAGGGTTGAATTACAATTATTTATGCTCTAAAGATTCGACATAAGAAGGAGAGCTATGATCACCAAGGAAGATTTTAAGGTTTTGTTTGAAACCTGGCAGTGGATCGTTAATATACAGACGGCAGGGTTGAGTCGGGAGGATTTGCTGCTTCAACCTCAGCCTGGTGGAAATTGCATGCTTTGGGTATTGGGGCATATGGTTGAAGGGATGAAAAACCTTGTTGTAGAGATGGACGGAGCCGAGCCGGAGGGATTCCAGGTGTACAAACGTTTTGAGCGAACCAGTGAGCCATTATTGGGAGATGAACCGGGTTTACCTGAATTGGAAAAGATCCGACAGGATTATGCGGCGCTGAATGTCTTGGCTGCCCAAGCCCTGGAGAATCAAGAAGATATTTACTTCG
>WOZC01000023.1 GCA_011620465.1 Anaerolineaceae bacterium | reverse complement strand
GCACTCTAAGTAGACCAATTTGTAGACTTTCTATCTACTGGTAAAACTGCCACCTGAACCTTGTCTTTGTTCACAGACTCTGCGCAATAAATCAATTGTCACTCCAACAAAGAGCACTTTATCGTTAATAGAGGACATAATATAAACACAATTCGATTCATAACTCATGTTTTTACTCAAGGATAAAAGGCAGTCTGCCACGATCCTTTGCAAACCAATTCACAAGACAACTCCGCTGCTTAATAGCAAAGGATCTCGCGGTAACTGATTGAAGTGGCTGTAGTGGAAGCCTGTGCGTATGTAATTACTGGGAATATTCAAAGATTTCTTGGTGAAATCTTGACATCTTCATCCCCGGTCAATTTGCCGTGCAATGGAGCCGAATTTACCGGCAGAATACGGCTGTTGGCGAAGAAAGCAAAGTCGAAGTTGGTTAATTCGCCGGCTTTTTTGCCTGGGATCGGCATCAAACGGGCGGTGAGAGCTTTATTAAGGCGTAAAGACAGGGCGGCAAGATCCAACAGGATCGGGGTAAGCTCTTCGGCAGTAGTATCCCCCGGAAGAGGGATGACGTCTAATCCAGCGCCGCAGACAGAAGAGAACAAGAGCAGGTCTCTCAAGCTCAGGTTCCCATTCGATGCGCTCTGAGCCAGGCCGCTGTCTTCCAGGACGGGAAGCATCAAGCCGTTGAAGCCGGTGCGTTTGAACCGAGCCCGGTCCAGCGTGCTGGTCAGAAAAGCAGAAGCGAACAAGCTGCCTGGTTTGCCAAAGCTATCCAACCCTAAACCCTCCAAAGCCCGACCAATTGAGACTGCATCAGACGGAAAGGGTGCCAGGGTGAAATCGAGCCCTTTGAATTCGTAACCATACATCTCGCTGAGGTGATAGCCAATCTCTTCGAGCTGTTCGGCGTGTTGTTCGATGGCAGCAATCAACATTGCAGAAGCCTCCTCCAATGTTGCAGCCTGGCTGAAAGCCTGCAGTGCCAGGTCGGCAGCTTCCAATGCCAGGGCAAAAGAAGGGCGCCCTGGTTGCGCATAGGCAGCGGGGAAGAAGGGTGTATTTGCCGGCACGTTCGCCAGGGCACAAAAGCGCAGATTCGCAAAACCGTTCTTTTCAAGCCTGGAGAGCCGCACGATCGTTTCCGCACAAGCTCTGGCAGCCTGCAGGCTGACGGCACCCTCAGAGGTGGTGAGGTTCCCACTCAGAAAGATGCGGACACTCTTTGAGAGAGCTTGCGGGATTGCCTGCCAGACGTTCGAGTTGGTTGAGATTGGACCAAGCGAGACATATTCGAAGCCATCGGCGTGCGCTTCGATGGCATAACTTTGAGCAGCCAAGGGCAAATCGACCGGGGCGATAAAGTGTTCAAAGGGTGGTGTAGCAAGCCTCAGGGATTGGACTTCAAAGTCACTGTCCTGGTATAACTTGCGGGCATGGTTAGCAAAAATTCCGACTTGCTGGAGCAGCAGTCGGTTGACCGGGAAACCAGGTTGGCAAAAGATGGTTATGGAACGGATTTTCATACCTACCTCGACGCTCGCTGACGAGCGACCTCGAACATCAGCAGGCTGGCGCTCACGGCAGCGTTCAGTGATTCGGTCTCTCCAGCCATGGGTATGCGCACACTGGATGTAGCCAGTTTAGCGCCTTCTGGGCTAATTCCTTCGGCTTCGCCCCCGATAAGCAGCGCCAGCGGCTGTTTAAAATCAGTTTGCCAGCAGATTTGTTCGCCCTGCATGTCAGCATGAAAAACCGCCAGTCCTTCGACGAGGTTTTCAACAACCTCCCAGGGAAGGTGCTGGATGGGCAGACGAAAATGTGCCCCCATGCCAGAACGGACTACTTTCGGTGCGAAGGCATCTGTATTCCCGGGTGGGAGCAGGACAGCCTGGGCGCCGGAGGCTTCAGCTGAGCGCAGGATCGTGCCCAGATTGCCAGGATCGCGTAATTGATCGGGCACGATCAGGAAATCGGCGTGATCTGGCAGAGCAAACGCTCTTATTTCGAACACACCTAACACGCCCTGTGAATGCTCTGTCCCGCTCAGAGAATCAAACAACTGGTCTTCAAGCATGTTCAGCTCCACCCCGGTTTCTGACAACTCCTCGAGTAGGCTCATAGAACGCGTAGAGGAAGTTTGCCTGTGAAGCACGAATTTAAGCGGGAGTTTTGAGTGCAGCCCGTCTTCCACAAGACGAACTCCTTCCGCCACAAATGCCTGGTGTTTCAGGCGTGCCTTACCCTGGTTCATCAAGGCACGGACCAGCTGCACCTTGGGGTTCTGAGAAGACTGAATGGGTGGTGAAATGATCATACCCCGATTATACAGTTGTCTCAGTTTGCGGATTGGTGAATTTCAATGTCGTTGTGTAAGAACCATCCGAATCAATGTTCAGAACGATATAGCCCGGGCGGAAATGGTTGCGCCATTCCGGGTAGCCGACGCCTGGGTTGAGAAACCGCTTGCCATCCATTTCCTCGTTGGAAGAATAATGCAAATGACCATATACAATAATGTCAGCATTTGGATACTGTTGGGTTAATTTTCGTTGAAAGAAGCGGTTGTTGAGCGGCTCTTTGGTCAAAAAAAGACGGACGTAATTCCAAAACCAATGCCAGATGCTGAAATGCCCGTGTGTAAGAATAATTTTCAGCCCATCCACTTCAAGTTGGAATTCTTTAGGTAGTTTGTAACCGAGAAACCAATCACGATTACCCTGAACCGCCAGAGTGGGCGCAATGGTTTCAAGCTGATCGATCACTTCGGGGATGCAGACATCGCCTGCGTGAAAAATTTGGTCAGGCTGCTCGTTTTGGATCGCGCTGAAAAGGGAGGGTTCAAGCATCTTGGTGCGGTCACCGACGTGTGTATCAGCAAGAATGACGATTTTTTGGTTGCTGGACATGTCCGCGATTATATCAGATGGCTATTGGCGGGATGAATTTTCTGCAGGGGTGCCCTGTAAGAGTAAAAATCCTGCCCAACGATATCTTTTGTGGGCTGGATTGCGTGGTTCAGTCCGGCTTATTGGATAGTCTCCCATTGAATGGCGTGGAAGCCATCCTCTACGAAAAGAAAACAGTATTGAGGCGAATTTTTTTGTAAAGGCAGATTACCGCCCTCCCTTTTTGTGAGCAGGTAGATCCGTTGAGTTGGCATCGGGAGCTAGTAAGGACGAAAATTGATATCTTCAAAACTCAAAAGATGGCAGGAAAGCCGTCAACAATAGTGATGCGGTGGGTGATAGAATGGGAGCAACTCATCATCAAGTAACGAGGAAAAATGGAAATATTCGATCTGTACGATCGCGACCGTAAGCTAACCGGAGAAACAATGATACGCGGGCAAAGACCACCTGAGGGGCGTTACTTCCTGGTTGTGCATATCTGCATCTTTGACCAGAAGGGTCAGATGTTGATCCAAAAACGCAGTACAGAAAAGGGTTTCTGGGCAGGACTGTGGGATGTCAGTGTCGGTGGGGCGGCACAAAAAGGTGATTCCAGCTGGCAGGCAGCCCAACGCGAACTTGCGGAAGAATTGGGTATCGATTTCGATTTCAGTGAAGTGCGGCCCGCAATAACCGTAAATTTCGAGACCGGTTTTGATGATGTTTACCTGATCCGTCTTGACCCTGAAATCGACCAATTGCGTTTGCAGATGGACGAGGTTACGGAAGTAAGATGGTCAGATCAGAAGACGATTCAAGCTATGATTGAAAAGGGTGAGTTTTTACCTTATCATGACAGCTTGATCGATCTGTTCTTTAGATTACGTTTTTTCCCTGGTTTGTTCCCAAAAAATTGATATCAGCAATTGATCCAGTTTAGTACAGTCACGTAACTCCGACTTACTCTATAGTATAACTGTGGAATCATAACTATTCCAGGAGGTTAGTATGAATTTCCGTTCCCTACTTAATTTTGACAAGATGATCACCCCTGTAATCATCAAAATTCTGTTTTATATTGGCATCGCACTTGCTGTCATTGGCGGTATCGTGATACTCTTTGGCGGCATAGTATCTGCATTCCAGCAGAACAGCGTCGGTCCAGCTATTGGTGGTCTCCTCGGCGGTCCATTGGTGGCCGTATTAGGCATCCTCATGGCAAGGGTCTACTCTGAACTGCTGATCGTTGTCTTCGAGATCCACCAGAACCTGGTTGAGATTAAGAACAAAATGGTTGATAGTAAATAAGATAAAAGAATAGAAGTGGAGGCTTTTTAACCTTCACTTCTATGTTTTTTTGTCAACCTAAGTTCGTCTCTGTCATCTTAAGTTCTTGCATGTTGTCCTGAGCAAAGCGAAGGATCTTTCTATCAGCAGGTAAGCCAACATCGTGCGGGCGTAATTGCTTAACGAGCACTGTTTGTGTAGCTAATTGCAACTCACCAGAATGTCACATCCTGCCTGTTGTGTTTCCAGGACGGCGAACTTTCCATTCAATTGCGTTCAATCATTTTCCTTGAGGGTACAATTAAGAAAATAAACTGGTTCTTCAGAGGTTAGCATGTTAGATATCAAATTGATTCGCGAACAGACCGAAATGGTCAAAGAGTCCTTACGAAAAAGACACATGGAATCAGACGTCATTGATGAGATCGTTGCGCTCGACGAAAAACGACGGGCACTGATTTTGGACGTAGAAAGTAAGAAAGCGGAACGCAATTCGGTCTCCAAGGAGATCGGTCGCATGAAAGATAAAGAGGGGCGCGACGCGAAAATTGCCTCCATGCGCGTTTTGGGCGATGATATCAATTCATTGGATGAACAGTTAAAAGGTATTGAATCACTTCTAACCTACCAGTTAGCCACGATCCCAAATATTCCCGATTCAGACGTACCTATCGGCGTTGACGACAAGGATAACGTGGTCATTCGCACTGTGGGCAACAAAAAAGTGTTCGATTTTGAACCTAAAGCGCATTGGGATTTAGGTCCAGAGCTAGACATCATTGATTTTGAAGCTGGCGTGAAGCTGTCTGGCACTCGTTTTTATGTTTTGAAAGGTGCCGGTGCGCGTTTGCAGCGGGCACTCATCTTCTGGATGCTGGACCTACACATCCGACAGGGTTACAAAGAGATCTACCCGCCCTGGATGGTTCGGGAAGAGGTCATGTTTGCTTCCGGACAATTGCCAAAATTTGCGGACAATCTCTATCACGATCATGAAGAAGATTTCTGGATGGTTCCGACTGCAGAAGTCCCTCTCACCGGTATCATGATGGGTGAAGTTTTGGAAGAAGCCGAGCTTCCTCTCAATCTGACTGCCTATACTGCCTGTTTTCGTCGGGAAAAAATGAGCGCTGGTAGGGATGTGCGCGGGATGAAACGCGGGCACCAATTTGACAAGGTCGAAATGTACAAATACTGCCTTCCTGAGAATGCGGCGCAGGAATTGGACAACATGGTGGCGGATGCCTGTGCCACATGTGAAGGGCTGGGTCTGACTTACCGCGTACTGCTGCAGTCCACCGGTGACCTGAGCTTCGGTTCGCACAAGACCTACGATGTCGAAGTCTGGGCGCCTGGCTGCCAGGAATGGCTGGAGGTCTCTTCGATTTCCAACATTGGTCAATTTCAGGCTCGCAGAGCGAACATTAAGTATCGCCCAACTGATGGATCAGCTTTACAGTTGGTCAACACTCTCAACGGGTCCGGGCTTGGCTTACCGCGCACCTTAATTGCTGTTATGGAAAACTACCAGCAAGCTGATGGAAGCATCGTGGTGCCTGATGTGTTGAAACCGCTCATGGGCGGGGTTGAGGTGATTCACAAATGACAATTGACCCGGTCTGGCTGCATTACCTTGTCCTGGCGATCAGTGGGATTCTCAACCTGGTTGGACTGGTAGGTCTGCTCCTGGTTTTCTTTCCTGGTCTGACGGTCACCTGGATAGGGCAGCTGATCTGGGTCATCTTTGTTGGCTTTAATAAAAGTCACGAAGGCTGGCAATTTGGGTGGACGATTGCGATTTTTGTTTTCAACACACTGATCATGATCGTCGGCTCTCTCCTGGATAATATCCTGGGAGCATCAGGAACGCGCAAAAAAGGGGTTCCCTGGTGGGAAATTTTTGCGACGATGGCGGTTATGGTGGTTGGAGGACTTCTCCTGACTCCCTTGGGAGGGTTGGCGCTGTCCCTCGGGACGCTTTATTTGGTCGAATATTTCCGCCTTGAGAAAGATACGAAAAATGCCTGGGAAAACACCAAGGCTTTGGCATTTGGTTACGGCAGTGCTGCGATAGTGCGTTTTTTCTTGTGCATCGTTATGATCGGTTTGTGGGTGTTTATGGTTGTGGTGTTATAGATCTGCACGTAGAGAACCCTATGCGCTTTGCTACCAGGGCAGACGTTCACTGGGAGTTTCAAAACTTGCCTAATAAAAAACCTCTGTAAGGAACGGACACCGGCTGTTCCCAGCATTTCCCCCATTAGAAAAAAGCTTAGAAATATTCATCCTTTCTCCATCTTTGCACGTTAGCTTGAATGTACTCACCATGAGTAAGGTAATCACTTTCGTTACGAATTATGTGGTCATTGAAGGATTTCTCCCAAAGTTTGATTTCAGGATAATTCAATTGTGCTTTTCTGGTGACAATTGACTTGAGTGCCCCAATAATTTTTGAAAGATTGATATTGTCCTCTGATTCCAGAAGGGAGATGAGGATATGAACATGGTTAGGCATGACTGCATAATCCAATACCTCAACCCCGGGATAGTAATTTGGGATTTCATCGATACTCGTTGCGGCTGTAACCCCGATGTTTGAGGGTTTGAATATGTTGTCTTCTCCTTCTTGTTCGATTTCCCCTAAAAGATGCAAATTATCATGACAATTAATTGTGACAAAGTAGATTCTTGCCGATGAATAGTCAAAGTTTTGAAGTCTAGGAAGTTTCAGGTTGTGCATGGTGAGATAATTTTAATAATTTCATAGAAAAGGGCAATCCAGATTAGCAAAGAGTTCCATTTTAATTTCTCCCATCAAAGCCAGGAACAATCGATGTCCATTCCATACATAGTAAAAAAGGGAACGGCCGGTGTCCGTTCCGTACATAGAAAAAAAGGAAACGGTCGGTGCCCGTTCCTTACCGTTTATACGGTACGTGCCTGGCGGGCGAGGTAGAGGGCGATAGAGCCGGCAACGGCCGCGTTGAGCGAATCGATCTGCCCATATTGGGGCAAGCGCACGATTTCATCGCAGTTCTTACGCACCAAACTCCGTAAGCCTTCCCCTTCGTTCCCTATCACAATTGCGACTCCGCCTTTCATCGTCAACATATCCGGGGTTTTTGCTTTTTCATCTGCATCCAACCCGTAAACCCACAAATCCAGTTCTTTTAAGCGCTCAATTGCCTGGACCAGGTTGTATTGTGCGATCAGCAAATGTTCAGCAGCGCCAGAGGAGGCATTAACCACAGCTGGCGTCACCTGGGCAGCCTGAGATGAAGGCATAATAACGCCGTGAACCCGCATCAACTCCGCAGTTCTCAACAAAGAGCCCAGGTTTTGGGGGTCCTGGATCAGGTCGAGTAAAAGGAAAAAAGGGGCTTCGGCTTGGGCTTTTGAATGTGAGATCAGGTCTTCCAAAGCTGAATATGGGTAACCGCTAACTTCCAGCGCAATACCCTGGTTATGGCGGTCGATCTGAGCCAGCTGCTGCTTATTTGCCATACGCACAGGAATATTATGTTGTCGGGCAAGCTCAACGCTATCCTTCAACCTGCCTTCGATACGAACATCCTGCTGCACGAGCAAATTAAAGAAATGGCGTCGTCCCACCCGCAAAGATTCATAAACAGGGTTTCGACCGGTTAGCCACTCTTTCATTAGTTTTCCCAGCTCCAGGTAGTTCCATCTTTGCTGTCTTCCAGGATCACGCCTAATACTTTCAACTCATCGCGGATCTTATCTGACATCTTCCAGTTTTTCTCAGCACGCAAATTTCGCCGCAAGGCAACCAGTAAGTCGATGAAGGCATCCGCAGAAGTGCCTTGAGAACTTTCCTCTGATAAAACCAAACCCAATGTGCCCGTCAACTCATTGAAAACCGTCTGTGCGTGCTCAAGTTGAGCAGCGTTTGCACCATCAGCGCGAGCCTGGTTGATGACCTTGACCAGTTCGTAGATGGCTGCCATCGCCAGGGAAGTGTTAAAGTCATCGTCCATGGCTTCGATAAACGCCTGGCGGGCATGCTCGGAGGCTTCTTCCAGCTTTAGCTGTTCGATTTCAGGTAATCCTTTTGCACCGGGCAAAGCAGCTTTCTTGGCGCTGAGCAGGCGTTTGTAGCCTTGTGTTGTCTGTTCGATGACTGACTCGTTGTAAGTAAGGGGGCTGCGGTAAGAGCCATTCAGAACCCATAAGCGCATTACATCCCCTGGATGCTGACTCAGAAACTGGTCGATTGTGACCATATTCCCGATGGATTTGGACATTTTCTCGTCTTTCAAGCCCATCATGCCATTGTGCATCCAGTAGCGCGCGAAGGTCTTGCCAGTAATTGACTCAGTTTGGGCGATCTCATTTTCGTGATGAGGAAAGATCAGGTCATTGCCACCACCGTGAATATCAATCTGCTCGCCCAGATGGACCATGTTCATCGCAGAGCACTCGATATGCCAGCCAGGGCGACCAGGACCCCAGGGGCTATCCCAGGCAGGTTCTCCAGGTTTGGCGGATTTCCAGAGTGCAAAATCCATTGGATGGGCTTTGCGTTCATCCACCTGGATACGTGAGCCCGCGTTCATTGTCTCCAATGAGCGTCCGCTGAGTTTGCCATAATCCTTATCCCCTTCGACACTGTAATAAACATCGCCATCGACGATATAGGCACACTCGTTCTCGATCAACTGCTGAATCATTTGAATGATCTGAGGCATATCCTCAGTAGCACGTGGATTGACCGTGGCAGGTTTGATGTTGAGTGATTCCAGGTTGCGTTTGTATCCGTCAATATACTGCTGAGCCAAGACAAACGCGTCAACGCCAAGGTCATTGGCTTTATTGATGATTTTGTCGTCCACGTCTGTAAAATTCATGACGTAGCGGACATCGTAACCTTTGTATTCGAGGTAACGGCGGGCGATATCAAAAACCAGGGCAGACATGGCATGCCCGAGGTGGGCATCAGCATACACAGTGGGTCCGCACACGTACATGCGTACTTTCCCGGGTTCAATCGTTGAAAATTCTTCTTTTGTGCGGCTTAATGTGTTGTAAATTCTGAGTGCCATAAGCTGCTCCTAATGATCTTGGATCGGTTTTGCAAAAATCATCCGCCCAGCAGAAGTTTGCAGAATTTTGGTGACTGTCACCAGGATGGTTTTTTCCAGGTATTTTTGTCCGTTTTCAATGACCACCATCGTGCCATCATCAAGATAACCGACACCTTGCTGATATTCTTTGCCTTCCTGGATCACATCAATTGTGAATTCCTCACCAGGCAAAAGTACAACCTTAACCGCATTTGACAGGTCGTTGATATTGAGGATTTTTATGCCCTGCAACTCAGCTACCCGGTTGAGGTTGAAATCGTTGGTCAGAATAGGGCAGTTCAACTGCTGTGCTAAAACGATCAGTCGCTCGTCGACCTCACGCACCCCTTCAACATCGACATCGCTGATGATCACAGGCACATCTTTGCCTTCCTGCAATTCAGCCAAGACCTCCAGCCCGCGTCTGCCGCGTTGTCGGCGCAAACTATCGGCAGAATCGGAGACAAACTGGAGTTCGCTCAGAACAAAGCGGGGGACGATAAGGCTGCCGCCCAAAAAGCCTGTTTTGGCGATATCAGCAATGCGCCCATCAATGATCGCGCTCGTGTCAACCAGGATGCGGCGTTCACTTTCGGGTGAGCTTTTGCCTGTTTTGGTTACTTTTGAGCCCATCCCTCTGAAGAGGTTCATGAAATCTTCCTGGCGGGTCACGAAAAGCACAACGCCCAGGTAACCGAAAAGGACCAGCCCTACAAAGGGCAGGATTTGACCCAGCGTCTTAGGAAGCAAACTCAATGGGTAAGCCATGATGGCCGCTGTGATCAAACCGATCATCAAGCCAATCAGTCCACTGATTAACGTCTGGGGAGTTGCTTTTTTAAATAGCTTAGCCAGACCCTGCAGCGGCTTGATGGTAATAAAAGGCGTGATTAAAAAGCCGATAAGGGCAAAAACAGTTGTATTGATCGCGATTGTGGCGCTCTGGGTAAGAGATAAATTAGGAATAAAGCCAGAAACGTACTCATAAATTGGTAATCCGGTGAATGCACCGATAATTCCAAGGATGATAGCGCCGACAATTCGAGATATGATTATCGCATTCATATAAAGGACCTCCATTTTAATGTGCTGAACAAATCTATGAATCCACTTGTTATAATAATAGCATCTCAAGCAGTCTAAGTCAACGAAACCGAATATAGTTTGACAAAACTCTTACACTGCATGATCACATCCAAGTGCGATGAAAAAAAAGACTCCCTATTAGGAGCCGTTTTCTATTAAACCAAATTATTGCGCAGGTGCAGCCCGGACCAAGCCGTCTACGCTAAGCGAACCGATTACGTCGAAGGGATAATAAATGAATAACGCTTTGCCAACCACCCAACTCTCCTGCACAAAACCCCATTGGTGGGAATCTGAGGAGTGGTTGCGATTATCACCGAGCACAAACAGTTCTCCAGCAGGCACAGTCCATGAACCGGAGTAGTTTGGAACTTCCATGATATACGGTTCGGTCAAAGCATTTCCGTTGACACGAACAACACCACCAGAGATGTCCACTTTGTCACCAGGTAATCCGATCACACGTTTAATGTAGTCTTCCTGGTCATCGCCATTGTAATGAAAGACAACGATGTCGCCATATTTCGGCTCACCAAGTTTATAAGCCATTTTATTCACAAGCAAAAGGTAACCTTGCTTTAAGGTGGGCTGCATGCTGATATTGAAAACTTTAACGCGTGAAGTAAGGGTATTGATGATGACAAAGAGTATCAAAGCCATGAGGATCGTCTCAAACAAATCGCGCCAGAAGCTCTTAGCTTTTGGCTGATTTTCTTTTGAGGGAGGCGCAGATTTTACATTCCCTTCAGTTGACTCGTTAACTTCAATTAGTTCGGTATTTTCGGATGAATTATTGTTTTGTTCCATTTATTTTTTCCCTGCGGTCAGTTTGACCAACCTGATTATAATACCAAGCTTTACATGGGGTGCCGCACATCCAACCTTACATCTTTTCCAAGCTGGAAATTCAACCATTCCTGACGGAGTGGAAACAGTCCTCTACTCGCGCCTTTCACGTTTCTTTAAAATCAACTTGATCGGTGTTCCCTTAAATGGGAAGACCTCTCTAATCTGGTTTTCAAGAAAACGCGTGTAGGTAAAATGGGAGAGGCTGGGATCATTACAATAGAGCAGGAAGGTGGGAGGAGCTGTGTTAACCTGCGTGCCGTAGTAAATTCGGAATGGCTTGCCAATTCCAGAAGGTGACTGATGTTTGTCCTGAGCGTTTACCAAAACCTTGTTCAATTGAGCGGTAGAAATCTTGCGAGTTCGTTCCTCTTGGATCTCTTTAACCACAGGTAAAACCTGGTGGACGCGCTGACCAGTTTCAGCTGAAATGAAAATCACAGGTACGTATGGCAGGAAGTTCAATTCAGTACGCAGATGTTTCTCAAATTCCGCAGCAGTGTTTTGATCTTTTTCGATCAGGTCCCATTTATTAATGACAACCAGAACACTTTTCCGGGCTTCGTTAATGTAACCGGCTATGTGAGTATCTTGAGCGGTGATCCCACTGACAGCGTCGATGACCAGGATCGCCACGTCACAACGTTCAATCGCCTGCATCGCTCGCAAAACTGAATACTTTTCCACTCCCGGGATCACCGAACCGCGTTTACGGATACCAGCGGTATCGATTAGGGTATACTCCTGCCCTTCAAAAACCATTTTTGAATCGATCGCGTCGCGCGTGGTGCCAGGGATATTGCTTACAATCGAACGCTGCTGTCCTGTCAGCTTATTGAGCAGACTGCTTTTACCAGCGTTAGGTTTACCAACGATCGCCACTTTAATGCTCGCGTCGTCTTCCTCGTCTTCCACCCGGGTTGGGAAGCACTCCACAACCGCGTCGAGTAAATCGCCGGTTCCCGTACCATGAATGGCGGAGATGGGATACGGCTCGCCCAAGCCAAGCGAATAGAAATCCATGGCGTTCAAACGGGCATTTGGGCTGTCGGCTTTGTTCACAACCAGCAAAATGGGCGGGGTTTTCCGCTCATCTGTTTTGCGGCGTTTGCGCAAGATATCCACGACCTCGCGGTCAGCCTGGGTAACGCCATCCAAAGCGTCAGTGACCAACAGGATCACGTCAGCTTCTTCCAGCGCAATTTCAGCCTGGACGAGGATGTCCTGGACAAAATCGGCTGAACCGATCGATAATGGGTTTTGAGAATGTTGTTTGCTGGGGTCAAGCCCGCCGGTGTCAACTACAAAAAAGTCATGCCCAGCCCAGTCGCCTTCAGCTACCAGGCGATCACGGGTAGTACCCGGAACGTCATCAACGATTGCCAGGCGCTGCCCGACGATGCGATTAAATAGGGTGCTCTTACCAACATTTGGTCTTCCGACCAGGACAACTACAGATTTTTGCATAGGGGATTTCCTTATCTTTCTATGTCAACGCCAGAGAACGACTTCAATAGTACCAGGCAGAATGGAGTCCAATCGCAGTTCAATATCGTTCAGCAAAACGTCAGGCGATAGTTGATAAGTCCCGGGGCTGCGATTGCTTAGATCAAGCGTTACCCGGATATTATCAGCTGTAAGTTCTTCGAGTAAATTCATGGGACCAGAGATGTAAAGGTCTACCTTGTCAGGCGAAATGTTGACTGTCAAACCTCTACCCAGGTTGATGATTTCAACGGGCACACCAACAAATTGGGTGGAAGACTGGATCGCGTCGATGCCAACCTCAACGGTGACCTGCTGGTTGCCGACAACCACGATGCCATCCTGCAGCTGTAGGTCGACATTAATGCTGAAGTCCTCATAAGCCCCGCTCAGGTTGATAGGAGCTGTATCCAGGAAAGAAGGCATTTCGTCAGCGATGGCAGGATCAGAAGCATAGATGGTCACATTAGGAGGCGTGACCACCAGACTGGTCAAATGATAGCCCTGGGCAATCGTGCCTGTTGTGACAATCTTAATAAATACGTTGCGGTAACCGACCAACTGCCTGATTGGTACTTCCACCGTGATGGAAGTCGGGTTCAAACTGACTCCCTCGACCACATTGCCACGCCGGTCGATGGGACGGAGTTCAACGATCCTGGTAATTGTGGTCGTGGTGTTGCTCAGATCAATGCTGGCGACGATGTCGTTCACTTCATTAACTTTCGAAAGTGGTCCCAGTAATTCCACGCTTTTGCTGCTCAGCACTGCTTCACCAGCTTCATAGCTGATCGAGAGATTCCCAGTTTGGAGGAGCGTGATATCTAATGTCTTTGTCGCAACCTGTTCCAGGGTGATGTTGATTTCAGCAGGATTAATTTCCAGGACCTGAACGGGCTTGAAACCAGCCAGCTCGGCTTCAGGAACCAGGCTATAAGTGCCAGCTGTGAGCCCGGAAAGATTGATGCGGGCGGTGATCTGGCTGAAATTGCGTGAAATTTGATCGTGGACAGATCGCGGTGCTCTTAGTGTGATGGTGAGGTCTTCAGCGCTTTGCTCTGTGATCAAGAGATCTGGGTTTTGCCCCAACACTGTCAGGGGAACCGGAGTGGTGTATGATACAACCTCGTTTGGATCGCTGGAACTTACTGAAGCAACCCACACGATGACTGCCAGGATCAGGGCTGTGAAGAAAATGGGCAGCAGCTTGAGAACACGCTTAAGGAAGTCCATCATTCAGTTTCCTCCCCGTGCTCTTCAACCTGGTTTTTCTTAAACAGCGTTTTCAGGCGGTTCGTTTGAACAGGCTGATCGGTTGCCATAATTGCGCGCATGCTGTTGAGCAAGCGTTCACTGTCAAGACGCCGAATGAGTCTACCGCGATGGGCAATGGAGATTGTGCCAGTCTCTTCTGAGACAACCACTGCCAGGGCGTCGCTAACCTCGCTGATGCCCATGGCAGCGCGATGCCGGAGACCCAGGGAACGGTCGGCAGTGCTGTTCAGGACACCACTGCTGGAAAGCGGCATGACACAGGCGGCAGCCTTGATGCGATTTTCGAAAATGATCACCGCGCCATCATGCAAGGGCGTGTTGGGGTAGAAAATTTGCAGGAGCATCTGGGGGCTGACATCTGAATTCAACATGACCCCATTTTTGTAAAACCGGTCCAGCATCTCTCTGCGAGTCAGGACAATCAGGGCACCGTGGCGTCGTTCTGCCAGTTGTTCCACTGCTTTTGTGATTGAAGTTAGCGTTTCTTCCAATTCCAGAGAAGTTCTTGAACCTCTGCGACTGCGCCAGAAGCGCAACTCACCCATGCTCCCCATGCGTTCCAACCCTCGTCTGATCTCAGGCGCGAAAATGACAGGTACCGCAATGATTAAAGCAGGGGAGACGGTTTGAACCAACCATGAAAAAGCTGGCAGATTGACCAGGGAGGTGAGCAAAAACACCAGGAAAACGATCAGGAAAATACCCCTCAGCAGTGTCTGAGCATCGGTATCACGCAGCAAGTAAAGCAGCAAACTGAAGAAGATGGTCACCAGGAGAATGTCAAGAAGACTGGACCATGTAAACCGCTCCAGGATGAACATAAGGTTATTCCAAATCTCTTGCATTTTTTTACCTACTATAAGAATTTAAGTATAACCTCATTCAAGCCTATGGTCTGAAAATTAATAGGTGGTTAATAGGTGGTTTTAAGATATTGAACGTCATGGATTCGTAAAGATAGGTATCCTTTTGTTAAGCTTGCCAGTAAAGTCACGTGAACGATAGGTTCAAACGCTATCAACTAACCTCTTTTATTCCTAA
>WOZC01000177.1 GCA_011620465.1 Anaerolineaceae bacterium | reverse complement strand
CGATAACCAGGGTAATGTAGTCCTCGCCGAAGGCGAGAGCCTGCGCCAGGTGGATCTGGACTGCTTTGCCAACAGCGAAGGTGCACCCTGTGCTGATGGCGTGGGTATGTATTGGTGGAACCAGAACGTTGCTGCCGAACTCCCTTAGCCTGAGCTAAAACTTACAGAGAGATGGCTCTCAACGAGCCATCTCTCCTATAAAAGATGAACTGATGACATTTTCAGAAACCCCAAATGCAGTTCCCGCTGTGGAAATGCAGGATATCGTCCTGCGTTTTCCTGGCGTATTAGCAAATGATCATGTCAATTTCACCGTTTACCCCGGTGAAATTCACGCCCTCCTGGGCGAAAACGGCGCTGGCAAAAGCACCCTCATGAATGTGCTCACCGGTCTCTATAAGCCCCAAAGCGGCGAAATTCGCATCCATGGTAAAAAAGTCAGCTTCAATTCACCCAGGGATGCCATCGCCAACGGCATTGGCATGATCCATCAGCATTTCATGCTGGTCGAAAATCAAACCGTGACCGAAAACATCCTTATCGGTCTCGACACTCCCCGCTTTGCCCTCAACCTCAAAAAGTTTGACCAGGAAGTCAGCGACCTGGCAGATCAATTTGGCATCCATATCGACCCAACCGCCAAGATCTGGCAGCTTTCGGTAGGTGAGCAGCAGCGCGTCGAAATCCTCAAGATCCTCTACCGGGGCGCAAATATCCTCATCATGGACGAGCCTACCGCCGTTCTTGCCCCCCAGGAAGCCGATGAACTGATTGAAACGCTCAAGGGCATGGCTGCGCAAGGCAAATCGATTGCCTTCATCAGCCACAAACTCACCGAGGTCAAGCAAGTCGCCGACAAACTGACTGTCTTGCGGCGCGGGCGCGTCACTGCCGAGCGCATGGACCTTCAGGATTTCACGAGGGAGAGCCTTGCCTCGCTCATGGTCGGTCGCGAAGTGATTTTCAATCTGCATAAATGTGAACAAGCAGCCGGGCGTGAAGTCTTACGCCTGGAAGATGTTTCCGCGTTCAACAACAAAAACCTGCCTGCCCTGCGCAATGTCGACCTGGCGCTGCACGAAGGCGAAATCCTCGGTATCGCCGGCGTCGCCGGCAACGGTCAGAGCGAATTGGTGGAAGTCATCACCGGTCTACGCGAGTGTACAGGCAGCATCTGGTTGGAAGGCAAAAATATCGCCAACAAAACGCCTTCTTTTTCAATCAGCCACGGTCTCGCCCATATCCCGGAAGACCGCATCGGCGTCGGAACAGCCCCCAACCTTTCGCTCACCAGCAACATCATCATGAAGCGCTTCGATCAGAAGCCTATCAGCCAAAAATGGCAGCTAAACTACATGGCAGCCAACGAACTTGCTGATGGTTTGAAAACCGAATACGACATCCAGGCGCCCAGCGTGCAAACCCAGGCGCGCAAGCTCTCGGGCGGCAACCTGCAAAAACTGATCCTTGCTCGCGAACTCTCCAGCACCCCCCGTATGGTTGTCGCGATGCAGCCTACGCGTGGGTTGGATGTGGGTGCTATCGAAACCGTTCAGCAGCTGCTGCTCAACCAGCGTGCCCAGGGGACCGCAATTTTGCTGGTCTCCGAAGACTTGGATGAGCTCCTTTCGCTGTCTGACCGCATCGCTGTCATGTACGAAGGGCACATCGTTGGTACCATCTGTAGCGGCGATTTCGACATCACCCAAATCGGGCTGATGATGACCGGCACGCTCCCGAAGGACCTAAAAACAAATGACGAGTCCGACCAACCTATCTCCCAAGGTACAGCATCCCGTTTCGATGAAGTCCTTGAGGATCTTCGCCATTACGAAGAATCCGCTCAAACAGAACAGACCAATGAGCCCGGGCCGTCCCTCGAAACAGGCGCCGAAGAAACATCGCAAGCAGAATTGCAAGAAACCCCGAACCCACCCGAAGACCCCAATCTCTCCCTTAGCGAGAAGGAGCGTGTCTTGCGCAAAGTTTTGGGTCAAAAATATAAACAGGGAGATGAAGAGTGAAAATCCCCTATCCCGTTTTTTTCAAACGCACTGAAGACTACCCCAAGTGGCTTCCCGCCGCGACCTCTATCGCCGCGGTCTTGCTGGCGTTCGTTATCTCCGGTATTATCCTTGCGGCAACTGGCGCGGACCCGCTTAAAGTCTATTCCTACTTTTTCAAAGCCTCCTTTGGTTCCTGGGGCGCTTTTTCTGACGTCATTGTCAAAGCCACCCCGCTCCTGCTCATTGGTCTGGGCTGCAGCCTGGCTTTCCGCATGCGCCTTTGGAATATTGGCGCGGAAGGTCAATTCTTTGTCGGAGCCTTTTTGGCAAGTGCCGTTGTGATGGTTCCGCTCGTCAACCTCGACACCACCCCCCGTTGGGCGATCCTCTCGCTCATGGCGGGGCTGGGCATGCTGGGCGGAGCGCTTTATGCCTTCATTCCCGGCATTCTCAAAGCCAAACTAAACATCAATGAAATCATCATCACTCTGATGCTCAACTATATCGCCGTGCTCTGGAGCAACTATTGGATCTTCGGTAATTGGAGTGAAGCTGGCTTCCAGATGACCAAAACCTTCCCGAAAAATGCCTGGCTGCCGCGCCTGGCGGATTTCGCCAGCGAGGTGCCAGCCTTTTCAGGTATGACCATACACGCCGGCATTCTCTTTGGGCTGGTCGCAGCGATCATCGTCTACCTTATCATCTATCGCAGCAAATGGGGCTATAAAATCACCCTCATCGGCGACAATCCCCGTGCGGCTCGCTATGCCGGCATCAACATCGCTCAAAACACTATCCTGGTGTTCATGATCTCGGGCGCCCTGGCTGGTCTTGCCGGCATGACCGAAGTCTCTGGTGTTGTCCACCGCCTGCAGGAGCGCATCTCCACCTCCTACGGTTTCTCGGGTGTGATCGTTGCCTGGCTCGCCAAGCTCAACCCCTTCGCTGTCATTCTTGTTTCCATTCTGTTCGGCGCGCTGCTGGTCGCCAGCCGCGAAATCCAGCCTTCGGGCATCTCTTTCCTCATCCAGGGCATCACCCTTTTCCTCATTATCAGCAGTGATGTCCTCCTCAAATATGAAATCAAATGGGTTCGCCCTGCACAGG
>WOZC01000054.1:5613-15123 GCA_011620465.1 Anaerolineaceae bacterium | reverse complement strand
TATTATACATTAGTTTGCAATATCTATACCGTTGGTCGAACGCTCCTCCTTCGCGATTTTTTCGTCATCACGAAGCCACACGGAGCCAGAAAAATTAACCCTTCTGATCGACAAAATCAAAGACCGAAATGTTCTCGAAGCAGCTGGTAATCCTCTGGTGTGTCAATGTCCCGAGCCATCCAATCATCCAGCCAGGGTAAAGTGGTGTGGGGACAGGCAGAAATGATTTGTCTTCCGCCAGCATCCCCCTCCAGTTTCTCGAACAAATTAAAGCATGTAGCAGGAAAGTAAACTGGGTTCGCGCGGCGATCATCGATAACCGGAACAACAACTTTTCCGGTACGCAAACCCTCCTCCGCCACCCCGCTTACCAGGTTGACAGAAAGGTGTGGCTGGTCGCAGAGCAAAAAGAGCGCCCCTTCTACAGGCTTTGAAATTTCCTTGACGCCAACCTTAAGCGAAGCGCTCTGTCCTTTATTCCAATCGGGGTTGATCACCACTTGAATTGCGTCTTCAACAATTGTTTCCTTAATTACCGCAGCATTGGCACCCAAAACAACGATGATCGGGTCAAGACCTGCCAGTTGAACCGTTTGAATGACTGTATTAACCAGGTTTCTGTCGCGCCATGGTAAGAGCTGTTTAATGCCACCAAAGCGGCTTGAACTGCCGGCTGCCAGGATGATCCCTGCAACGGATTGCTTCTCCAAAACTTTACTCGTAATCCCAGAAACCGACATCATGTGCAGGCAGCTTACCCAACCCGCGCAAAACAACTTCGTCAGTTAGCGGGAATCGATTGAACCGAACACCTGTCGCCTGGTAGACCGCCTCAAGCACCCCGGCAGCAAAAGGTAAGTAAGGCATTTCTCCGACTCCCCTGGCACCATATGGACCAATCGGGTCAGCCAGTTCCATGATCACGCTGCGAGTTTTCACAGGGATATCTTTGACAGTCGGGATGAGATATCTTGACAGGCGATCGGTCAGGGCTTTTGCATCTTTCTTCTTCCAGTCTTCGATCAATGTATAGCCACTTGCCTGGACCACGCATCCTTCAATTTGACCTTCCACCAATTGCGGGTTGATCGCCTTGCCTACATCGTCAACGCTGATCACTTCACGCAGCGTCACATTCCCGCTGCGTGTGTCTACATCGACCAGGAATGCCTGTGCGACGTAACCATAAGTAAAGTTCGGATAGCAATGCCCATCCACAGGGTCTAATGGTGTCGTTTTTGGCGGACGATAAACAAAGGAACCAATTGCCGGTCGGTTGCCTTCATCCCATTTCTCCAAAGCCACCCTGGCAGCACCGATGATGGAATTGCCGCCCATGTGGGTCATACGTGAGGCAGAAACACTGCCCGAATCCAGCGAAGTGGCAGTATCGGAATACAAGGTTTGAATTTTGCTCAGGGGCAGACCGAGAGCTTCAGCGGCTATCTGGGCAAATATAGTGTGCGAGCCTTGTCCGACTTCCGCGCCAGCGTGATAGAGTTTGGCAACCTCTATCTCTTTATCACCTTCCAAAACGATCGTTGCGCCGCAGTTCTCCGGTGCGCCATAGGAGAACCCAACATTTTTATAGCCGCAAGCCAGGCTCCAGGCTGATTTAATATGCGGGTTTTCGGATTTTGGCGGAATCGGCTGCTTCCAACCATCTTCGGTTTTCGTCCAGCCGGCTTCAAGCGCACAACGCTCAGTTACTTCACGGATCGTAACTCCTTCCGATATGACTGAACCCATGGAGATAATTGAACCTTCTTTGAAAAGGTTGCGCATGCGGAATTCAACCGGATCTATCCCCAAAGCGTCTGCCAGTTTGTTCGCCTGCATTTCTGCCATAAAGGTTCCCTGCGGACCGCCAAAACCACGGAAAGCTCCTCCTGGGATATCGTTGGTGTAGACCGCATAAGCATCAGTGGCAACATTGGGGATTTCGTACGGACCTGTAGCCAAAAGCGTAGCATTACCGAGCACCTTGTTCGAGGTATACCCGTAAGCACCACCATTCGCCCAGATTTCACACTGAGCAGCCAGGATCTTACCATCTTTGGTCGCGCCCCATTTTGCTTTCATCGTGTATGCATGGCGTTTGGCGTGCCCAAGGATCGATTCTTCCCGTGTCCAGACGATTTTCACGGGACGGTCAATACCTTTTTCATGCAGACGCATCACCGCCAGAGCGAGAATGATCTGGACGGACATATCTTCTCTTCCACCGAACGCGCCACCGATTGCCGGATAGATGACACGGATTTTTTCGTTGGGAACTCCAAGGGCATGGGCAGTTTGAGCTTGATCTTTGTGGGTCCACTGTCCGCCAACCACGATCGTGATCCGCTCCTCTTCGTCCAGAAAGCCTACTCCGGCTTCAGGCTGCAAGTAGGCATGTTCCTGGACAGGTGTCTGATATTCACCCTCAACGATCACATCACAGGCTTTGAAAGCTTCTTCGACGTTGCCAAGCCTGACAACATTATGATGGAAAATGTTCGAAGTTTGACCGGGATGCAAGATGGTTGCGTCTACTTTCAACGCATCTCCTAATGTTTTTACAATCGGCAGGTCCTGGTACTCAACTTTGATCAGAGAAAGCGCTTTTTGGGCGATTTCTGCGTTCTCAGCAATAACCAGGGCAACCTGGTCACCCTCAAAACGGACAATGTCCGCACCTTCTTTCCCAGAGCCGGGACCACAAAGGACTGGTTGATCGTAAATGGACAGACCATACTCGTTTACCGGGATATCTTTGGCAGTGAGCACCAGCACGACTCCTTCCAGGGCTTGGGCAGCTGACACATCGATAGAAACGACCCTGGCGTGCACTCTTTCTGAGAATAAAACCTTCATGATCAATTGGTCAGCAAAAGTGAAGTCGCCGGGATACTTGGCTTTTCCAGTCACTTTAGCCAGGGCGTCAATACGGTTGGTAGATTTACCGACTTCATTCATAGCGCACCTCCGCCATCCTGGCAAGCAGCTTCGATTGCCTGGATTATTTTGTAATAGCCTGTGCATCGGCATAAATTGCCAGAGATCGCATCTTTAATTTCATCTTCTGTCGGATGGGGTTTTTCTTCCATCAGTTTTGCGGCTGCCATAACGAAACCTGGTGTGCAGTAGCCGCATTGTACAGCACCGTGATTGATGAACTCTGCCTGCACCGAATGAAGCTGACCTTCTTCTGCCAGACCTTCGATGGTTGTGATATTCGCCAAATGTGCCCTGGGGGCAGGCACCAGGCAGCTGACCACAGCCTTGCCATCCAGGTACATTGTGCAGGCTCCACACTCTCCTTCTTCACAGCCGGGCTTGGGACCGCTAAAACCTACGCGCTCCCGTACAAAATTTAGTAGGTTACCCTTGAATTCTCCTCCAAATTGCAGAGCTTGCCCATTGATGGTTGTCTCGATGTGTGCCTGGTCCCATTCTCCATTCGGCACGGCTTGCCAACCTGCTCCCTGGCTCAAGGTGACTGGATTTACAGGTACTTTCTGATCCTGACGATTCTCCATCAATTCCACCAGGGCATCTACAACGATCACCTGCATCATGTATTGGCGATAATCTGCGCCACTACGCAAGTCAGTTATCGGTTTTGTGTCGAGGGCTGCCAATTCGGATGCCTTTTTTGCTGTTTCAGCATTCAAGCGGTTACCCTTTAAGAAGGTTTCTGCACGAGTGGAATGGATCACAGTGGGCGCCACGGAACCCATTGTTACAACAGCGTCCAGAATCTGGTCGTCCTCCAAATCCAGAAGCACACAACAATTCAATGTAGATATCGCCTGGGTTCTTCGCAGCGCCTGCTTGATGAAACTGCCTTTTTGGCTGGATTTCAATGGTTTGAAGACGATCTCCCGTACAAGTTCATCGGGCTGCTTAACAGTGTTACGCAAGCCGGTATAAAACTCGTTCAAGCGCACCTGTCTCTCTCCCCTGCTGGATACCAGGACCAGGCTGGCGTCCATCGCCATAAGCGGAGTGATCGTGTCATTAGCTGGTGAAGCTGTCACCAGGTTGCCAACCACCGTTGCACGGTTGCGTAGTTGTGGTGATGAGACCCGATAGCATGCCTGGTAGAGCGGTGAAGCGACTTTACGAATCAAATCTGATCGCAAGATATCATTATGGGTGACGTTAGCCTGAATATGAACCAAGCCATCATCATCCTGGTTAATGGCGTCAAGACCATTGACCCTGGAAATATCGATAACATCGTCCAACCCTGGCCACTTACCATCGCGAATCTCGACCATCAGGTCAGTTCCTCCTGCAATGATTTTTTTTTGACTGGTTGCACGGCTCAACAAGTCAATTACCTGTTCAACCGTTTCTGGCATATGATAGTTTTTCCACATAGGCATCTCCTGGAGGCAATATCAGCTATTCCGAGCCGCAATCACCTCAGCCAAGATGCTGATCGCGATTTCGTCCGGTGTTTCGGCTTCAATATCAATTCCGATGGGCGACTTGATTTTCTCAATTTTTTCCTTGGAAACACCCAGGTCTAAAAGCGATTTTTTGGTTGTTCCCCAACGCTTCGACGAGCCAATCAGCCCGATGTAAGCCGGCGTGTGTTCCAAAATTGACGGCAGACCAGCAACGTCCACATCACTCCCCTGTGTAACACCTACGATATAAACTTGCTCATTGATCTCAAGCTGCGAAGGAATGTCTTTCATGGGTATTGGCAGAAACTCCACCTCACCAGGGATCTGTTCACTGGTGCACAGTTCTTCCCGCTCGTCTGAGACAACTACTCTGAAGTCGAGCAGTTGAGCAAACTTGGCTACCGAGCGTCCGACATGACCGGCACCCAGGATGAGCAAGACAGGGCGAACAGTTTGGGGCTCGATGTAAACTGTCACATCGCCCCCACAGATGCCCACTGCGTTTTTTTCTTTTGGGTTAAGGGTGTAGTGCAGGATATCTGGTTGACCTGTTTTGAGTGCCCGCAAAGCGGCATTCACAGTCTCATTCTCCACCTGTCCCCCGCCAACAGTACCTTCAGTGCGTGCGTCGGCATAGACCAGCATCTTGCTGCCAGCATGTCGCGGCACTGCTCCTTTAGTTTCGATCACAACACACAGACAAACTGCTTGTCCTCCTCTAATTGATTCATCAAGTTTTCCGTAAATATTAGTCATTAAACCTCAAGTAAAGATAAAATTATTGGTAGTAATTGCTTCTTACGTGAAACAACACCCGTTGCCAATTCTGTTCCATCGGGTAAAGGCTCGTAAGGTAATTCGTCCAACGCAGGTGGAGCATCCACAAAAATCAAACGACTGGAGCCTTCCACCACATCAGTGACCATCAAACCGGCAAAATCCAGTCCTAATTCCTTTATCAGACCAGTTAATGCCTGCTTCAATGGATCAACATGCTCACCAATCTGGTAGAGATCGGTGGTTTCGACCTGGGCAATTGCGAACTTGTATCCTCCGTTCTCATAAACCTTCATATCCGTCCGGACGATAACCTCAGGTTCCTGCGTTAACAAACCAGCTCCAGCGGTAACGATGCTTTCACCCCAACTCTGAATGTTTTCGTTTTCGAGCGGCGAACCAGGCACAAAAGCCCAGCGTGCCAACACATTTGAGATCGCTTTGTCTCTCTGTGTCGTGGTTGGCGAAGTCAGAATGAGCGTATCAGAGAGCAAGCCAGCCAGCAACAACCCGGCAATGTTTGGCGGCGCGCTCAAGCCGGCTTCCGCGATCTGCTCGGATACCAGCGTTGAGGTGCTGCCGACAATATCCACGGTGAACTTGATTGGGTTATGGGTCGATTGGTTGCCAAGGCGGTGATGATCGAGGATTTCGAGCAATTCGCTTTCTTCCAAGGAAGCGATCGATTGCTGCGGCTCGTTATGGTCGACCAAAATCACCTTGATCCTGGGTGGATTGACAATATCACGTTGACGGGTAATGCCCAGGTAACGGTTGTTTTCATCAACCACCCAATATTCATTAAACTCCTGCCTCAGCAGGCGGTTAAGTACATCTTTTATGCGGGTTTGCGGTTGGAATTTCGGAATATTCCGCGTGGAAGCTTCCCGACACTGGATATCCAGCATCTCAGAGATGGTCATATCCCTGAATTTTGGATGCGGTCCGATAATTTTGCGCAAAAAATCAAACATGCTGCCGCCAGTTACCATACCATAAGGCGTGCCATCGTCGTTTACTACTGGCGCAATCCCGCCGGTTCGCGAGAGGATCGTCCAGGCTTCATTGAGCGACTTCTCCGGAGAAACCACATCCAGTCGGCGCATTACGGACTCAAAACGAGGACTGGCATCGGTCAGAAGCAGTGGCGGTTCGATCCCAAGCGTTTTCAAAACGAACGAGGTCTGCATATTGATCGCCCCGGCACGGCTGGCTACTGTTGGTTCTCCATCCCGTTCATTGATCAACCAGGCATAACCGACCGCGGACGCGATGGAGTCGGTATCCGGGTTGATGTGACCTGTTACATAAATGCGATCAGATGACTTCTTTTGATATATTCCTTTTTCCATTTACACATCACCTTTTTTTCAAGACTCGCCAAACTTTTTCAGGGGTGACTGGGTTATCCAAGATGCTGGCACCACAAGCATCCAGAACTGCATTGCCGATTGCTGGCGCAGCACCATCCAGCGGGATTTCCGCCACAGCTTTGGCACCAAATGGACCTGTCTCCTCATAGGTTTGTACGAAGATTGAGCGAATCCTGGGCATCTCATCAGCTCTGAAGATATGATAATCGACCAGGTCTCTTTCCCTTGGCTGACCATTTTCATCATAGACCATTTCTTCACAAACACCATAGCCCAATGCCTGGGCAATCCCGCCTTCGATCTGTCCTGATGCCGTAATGGGATTAATGATCACACCGGAATCAACCGCCATGATCAAATCCTCCACCGTGACCTGCCCGGTCTCAACATCTACCAGAACGGTCGCAAATTGGGCTGCAAAAGGAGGCGGAGAGTTGGGTGAAACGTAGGAAGCACTTGCCATGATCTGTTCCTGCTTGCGCCAATGAAGAGAATCCATGGCAATTTCTGCCAGGCTTATCCGCTCACCATCGGGTGCAACAGCATGCTTATCTCGCAAAACGATGTCTTGAGGGGTACATTCACAGACTCGTTCAGTGAAAATGACTGCTGCTCGTTGTTTAATTCGTTCAGCGACTTGTTCGGCTGCTCTTTTGACTGCAGTGCCTGATATATAGGTAGTGGAGGAAGCATAAGCGCCGACATCAAAGGGTGTTGTGTCCGTGTCTGAGGATGTTACGATCATGTCTTCAACATTGACACCCAAAACTTCTGCGGCGATCTGAGCCAGGGCAGTATCGCTGCCTGTACCAAGATCGGTCGCCCCTACCATCAGGTTGAAACTGCCATCATCGTTGATCTTGATGTGCGCGCCGCCCATGTCAAGGTAAGGGATGGCAGTGCCCTGCATTACAGTGGCAACACCTATCCCTCGGCGCAGGTGCGGTTTGCCGGCAACCGTGTGCCAGGCTTCGTTACCGAATTTTTCGTCCCAACCGATCGCAGCCCTACCCTGTCGGACACATTCTTCCAATCCAACCGTGTGAACGATCTCGGGCACAGGTTCGCGTCCTTCATTCCAGGCAGTGCTGAAAGGCTGGAACTCACCAGCTCTGAGCGCATTTTTCAAACGGAATTCAAGCGGATCCATCCCCAGTTCGCGGGCTATCATCTCAAAATGACGATCGAGAGGCCAGTAACCTTGCGGTACGCCGTAGCCCCGGTACGCGCCAGAGGGAGGAGTGTTGGTATAAACGATGTCAGCATAAAATCGAATGTTTGGTTTCAGTCGGTATTCACCATCACCAACATACAAACCCATCGATTTCTGACCTGTATTGCCGGTGACGGTCAGAGCATGACAACCGTAGGCGCCAGTATCCGAAAGCGCGTACATTTCATTGGCTGTCATTGTTCCATCGTTCTTGACGCCAGTCTTCATTCGAATATGCATCGGATGCCTTGAACGGGAAGCGATAAACTCTTCTTCACGCGTCATCTCATACAGAACCGGTCTGCCGGTGGCTATGGTCAGATGGGCAGCCACGTCTTCGATCAAAACTTCCTGCTTGTTTCCAAACCCACCACCAATGCGCGGTTTGATCACCCGGATGCGCTTGACTGGTAAGCCAATCACAGGCGCGATCATCCGGCGCACATGGAAGGGCACCTGTGTACTGGTGCGAACCACCAGGCGATCGTCTTCATCCCACCAGGTCAAAGCGACATGCGGTTCAATGTGCGCCTGCTGGACCTTGGGGACCCAATATTCCTGTTCAAAAATCCGGTCAGCATCAGCAAAACCTTGATCGACATCGTTGATATTGATGCGAATCTTTGCCGCCAGGTTGATGGAGGGATCCGATTCGCCGAAATTGATATATTCAGGTTCATCGTGGATCATCGGTGCGCCTGGTTTCATCGCCTCACGCATGTCAATAATGGGAGGAACTTCTTCGTAATCAACCTTGATGAGGCTGAGTGCTTTTTCAGCGATTTCCGGGGTTTCCGCGGCAACCATGGCAACCCGATCGCCTACGAAACGTACTTTATTATCCAAAGAGAACGTATCCAGCGGTCCCGGGATGGGGTCGGATTGGCCAGCGGTGGAATGCACCACCCGCGGGAGATCTTCCCAGGTTAATACCGCAGCAACACCCTCCAGGGCTTTCGCCTGGCTGGTATCGATATTTCTAATGTATGCATGAGCGTATGGAGAAGCCAGAACCTTGGCATACAGCATCCCTGGAAGCTGCCAGTCGGCGGTAAAGGCAGGTTTGCCCTGTACTAACTTGGCAGCATCGACTTTGATTTCCGATTTACCAATCGTAGTGGTAGTTTCGCGTTGGTCCAGAGTGAAAATTTTTGGTTCATAAGCTGAAAGGACTGGATTACTGGCAAGATTGTCAGAATTTTCCAGGGCTCGTATTTTCTCAGCCGCAGCCAGTACAGCCTGAACAGGTTTGACATAGGCAGTACAGCGGCAGAGAACGCCAGAAAGGGCATCACGCACTTCAGCTTCTGTCGGATCCGGGTTTTTATCCAGTAATGATTTGGCAGCTAACAGCATTGCTGGCGTACAGTAGCCGCACTGAACCGAGCCGCTTTCGATAAAAGTTTGCTGTAGAATGGAATAGCCATCGGTTTGCTTCCAACCTTGCTGGGGGTGTCGACCTGCGTTTTCAATTGTCTCAATTTCGTGACCCTGGGCTTGCAGGGCGAAGAACATGCAGCTGTTAATTGGATCGCCATCCATAAGTACCGTACAGGCACCGCACTCTCCTTTGACACATCCGCCCGATTTTGCACCCAGGAAGCCAAGCGCGCGCAAAACCCCGAGAAGTCTCTCTTCTGGTCTGACTTCCGCCTGGTAATCTTTGTCATTGATATGAAGGGTTAGGTTCAATTCGCCTCCTGGTTTCCTGCCTGAAGGTGCAACTTTTGCAGCGTTCTCGAAAGAA
>WOZC01000054.1:0-5513 GCA_011620465.1 Anaerolineaceae bacterium | reverse complement strand
TTCGCCTCCTGGTTTCCTGCCTGAAGGTGCAACTTTTGCAGCGTTCTCGAAAGAAGTACTGCACCCACCTCCTGGCGATATTCTGAACTTGCCCAATCATCCTGGGCATCGGCGAATACTGCTCTGATTTCAGCCTGTCCATCGTCATCAAAATTGTGCAGCTTGAAACCTGGCATCACTTCCATAGTGCCTCCAACCGCAATGTTGATTGCGCCGTCCGCTGTTTGAGTTGCTGCGATGCAAACGATGGGCAGGTCTTTGGGACTTCTGCCAACGCTATCGAATGCAAAGTTGACTGGTTCAGGAACCAGGATTTGGATCACTTGATCATTTCCGGTTCTCTCATGCAGAAACGAGAGCAAGGAGACTTCTTCCGGTTTATTCAGTGTGACAACACTTGTCTCCAGCGCAAGCAAACAACACAATATCGGAGATCGTCCGTTTGTTTGAGCCAAAAAGTTGCTGAGGCTGAGGCTGTTGCGCACGTTCAGACCAAACTCGATACTGGACGCTTCGCCAAAACCAGCCAACCCTAAAGTCTCCTCCAGGGTTTTCAAGGTTGCCATCCCGCCGATTTTCAGACCAATCTCATTCCATTCCACAGAATCCAGACCAGCATCCTGCAAATCGATCAATACCTCCAGGTTTTCTTCCAACCTGGGTTGGAAGACTCCTCCAAAAAGATATTTTGCTCTGTCCCCAAATTCTTGTTTGAGCGATAACGCTTCTGCCAGAGAAACAGGTCGCAAATATTGAATCTTTTTTTCAGTCATCTGGATACTCTTTCCACCCGGATTCTGCCAGGTCTTGCCCGCCAAATTGTTCTGTGACGTCGACGAAAAAGGCTTCGCAGGTCGCCAAAATTACGCCTTCTTTCGTTTGAATTTCACTGTGTACGACCGCCATTCTGCCGCGTTTCTTCACCTGCCTGCCGATCGCGATCAGGGGGGTGTTGGTCGGGACTGGCTTGAGGTATTTCACCTTCAATTCGCTGGTGACGATGAACCGGTCTGGGTCATCTTTTAACAGAGCATTTCCAGCAGTCTCATCCAAAATCGCCGCGATATTTCCGCCGTGGACCATGCCAGGATAGCCGGCATAGTTTTCGTCAATGCAAAATTCGGTGGTAACGTCACCATGATCATTGATGAAAAACTCCAGTTTCAAGGAGACCGGGTTTTCACTCCCGCACACATAGCAGCTTTTGCTGCCGGGCATTTTTTCCATCAAGCCTCTTTAGTAAAAGTATCGATCAACAACTTGGTATTTCCTCCAACGCCGTACAGGATCGGGCAGGTACAGCCGTGATCAATATATTCCTGAACCTTGGCACGGGCTTCAACCGGGGTGCCGCTGGCGGTAATGCGGTGGATCAAATCCTCCGGGACCAGGTACTTGGCTGCCTGGATTTGCTCATGAGTGGCAGGCCAGCCCAAGATTGCCTGGATGCTCTCAACGATGTCCATGGAAACGCCGGAAGCCTGGGCGATATGAGGTTGCTGCGCCAGGTATTGTGTGAGCAGCTCGCGAGTGGTATCGATCGCCTTGTCGTGGTCCTCATCCACAGAGCAAACTACCAGTTGCGGGCGGTCAAATTCTTCCATTTTTCGACCGGACTCTTTTAAACCTTTATCAAGTTGTTCAAGGGCATAGTCGTTGTATTCAACGGGCACACAATAGTTCATGACGATACCATCAGCAATACGTCCGGTCATTTCGATCATTTTTCCACCTGTCGCGCCGATGTAAATGGGCACATTTCGAGGCTCACGGCGACCGTGAACTACATCCAACTCGATGCCATTCACATGCACAAACTCACCTTCAAAGGTAACGTTTTCCATGTTTAATAACCTGCGCAGAACGGTGATGGTCTCCTCCATTGCCTTCAAAGGCTTGGTGCGGTTGATGCCAACATTTTTTGCCAACGGATCCCACCAGGCACCGATACCACAGATAATGCGGTTGGGGGCAAGGTCATCCAGAGTCAGAAAAGTTGATGCCAGCAGACCGATATTGCGTGTCCAGTTGTTGATCACTGCTGAACCGATCTTGATTTTTTCCGTTACTGCTGAATATGCCGCCATGGGCACGATTGCGTCGCGTACCAACCGACTCTCAGCTTGCCAGACGGAATGAAATCCTTTTTCTTCAGCATATTTAACAATTTCAAGACCATCGCGCAAATCGTGAGCATCCTGGAGGTACAAAGCAACTTTTTCGAACATGGTGGGGAGTCCTTTCTACTCTGTTGGTATATGGATTGGATTAAATTTAATTTTATTATAGATTAACAAATCCTGAGGGCTATCTAAATCCCTCTGGATGTTTTTGTTCAACCACACGATCAGCTCCACTGACAAGCTGGCAGCCTGTTGAGCATGCTTTTGAAAAGATCGCCTGCCATACTGTGGCGTTAACAAGTTGGGATTGCTGAGGAGAATCGCATTGGTGCCCCATTGGTTCTGATCCGGCACGATGACCATGAACTGCCCATCCCTGTGGAATCTGATTAATTCTTCCAGGTCTTCTTCCGTCATCCAAGGCAAATCAGCTGGGATAATTAAAATCATACCGGGCTCAGTTTCAAGAATGAAGGCGAGCGCCTGGGAAACCGCATCATTCAGGCTGCTTTGCAGGTTCTCTTTCAGTGCCATACCGCCAGATTGAAGGGTATATTCCAATACGGTTTCATCCTGGCTGACAACCAGGATATGGTCGATTTCGCTGCAAGCTTTGAGTTTTTGAAAGGTTTCTTCAAAAAGACAGCGATTGAGATAGCAAACTTCTTCAGCCTCCAGGCAGCCATGCAGGCGCGACTTCCCCTTCGTCATTGGTTTAACGGGAAGGATCGCCCACAAGGTCATTGGGCTCCAATCAGGTCGATAAAATGCTGCAGGATTGCTCCGGCAAGTTGGATCTTGTCCGCCTCATCAGTCATGATGGTCTGAAGCTGAATCGTTGACACACCTTCCAGGATATCAGAAGAAAACATAGGTTTTTCGCTGGCATCATAGACAAAGAGGTCGAGGAGATCGGAATAATGCCGCAAAACAGCCAGGCTGGAAGGTTGAATTCCCAGTTCAGCAAACATCTTCGCAGCTGGACCCTTGATGGTTTTGCCCTGGATGATCGGGGACACAGCCACAACATGTTTCTCTTTCAATACTTCTCTCACGCCCCTTAGCGCCAGGATTGGATCGATGCTCACCCAGGGGTTGGAGGGTGCGATCACGACCAGGTCCGCCTCCTGGATTGCCATCAGTGCTTCTGGTAAAGGTGACGGCTCAAAACCACCATGCAGCAGGATGTGATTGACTTCAGGCTGCGCTTTTTCTCTGACAAGGTAATCCTGGAACGGCAACACTGTTCCTGCTTTGGTCTCAATCAGGGTCGGCGCTTCGTCGTCACTCATGGGTAGGACTCGGCTCAGGATGTCCCAACGATTGCAAAAATCAGCAATGACCTGGCTGAGTTTTTTACCCTCTCCTAGGAGGCGGGTACGTTCAAGATGGGTAGCCAGATCGCGGTCGCCAAGTTGAAACCAGGTTGGCGCTCCCAGGGATTCCAGTGCATCGGCGACATACCAGGTTTCCCCTTCCAGACCCCAGCCGTAGCTTTTGTTTGCTAACCCTGCCAGAGAGTAGCAAACCGAATCAATATCGGGACATATTTTCAATCCAAAATGAGTAAAATCGTCGCCGGTATTGACGATAGTGGTCAGGTTTCCGGGTGAAAGGACACGGTCCAAGCCTAAGACCAGTTTTGCCCCGCCGACACCACCAGCCAGCACAGCTACTTTCATTGTAGAAAATTGAGGAAAGCTAAATTCGCTCATCTGAACATATCTCTTTCTTTATCGCGGATCAACTCTGCTACGGAACCTTCACGCAGCGCATACGGGAAACCGCATGCATGCACAACCGGAGTGCCCTCGCTGGTCTGTCCCATCAACAAAGAAGCAGCTGCAGCCAGCTCATCAGCAGCGGCGATCGTAGTGACCCGCATCTTGTAACCATTCATATCTTCTGTTCCACGCATATCTACCAGTCCTGGCAGTCCGGACAAACCGATCGCCGTACCCAGGATGCCATTTCGCCAGGCTCGACCATGAGAATCAATGATCAAAACTGCCAGGTTTTTGCCTGTTCTCTCTTCAAGTTGCTCTCGGATACGCTGTGCTGATCGGTCTGAATCCTCGGGTAAGAGCAAGACCCAGTCGTTGTCCTCACCCCAGGGTCCTTTGACGTTGGAGTGGTCGATCCCAGCGTTGGCACAGACGAAGCCGGCTTTGTGTTGAACAATGATCGTACCAGGGCGAGTGCGCAGGACTTCTGAACTTTCGCGCAAAATCAATTCAACCAGTTCAGGACGTTTATCTAAGTAAACCGCTAATTCCGTTGCTTCCGCGGAAGGAGTAACTGTAGTCAGATTGACCAAGCGACCTTCTGCTTTAGAGACGATTTTTTGTGCCAGAATAATCACATCTCCATCTTCAAAGCTTAGTTCACATCCTATTGCTGCTCTGTAGATGATCTCAGCCAGGTCATCACCTTCCTCGATCATCGGGATCCCGGGAACAGCCGTGAGCGTTAGTCTCTTGGCTTGGTTCATTCAATACCAGTGATCCGCATTCCAGCAGAAGGAACTTTGTATTTCAAATTGAGACCAATTAAGATCGAAGTCAATCCTTCAACCACAACCGTGTTCTCGATAACACCGGCATCCCAGGCTTTCAAACCCATGTCTTCTGCGAGTCCAATCACGATTTCCCGTGACTCCTTATTTCCCCCCGCCACCAGGACGTCGCAATCAATTTCTTCTCCAGAAAGCAGGTGCTCGAAAGAGATCGTCTGGAAGGCATCTACTACCTGGGCATCGGGTCCTAAGATAGCCTTGGCTTGCAACGCGGCGCTTCCCTCAGCCGGCATCTGAACTTTGGTTACTTTCGGTGGTACAAGAGGAACACAGACATCGATCAGCAGTTTTCCTTGAAGTTCCTCTTTAAGCCCTTCGAGTGTGGCGGCATGCGCAGCAAACGGGACAGTTAAAACAGCAATATCACAAGCTTTGACTGCGTCAGAGTTTGACATTCCAGAAAGGTCAATTTCTCGATTACCAATTTTCTCCCGTAAGGTTTCAACAGCATTCAGTGCTTTTTCCACCTGGCGTGAACCAATGATCACCTTATGACCAGCCATTGCCCAGCGGTAACCCAAACCGCTGCCTTCCTTTCCGGTTCCACCAATAATTCCAAGCGTATATTTCATCATTTTTCCATTACAATTCCGCTACTCGCGCCCAGGTTTGTGAGGCGATTTCGCGTGATTTCGCTGCGATTGCTTCTTCATCCAGGAAAAGAAGTTTTCTATCTTTCATCAATACTTTTCCGCCAGCCATGGTCATGGTGACCATGCCATCTCGGAAACCAAACAGGATATGCCAGGGTAAATTCCCAGCAGTCATCGGTGTGATTGGGTGGTAATCAACAAAGATGATGTCTGCCGCAGCAC
>WOZC01000154.1 GCA_011620465.1 Anaerolineaceae bacterium | reverse complement strand
GATTGGATCAGCCTGGGCTCCTTTATGACTGATGCCAACCGCGGTAACGGGAATGGGCATTATTACCTTGCAAAAAATGTTCAAAAAACTGACCAGATCGCCCTTTCGGACGATCTGGATGAGCAGCGATTACTCTTTTTCTCAGCTACTGAATTGCAAAAAGCTTTAGACTTGAATCAGGTAAAAATCATTACTTGGCAAGCTGGCTTTACGATGGCATTACAGCGTTTTTCCGCAGGATGATGCCTGAAAATCACCAGGTTTCATAACGCAGGATACTATTCAGGTCTTTGCGAGGTTTGGCTTTCGGTTCTTCGGCAGGATAACCTACAGGGATCACCGCTAAAACAAATTTGTCATCCGGGATATTCAAAACGGGTCGTATGGTTTTCTGGGTGAACGCCCCGCACCAACAGGCTCCCAAACCCTGGTTGTCAACCTCCAACAGAATTTGTGTAATGGCTATTGTTGTGTCTCTGAGAACACGTTTTAGGTCAAACCCGCTCGTTTCCTCATCCACATACATTCCGGTATAATTCTCGCTCCTGGCGCAAATATCTGCGATGGCTACGATCACAACTGGTGCGCTGGCGATCCACATTTGGTTGTTGGTCGCGATCGCTACGTCCTGTTTCACGTTTTCGTTTTTAACCACGATAAAATACCAGGGTTGTTTGTTATTTCCCGAAGGCGCCAAACGGGCTGCCTCCAGGATTTCCATCAACTTTTCCTCTTCAACCGGTGTTTCCTGGAATTTGCGAACACTTTTTCGGTGTCTAATGGCTGCGATCATCATTTACCTGCCTTTCGATATTTAGTTTAGCTTTAAACAAGGCAAGCACCATTTTGTAGGCAGCTTGTCAAATCTAAACCCGGTGAATCACTGGTGAACAAGCTGATATCAAATCTGGGATACTTTTGTTAGATTTTTCGCAAAAAAAGTGTGTCGTTGTCCCAACGCAGTTGCCCGACTTCCGCTTTCGTCCCAATCAATTTCGGGAGCAAGAACGCCATTTCCCCTACATCACCGCTGGTCAGAAAAACCGATTTCCCCGCTCTTTTTCGCTCAGCCAGCAGACCCCATCCATCAAGCACCCGCTTTACCTGCCTGGCAACCGCTGGCGCGGGGTCAATCACCCGCACATCCTCCCCGGTAATTTGCCGGATCAGCGGGATGACAAACGGAAAGTGCGTGCAGCCCATCACCAGTGTATCCACCCCCTCCTTCATCATGGGATCCAACGCCTCTTCCAAAATCCGGCGGGTCTTCGGAGTATTTAGGTAGCCTTTTTCGATCTGCTGCACCAAGCCCGGGCAGGTATTCTGGAAAAGCTGTACATCCTGGGCAAACCGTTCCACCACCGAGGCGTACAACTCCCCTTGGAAGGTAGATGGGGTCGCTAAAACGCCCACTTTTCCGCTCAGGGTCTGCTCTGCGGCAGGTTTGACCGCTGGTTCCATGCCGACGAAAGGAAAATCCGGGTAAAGAGCACGGAGATGTTTTAAAGCTGCCGCCGAAGCCGTGTTACAGGCGATCACAATCAACTTCGCTCCCTGGTCCATTAGGTAACTGGTAACCCCTTCTGCTAAAGATTGCACTTCCTGTAAGGGACGGTTACCATAGGGCACTTTGGCTTGATCGGCGATGTAAAGCAAATCTTCCTGTGGCAGCAGATCCCGTACAGCCCGGAAAACGGTCAGACCACCAACACCTGAATCGAAGATGCCTATCGGGGAAGCTGCCGAAGATTTCTTATTCATGTCCCAATTATAGCCTTGCTTAAATGGTATTGAAGTTTATGGTTAAGAAAATGCTCATCCTTCTGCGATTTGCGGAGTATTGCTGTCGTTATGATTTTTTTCGCATTCCTCCATGAATGCCTTATAAAGGTTCCGCATTGGTTCCTGATCTTGCAGCCATTCCGAGTGCCACTGCACACCGACCACAAAACGCTTGGCGGGATGCTCCACAGCCTCGATCACGCCGTCAGGTGCAAAAGCGGCAACCTTCAATTGATCAGCGACCTGGTTGACGGATTGATGATGCAGGCTGTTGGTACGTACTTTGAGCACTCCCAGAATATCTGCCAACTGCGTGCCTGGTAAAACCGAAACATCATGAACAAGTTTGTTGCGCCTATAGGTTGGCCACCAATCGTGCTTCTGGGCTCCGGGAAGCTGGCTGACGATATCAACATACAGCGTACCCCCGCAAGCTACATTCAAAACTTGCGTCCCCCGGCAAACTGTCAACAAAGGCTTATCCTGCTCAAGCACATGCCGAACCAAAGCCAGTTCAAAAGCATCGCGCTCGCGGTTGACCCCATAAACGCGATCGTGGTTTTGGGCTCCGTACCACGCCGGATCAAGATCACCCCCACCCGTAAAGTAGAAGCCATCAAACTTTGACACAAGCGCTGGCACATCACCCAACGAGATGGCAGCCGGCAGTAAGACCGGCAACCCCCCCGCCGCCAAAATCGCCTTGATGTCCACCTCCCGGCTCTGGTAGGTTGGAGACCCCGTCTTGCCTTCAATTCGTCCTGCTGGTATGCCAATGATTGGACTGCTCATCCAAAACCCTCCGGTTTAAAACAAAAAGCCTCTCCACAAATATCAGGAACAGGCTTTTCGGGTTGAGAGAATAATTTTCTCTTGTTTGATATTAAAAACGCTGCTTCAAACGTGCGCTCTTACCAGTGCGTTCGCGCAGGAAGTAAAGCCGTGCACGACGAACTTTGTTGTGTCGCTCCACCACGACCTTGGCAATGCGGGGGGAGTTGAACAGGAAGTTGCGTTCAACGCCGATACCATTGCTGGCAACACGGCGGACGGTGAAACTGGCATCGTTGCCGTTTCCACGTACATACAGAACTACACCTTTAAATTCTTGGATACGTTCGCGATCGCCCTCCTTGATTTTCATATGAACACTCACATTATCACCAGGGAAAAGATCCGGAATATTCTCATTCTTTTCAGCTTGCACAGATTTCAATAACTCTGTATGATTCATGGCACTACCCTTCCGTCTTACGTAATTAAGCGCCTCCAGTTTCTTGAGACGCGGAAAGTGAGTATAACACAACACCCTACAGTTTTGTCAAGTAATTTTTCCATGTCAAGGCTAAATAGAAATGTCCTAATGCTGGCTAAATAGAAATACCATAATTAAGATTAGGG
>WOZC01000141.1:4103-15834 GCA_011620465.1 Anaerolineaceae bacterium | reverse complement strand
CCCTCAGATGAAGCGTGAACGATGGCTAAATTTGAATGGCTTGTGGGATTACTGCATTCAACCCCAAACTCTGCCCCAACCTTCCCAATTTGACGGAAAGATCCTGGTGCCTTTTGCGCCTGAATCAGTCTTGTCCGGAGTCGAGCGCGTGCTGCAGCCGGACGAAAAACTCTGGTATCAGCGTCAATTTGAGGTCAACCACAATCCAGACCAGGTGGTCATGCTCCACTTCGGCGCGGTGGATTTTTTCTGCCAGATATGGGTCAACGGAATACAGGTTGGCAGTCACTGGGGTGGCTTTTTGCCCTTTAGTTTTGATATCACCCCGGCACTTCAAGAAGGACAGAACACACTGGTTGTCATGGTCCAGGACGAAACCGAGGCAGCTTTGCATCAAAAAGGAAAGCAGCGCCTTCATCCTGGCGGCATCTGGTACACATCAGTTTCAGGCATCTGGCAAACCGTCTGGCTGGAAGTATTACCCACAAAGCACATCCGCTCGCTGAAGATCACGCCAGCCATCGATACCAATATGCTGGAACTGAAGGTGGCAGTCAGTGACGAAACCTTGGAGAGCTTCTGTAAGCTCGAAGCCATCGCCAGTTTTGAGGGCGAAGAAGTCGCACGAGCCAGGGGCAGCCTGAAAAGCACGCTGATTTTTCACTTGCCCGATGCCAAACTCTGGCATCCCGATCATCCCTATCTCTACGACCTGGAAGTGCGTTTAGTAGAGGATGAAAAGCCGATCGATCAGGTTGGGAGCTATTTCGCCATGCGGAAATTCGGTAAAAGCAGGGATGCAAGCGGTTTCTGGCGCTTCACGCTCAACAATGAGCCAATTTTTCAATACGGACCCCTGGACCAAGGCTACTTCCCGGAAGGGCTCTATACACCACCATCTGAGGAAGCCATGCTTTTTGACATCAAATATGCCAAAAAAATTGGCTGTAATATGATCCGTAAGCATGTTAAAGTCGAACCACTGCGCTGGTATCATGCCTGTGACAAGTTGGGATTGATTGTTTGGCAGGACATGCCCAACGGAGGAAGAACCACCAAAGACGCCGTTGTTTTGTTCACCTTTACCTCCGGTATCCATCGCTACGATCAGCATCGCCTCAAGCGTTTTGGTCGTGAAGACCCAAAAAACAGGGAAGAATTCCGTACCGAGCTCCAGGATTTGGTTGAAACGCTCTACAACTGTCCATGCATCGGAGTTTGGGTACCTTTCAATGAAAGCTGGGGACAGTTCAACGCTATTCGCATAGCCGAATGGGTTAAAACGCTGGACCCAACCCGCCTGGTCGACCATGCCTCAGGTTGGTTTGACCAGGGTGGGGGTGATTTCCAAAGCCGGCATGTTTACGTGAAACCTCTGAGTGCGCGCATACCAGACGATCGCATCCTGGCTGTAACTGAATTTGGCGGCTACACCATGCGGGTTCCCGGACATGTCTACACTGACCGCGAACGCTTTGGCTATGGTCATTACCAGGATGCGGAATCACTGACAACAGCTTATCTGAATTTGTTGGAGCAGCAAGTCAAACCACTGGTTTCCAAGGGTCTCTGCGCTGCCATTTATACTCAAACCAGTGATACCGAGACTGAAATCAACGGGTTTTTGACCTATGACCGCAGAGTGGAAAAAATCGATGCCGTAACTTTGCGTAAGGCCCACCAGGAGTTAATTGGTATACTATAACTAAGAAGAATATTAGTGTTTGACTTGAAAAGTTACTTTTACCTTATTTGTGGAATTTAACCTGAAAATTGGTTTTATCGGGTAAAATACGCTAACATTAATACATATTCTGTTGATGGAATTTTTGCAGTACTGTCTTGTGGGTTTCTTCGATTTGTATATAATTACTATTACGCTCTTTTTTGCGTGATCTCGTAATAATTTTACATAGTTGCGGTCTCGAAAGGAGGTTTTAGTTCAGTTATTGATCCTTAGTCTCATGTTTTAATCTTTACTTAATTCCAAAATAAAATATAAGGAGAAATCATGAAAGAAAGAATTCAAAAGTACGGCGGTTTTATGGCATCAATGGTTGTTCCAAACCTCGGTGCTTTCATCGCCTGGGGGTTGATCACTGCAATGTTTATCGCGACCGGCTGGATCCCGAACGAAAGGTTCTCTGCTCTGGTTGGCCCAATCCTCAATTACCTGTTGCCGATCCTGATTGGTTATACCGGTGGTTATATGATTCATGGTCAGCGTGGTGGTGTCATGGGCGCTCTGACTACAATGGGTGCTATCGTTGGCTCTACAATTCCCCAGTTATTGGGCGCGATGATCATGGGTCCCCTGTCCGCCTGGATCCTGAAGAAGTTTGACGAATGGATGGAGCCCAGAATGCCCGTTGGCTTTGAGCTCCTGATCAACAACTTCTCGATGGGTATCATTGGTGTACTTCTGGTCTTGTTTGCCTTGCTTGTCATGGGTCCAGTTGTCACTGCCATCAGCGACGCCTTCGGCGCTGTTGTCCAGTGGTTGGTCAATATCAAGTTGCTGCCCTTGGTTGCCCTGATTATTGAACCTGCCAAGGTTCTCTTCTTGAACAACGCTTTGAACATCGGTGTTCTGGCTCCTCTTGGTGCAGTTGCCTCCCAGGAAACTGGTCGAGCAATCCATTTCATGCTCGAAAGTAATCCTGGTCCCGGTTTAGGTTTGCTATTAGCCTATACTGTTGCCGGTAAGGGCATGCTCAAGCAATCCGCACCTGGTGCTATCATCATCCACTTCCTCGGCGGCATTCACGAGATCTATTTCCCCTACGTACTTGCCCACCCTATCATGATCCTGGCCATGTATGCTGGTGCGATCCTCGCCAACTTCTGGTGGGTAATTACTGATGCAGGTTTGGTTGCCACCCCATCACCAGGCTCAATCTTCGCCTATATTGCCATGACCCCCAAAGGCTGGCATTTCCAGGTTTTGATGGGTGTTTTGATCGGTGCGGTTGCCTCCTTCTTAGTTGGTGTGTTAATTCTGAAACGCTGGCCAGTAAAAGAAGAAGAAGAAGAAACAGTTGAAGAAGCTGTTGAAGCAGAATTGTAAAAATACTGATTTAGTTCGTTAGAAGAGACGTGTTCAGGCAACTTGTTTGCCTGAACACGGTTTTGGAGAAATTGAATATGAATAGCAAAATTGAAGCAAAAGATATTGACCAAATCGTAGTGGCCTGCGAAGCTGGAATTGGATCAAGCCTGATGACCGTCAATGCCATGAAGAAAAAACTGAAGGAAGCTAAACTGGATCATATAAACATTTTTCATAAAGCGGTTTCGAATTTAGATCCCAAAACAAAATTCATCATCTGCCACGAGGGTGTTAAAAAATCAGTCAAATCAAAAGCCCCGGAAGCAGTTGTGTTGAGTTTTAAGTTTTTCTTCAATGATCCATTGTTCGATAAATTGGTAGCTGACATTAAAGACGGGAAGGAAATTGTCGCTAACTAGCGATTTTATTACAGCTACTATGATTTCTTCATTGCTAAAGACATCCCCAATAGGAGGGTTATTGTGTCTCGTATAATAACAGAGGAGCTTGTTTTTTTAGACTCGAAAGTTCAAACCAAAGAAGAGGCAATTCAAGCTGCAGGTGAATTATTAGTTCAGGCTGGTCGCGTGGAATCTGCTTATGTTAAAGGGATGCTTGCACGTGAAAAAACCATGTCGACCTTGATCGGAAATGGTGTTGCCATCCCTCATGGGGAATTTCCCGATCTGAAATATATCAAGGAGACCAGTATCTCTGTACTCCAGATCCCCGATGGAGTACCCTGGGAAGATGGCGAGCTTGTTTACCTGGTTGTTGGGATTGCAGCGACCTTTGAGGAACATATTGGAATTCTGCAGAACCTTGCCAATGTGGTCGACGAAATTGAGCGCGTAAATTTCCTGGCAAAAACTGCTAAAAAGTCAGAAATTATTGAAGCACTTGCCGCATAAATAATAAGCAGTGACCCTTATCAAGAAAGGACTTGAAATGGACAATAAATTCCAAAATTATATCGATTTAGATTACCCCCTTCCTGAAAAAGTGTGGGGCTGGAATATGTATGGGGCAGGTCTGGAGAATATCGGCAGGGACGGAAAACCTGAACTCTTCCCGATGCCCGAACCAGGTCCCGATCAAATATTGGTCAGGGTCGATGCAGTTGGCTTATGCTTTTCTGATGTGAAATTGATCAAACAAGGTGGACAGCACCCAAAATTGTACAACCGCGACCTTTCGGTTGAGCCCACCAGACTTGGTCATGAAGTAGCCCTTACTGTTATCAAGGCAGGCGAAAATCTGAAGGACCGCTTCACGCCTGGTCAAAAACTCGCAATCCAACCTGATATTTATGTCAACAAGGTTGTCACAGCCTACGGATACACCATCCCTGGTGGCTTGATCCAATATCACCTGATTGGAAAAGAGATTTTTGACGCGGATAATTCAGAATATTTGATCCCTATCCAAGGCGAGCTGGGTTACTCAGAGTCTGCTCTGACGGAACCCTGGGCTTGCGTTGAGGCTGCTTATACCCAGAGACGCCGTTTGTTCCCTCTGGATGGCGGCTTGATGTGGATCAATGGTCCCCTGCATTCTGAAAAATCGTTCACATTCGAAAAAGGGCTTGAAAAACCCAGCAAGATCTACCTGAGCAACACTCCGCCTCAAATTTTTGAGCTGGTCCGCAGCCGCACCCAGGCTGAGGTTGTTGAAGTCGGTACCCTTGAAAAAGACCAGATAGCCGCCTTTGCCCAGGAAAAGACGAATGGAAAAGGCTTTGATGACATCATCTTGCTTGAACCGCGCAGCGCTGAATTTGTTTCAGAAGTCGCCAGGCAAATTGCGTTCAGAGGCACGCTCAATATTGTCAGTGATCAACCTTTGGATAACCTGGTTGTGATTGATGCCGGACGTATCCATTACCACTACACCACCTACATTGGCACCAAGGGCACAGAGATTAGTGCGGCTTATGGTGAAGAGCGCAACCGCTCAGAATTAATGGCAGATGGGCTGCTCGTCGTGGTTGGCGGAGCTGGTCCGATGGGTCAAATGCACGTGCAGCGATCGCTCGAACTTGTGCCAGGACCCAAGACCGTGGTTGTGACAGATCTCAACGATGCGCGTTTACAGGCTTTGCGGCAAAATGGCGATCCAATTGCTGAAAAGAACGGCAAGCAGCTCATCCTGGTGAATACCAGCAAAGAAGGTACAGACCTGGCAGCAATTATCCGCGAACTTTCTGATGGAAGAATGGCAGAAGATGTGGTCGTATGTGTGCCTAATGGCAAGGTTATGGAGAACGCTGCGTTATTGTTAGGCAAAAACGGTATGCTCAATTTTTTTGCTGGCGTATCTAATGGCACCACCATCAATATCGACCTCAATAACATCTTCCTGAACAATATGCAGTTGACAGGTACTTCCGGCTCCTCGGTTTTTGACCAAAAGACGGTCATGTCAAAAGCCCGGTCAGGCTCGCTCTCGCCCAATCTCAGCGTAGCTGCGATTGGCGGTCTGAAACAAGCCGTGGCAGGAATGGATGCGATGATGTCTGGCATTTTTACAGGCAAGATCGTTATCTATCCCCAATTGGAAGACCTCCCACTGCTTTCTCTGGCAGAAGTTGCCAACAATTACCCAAAGGTAGCCGAAAAAATGGGACCCAACCATACCTGGAACCGCGAAGCAGAAAAAGTTCTGATCGAAGAGTTTTGGAAAAATGACTGAATCGTTGAATAAATCAAAAAATCAAGTCAAAAAACAAGGATACCGGTTATATGCCCAATATGTACTTATTGGGGCGGCTTTAGGCGCTTATTACGGCATCTTCTACAAAAATCCTGAGCGTGCGGTGGATTTTAGCCCGGTTATACTCCTCAGCCTTGTTTCTGCGTTAGTTATTACAGTTATTCAAATCTGGAAAAAAGGCTACCCTACTAAAGAGAAGCTGATAATCTTTTTGAAATCCTTCGGGATGTTCTTCTTGTTCCTGGCAATGTTGGAAGCCAGACCGCTTTTTGAACAATGGGGCGGTAAAGGTTTGGTTACTGCTTTCACCACCCTGATGGGTGCTTTGGTCGGTTTCATCCTGGGCTTGAAAAAGAAGCCGGTGGCAACCAGCACAACGGAGACAAAGAAGTGATCTACACCATCACGCTCAACCCGGCATTGGACAAGCAGCTGACTGTGGCTGAAATTAGGTTTAACGATGTCCTGATTGCTGAAAGAGTCCAGTTGGATTTTGGCGGCAAAGGATTCAATGTCTCACGCATGTTGAAAGAATTGAATCAACCCTCTAAAGCGGTTGGGTTGTTGGGCGGGCAGACTGGGAAGACGATCGCAGATGGTTTGAAAGCGCAAGGCATTGAAGTGGTTTCCATCCCTGTCTCAGGTGAGACCCGCACCAATGTCAGCATTGTCACGCCCGGTGGCAGCAAGCATATTAAAGTCAACGAAAAGGGACCAACTGTCTCCGAAGCCGAAATTCAGCGGGTTTTCCAATTTATCTCGGAAAAAGCAACTTCGGGAACGTTGTGGGTGTTAGCCGGCAGCATTCCCCCTGGTGTGAATGCCTCCGTGTACCAACAAATGACTCAAAAGATCAAGGAACTCGGTGGCGATGTTGTTCTGGATACCAGCGGTGAGGCGCTCAGAAAAGGAGTACAGGCGCACCCAAAACTCGTCAAGCCTAACTTGTTCGAACTCTCACAACTGACAGGTAGAGAAGTAACCGGTCTTCAAGAGATCCTGGATAATCCGGCAATTGCTCGCGCAGTAGGCGCCGAGTTTGTAGCCGTCTCGGCGGGAGATAAAGGTGCTCTCTTAACAGATGGTGAAAAGACAGCCATCTGCCAGCCACCCGAGATTCAGGAAGCCAACCCTGTTGGTGCTGGGGATGCCATGGTTGCAGGGCTTAGCTTTGCCCTCTATCACGGTTACGACCTGGAACAAGCCCTGATGCTTGGTGTTGCTTGCGGGACAGCCTCTGCGATGCAATCTGGAACCAGGATGCCGGAATGGGATCTCGTGGAAGAAGTTCGTCAACAAGTAAGAATAGTATAGGAGGAAAAAATGGGTTACGATGTCAAATTAACGAAAACTTACGAAGCGCAACCGGAGAAAGTCATCGCAGTATGCAAGAAAATCGCTGTCGCGCTGGGTGGTAAGGTCCTTTCCCATGACGAAAACGGCAAGATTCTAAAAATCCAAATGGACAAGAAACTGCAGGGAAAAATCCTGGGTGACCGCAGCAAACTTGAGATTAAATATTCCTCTCCAACTGAGGAGTCAACTCAGCTTGATATTCTTGCCTATCCGTTGGATGCTGTAGGTCAGAAATTGATGTTTGGTGCCAGACCAGGTGTGGTTCAGACGATCTTGAAAGTATTTTTTGAGCAAGTTGAGGAAAAACTAAAAGAATAATATGGTTTCATGTAATCCTTTTGAAAGTGCCCCTGCTGACGGTGCCACCAGGTTCATATTTGTGCGTCATGCCCAGACAGATGCTAATGCAAAGCATTACTTGCAGGGGCAATCGGATGGCGTTTTAAATGAGACTGGATGGGCTCAGGTTGCCAGTCTTGCTGGACATCTGCGTCCTTTCTTTATTGATAAGGTATATTCCAGCGACCTGAAGCGTGCTCTTGATACTGCGACAGCCATCGCGAATGAACACGGATTGCTCGTACACACCGATCCCAGGTTACGGGAATGGATTTGTGGCGATTGGGACGGGATGCCAGCCGTAGATTTTCGAAAAATGCTCAAAGAACTGGGTCTCAAAGCATCCACAATACAGCCCCCAAATGGTGAAAACTTCCAGCAGGTTCGCAGTCGTGCAGAAGCTGTTTTGGACGAAATCTTCAGTCAATCAGAGGGCAAAAGCGTTTTAATTTGTTCACACGGTGATATTCTTCGCTCAATGATTGGGGTATTAATGGGGATTGACGTGGATGTTGCTGAGAACATTCTTCTTGATAATGCGTCTTACAGCATCCTTGAAAAACAACAAGGTACCTGGAAGATTCTTGCATTAAATCGAATTTCATAAATGGAGGTAGTAAATTGAAATCTTTAGGAATTGGGGTTATTGGTTTGGGGGCTATCGGAGGAAAGCATGTCAGCATGCTTAAGAACCTCCGTGAAGCAAATATTGTAGGTGTATCGGACCTGAACCAGGACCTGGTCAACAAAACTATCGCCGAAACCGCTATCCAGGGTTATACCGATTATCGCCAGTTGTTAGCTCGTCCTGACCTTGAAGCAGTGATCATCGCGACACCCGATCATCTACATAAAGATATTACAATCGAGGCAGCTCAAGCTGGAAAACACATCCTGGTTGAGAAACCGATTGCTACAACTGTCGAAGATGGTGAAGCCATGATCGCAGCAGCCAGGGAAGCCAATGTGAAATTGATGGTTGGTTTCACTTTGCGTTTTGTTCCCCATTATGTCCAGGCTCGCGAACTCATTCAAAGCGGAAAACTTGGAAAAATCGTCAGTGTCTACTCTCGTCGCATGAACATCATCACCCAGGCAGACCGCCTTGGCGGACGGATAGGCGTGCTCCACTTTCTCGGCATTCATGACTTCGATCTGCTTCACTGGCTGCTTGGTGTTGAACCTGACCAGGTTTACTCTGCTGAATCGACCAGTGTTGAAAAACGTTATCCCCAGGAAAATGAAACCTTCAACACCTTCAAATTCAAAGACGGCACCTTGGTTTGTGCTCACATAGGTTGGAACCTGACCACAGCCCATCCGGGTGGTCGCGACTTCAAATTGACTGTCATTGGTGACAAAGGCTCCCTCGATATCGACCTTGCCAGCCAGGGTCTATTGATGTACTCGGAATTTGGTTCAAAATTCCCCTCCACAGCTCCTGGTTTGGATGTGGAAGACAAAGCCTTCATCGATTGTGTCCTCGACGATAAACCCGTCCCGGTTACAGGCGAAGATGGGATCACGGCCTTGAAGATGGTTCTTGCTGCCATTGATTCGATCGAAAAAGACGCACCAGTAAAAATTTACTAATGCTGAACCAAAGAAAGGGATGGATTTCTATGAGTAGAGCAGAAAAATTAAAAGACTTCATCTCCAAAGTACAAGGGGAATTAATTGTCTCCTGCCAGGCGACCCCACAAGAGGCGTTGTTTGGTTCAGACATCATGGCAAAAATGGCGATCTCAGCTATACGAGGCGGCGCAAAGGGTATCCGCGCCAATACCCCTGTGGATGTGAAAGCCATCAGAGAGGCAGTCGATGTGCCTGTCATCGGTCTGTATAAAGTCGTCTTCCCTGGAACCCCTGTGATTATCACCGCGACCATCGCGCACGCATTGGCAATTGCTGATGCCGGTGCGGATGTGATCGCGATCGATGCCACTTTCCGTCTTCACCCCGAAGATGAAGTCCCGGAACTCATCCGCAAGATCCATGAACAAACCGATTGCCTGGTCATGGCTGACATCTCCAACTTTGAAGAAGCTGAAGCAGCTATGATTTCTGGTGCCGATGTTGTCTCAACAACGCTCTCGGGCTATACCGATTACACCCCCAGGCTGGATGGACCGGACCTTGCCCTTGTTCGCGAGATCGCCTCAAAACTTACAGTTCCCGTCTTTGCCGAAGGACGTTACCATTACCCCGACGAAGTTGTGAAAGCGCTTGAATATGGCGCAACCGGCGTCATTGTTGGCGGCGCGATTACGCGACCAAAAGAAATCACGGAAAGATTCGTAAGAGCCATTCGCAAGTAATGCGTTTTGATTAAAGAAACAGATTGTTGTGGGTTCCAACAATCTGTTTTTCTAAGGAGATATAAATGTCTAACTACTTAATAGGGGTTGATATTGGAACTGGGTCTTCCAAGGGGGTCTTGATTGAAGCCAAAAATGGGACGGTGTTAGCCCAGGCAGCCATTCCCCATGGCGTTTCCATGCCTCATCCCGGCTGGGTGGAACAGGACGCCGAAACGATCTGGTGGGGTGAATTTGTTCAGATCGTAAAAGAATTATTGCAGGAATCCGGGGTCGCCACCCAGAACATCCTGGGCGTGGGTGTCTCCGGTATTGGTCCTTGTGTCTTACCAGTGGATGAGGCGTTCAACCCCCTCAGACCGGCAGTTTTATATGGGATTGATACGAGAGCAACCGCTGAGATCGAGCAATACCTGCAGGAATTAGGGCGGGAGGAAGTTTTCAGACGGGCAGGCTGTGAACTTTCTTCTTCCGCTGTTGCACCCAAGATCTTATGGCTTTACAATAACGAGCCTGAAATCTACAGAAGGTCACGCTGGCTCCTGACCTGTCAAAATTTTATCGTTGCCAGGTTAACCGGCAAGGCCTCAATCGATATTTACACTGCCTCAACTTATTCTCCGATTATTGATGTTGAAAAAAGAAGTTGGATCGATGAAACCACTGCGGGTATCAACCCAACGGCAAAATTACCAGAAAAATACTGGACTACCGAGGTCATTGGGGAAGTAACCGCCCAAGCTGCCCGGATCACGGGTTTAAAAGAGGGTACACCCGTCATTGCCGGGACGATCGACGCTCCAGCTGAAGCCGTCAGCATCGGAAACTATTCTGCAGGCGATACCATGGGCATGTTCGGAAGCAGTAATTCCATCATTACCATTACAAGCGCCTATACTCGCTCCAAAACCTTCTGGGGGCTCAACTGGCTTTTCCCTGATCAATACGCAGTTGTTGGAGGAATGGCAACGGTTGGCAGCCTGACGAAATGGTTCCTGGAAAACGTTTTCCGACCGGATCCGGAAGCCCAGGTTCAAAACCCCTACGCTCAGATGGAAGGTTTGTTAAGCATGTCGCAGCCAGGCGCAAATAACCTGGTAGTATTGCCTTATTTTGGAGGCGAACGCACTCCCATCAATGACCCGATTGCCAGGGGTGCTTTCTTTGGTCTGACCTTGCGGCACACCCAGGCAGACATGTACCGCGCCTTATTGGAAGCGGTCGGTTTTGGCATTCGCCACAACCTCGAAAAACTTGGCGAGGAAGATATTGAGGTTAAGCTGATCAACGCAGTTGGCGGAGGAGCGAAAAACCTGGGTTGGATGCAAATCATTGCCAATATCGCCGGTGTTGATGTTCGGATCCCACAGGGGATCTCCGGTGCTTCGTATGGCGACGCGATTTTGGCAGGGATCGGTGTCGGTCTTTACAAGGACGCCTCCCAGGCAAAAATCTGGGACAAAGCCGCTCTAAATTTGAAACCCGACCTTACCGATGCTGGAGTTTATAACCGTCTTTACAAGGTCTACCGCGATCTCTACGAGCAAACCAAAAACCTGCTTCCGTATTTGTCCTAAACATAAGCCGGGTTCAATACGCATCCCGGCTTTTTTGTCTTTCGTAGGCGGGGACGTAGTGCCCATTGGGTATTGTGCTGTTCAATCCGGCTTCCTTAGTCTTTTGTAGACCGGGTTTATTCCAGTCTGACTGAATCCATTGGTGAAGCTCTGCGATTATTTATCCCCCCCCTTAATCCCCATCCCTTTACCCAAACCCATGGCAAGCCAGGGCAGGTGAGAAGGGCTGGAGGGGGCAAGAAGTGTTTTTCCAACATAGTCATTACCTGCTATTGCTGTGTTGAAATTCGCACTACCCATTACCCGCTACGTGGGTACAGGTGGGCACTCTTCCCGGTCTACAAGAAAAAATAGGTTGTTGCACGCAGAGTTTACCTGGC
>WOZC01000141.1:0-4003 GCA_011620465.1 Anaerolineaceae bacterium | reverse complement strand
CACTCTTCCCGGTCTACAAGAAAAAATAGGTTGTTGCACGCAGAGTTTACCTGGCTTTTTTACCCCCTCCTGGGAGGGGGATTGAGGGGGTGGGTTTGTTGAACGAATAGTTGATAGGGGTCATCAATTGAGTGCGTTGGATTGAAAAAAATAAATCTTGGACTACGAAAAGATAAATATTATGAGCCGGGTTGAAATACGCAATACCTTGTTACGTGATTACAGGTGGGCACTCTTCCCGGTCTACAAGAAAAAATAGGTTGTTGCATGCAGAGTTTACCTGGCTTTTTTTTACCCCCTCCTGGGAGGGGGATTGAGGGGGTGGGTTAGTTGAAACAATAGTAGTTTGGTGTCATCAATTAAAAAACCGGGTTCAACAGCGGAACCCGGTCTACGAAAAGAAAGAAAATCATGCCGGGTTGAACCCGGCATTTTTGTAAAAACCTCTTACTGCAGCACAAACTTCAACAACGCATTGCTCAACGCGTCCGAAACCCAAACGCTTCCGTCATCGCCTATGGTGACGCCGCTGATGATATTCATGGTGTAGGTGTTATCAAAACCGCCCCAAATTCGCAGGAACTGACCCTCACTATCAAACACGATCACCCTGCCTCGATCCGGGTCAGTCAGATATACATTTCCAGTCGCATCCAAAGCCAGGAAGGGTTTATTGTCCAGCGTATCGCTGCTCCAGGCATCCACATCCCACATATTCACGCTTTGATATTGCAGTCCGCTGGTATCCTGCGCGAAGACCTGCACGCGGTAGTTCCAGGTGTCTGCTATGTAAACTCGCCCGTCATCCGCGATGTCGATCCCAACCGGCTCATCCATCTTGCCGGCATCCAAGCCCAGGCTGCCAAATTGCGTCAGGTAATTGCCCTGACTGTCAAAGATCACCACGCGTTGTTTGCCGGTATCCGTCACGAAAACGCGATTGTCTTTGTCAACCGCGATACCGCGCGGACCCCAAAATCCATCCAAGGTGCCAACTACCTCGAAACTGTTCCACATCCTTAGGAATTCGCCTTCCGGCGTGAAGACCTGGATGCGGTGGTTCCATGTGTCGGCAACATAAACCAGTCCATCCGGACCTACAGCCACTCCCCAAGGCTCGTTGAACAAACCGCCAGGAACCTCGCCATCCAAAACATTGCCGTAGCCACCCCAAGCGTTCAGGAACAATCCCTGCGCGTCCAAATGAACAATGCGATGATTGCGCGAATCCGCCACAAACAGGCTGCCATCCGGGGCGGTCGCGATGTCCCTGGGAGCATTGAAGGGCAGCTCGCCGCCAATGCTGATTGCCAGCGCGGGCTCGAGATCGATGAGACCACCCTCATAAGGATCAACTTTTGGTTCTTCCGGTTCAGGGCTGATCCCAAATTCCCAAATTTTTGCCGCCACATCCTTGCGGATAAACATGCGGGCATTATCAGCAGGTGACCAGGTCGCCAGAGTCAATGAGGCATTGTTGAAAGCCACCGCGTATTCCGTGTAATCTCGGTTGAACCAAAGCTCCCACAGAGCGCTACGTTTGGCAGGAGACTTCAGGTCATCCCAAATACGGCTCAAGCTCCAATCGCGGTAGAGGCTCTCATTTGGCCACCACATCCTTTTGTATTCATACTGGTAATAATCGTCCCTGACTACTGGTTCGATGCGGGCAAAGTTGGAGGTGCCCACCACGATTATGGGATAGTCTTGCAGCGATTTGGTTACCTCAGCCCCAAAATCGTACTTGTTGGGGTAATCGCGCATGTACCACCAGTAGGGGTAACGAACGTCGTTGTCGTAAGCGATTTTGATCGATTTATCGCCATAAAGTCGCTTGGAGATGGTTTCGATCTGCTCAACCGTGTCTTTCATGTCTTCAGTGGAATGCGCATAGACAAGCAGTTCGCGGGCATTATTATAATCGATGAATGCCGCGCGCCAGGCTGTTCGGGCGGTTTGCACTGCCAGAAGTAAGACGAAAACCAGCAAAACCAACCTGGCAAAGTTGCGCCCGTTCCAGCCTTTTAGCAGGTAGAACAAACCCAAGCCGGAAGCAAGCGTCCCCAAGCCTGCCAGCAGAAAGGTGCTGGTGCCCTGCAACTGCACCAGATCTTTGCCCTGGAAGGGTGGGTTACTGCCTAAAAGTGAGCCGATCAGGCTGCCGAACGCCACCAGGAAAACTCCTGCCAACAGCACTACCAGCCATCCCTTACGTTTCCAGACTTCTTCCCAGTCGGTTTTCTCTACCAGGTAGCCAAACGCCCAACCGCTGGTCAGGATCATCGGCATCGTTATGTGCGTGGTCAGCCAAGGCATGCGCTCTCCTGCCACCGTGAAAGCCAGCAGGCTCATCACAGACCAAAAAATCAGGAGCAGCAAGACCGGCAGTTCTGTTGCCGTTCCGCCAGTCTCATCTACTACCGGGAAGATACGTTGATACCAGGGCTGAGGTACAACCTCTTCTGGTACCTCCTGGTCCAATAGATCCAGTTCGGTGGTTTCTTCCAAAACCTCCGAGCTTGGGACCTCTTCAAGGAATTCTTCTGACTCAATTTCGCCTGCGGTTTCTTCTGGGAGTTCTTCAACCGGAAGTGGAGTGAAGTTGTCTGCAGTGGAACCAAAGAACAGCCGCTTGCGCAGACCGATCACAAAAGCTGCCAGTACACCAAACGCAGGTAAAAATTCATAGATAGGGATTTGCACCAAGGCGTAATAGTACAGCGGTTGTGTGCCCCGTTCCACTGTCTGCTGCTCCATCCAGTAGCCAAGCGCTCCGACGATGCCCTTGAAAAAACCCTCGCCGTGGGTGAAAAAGGTGGTGTAAAAGACGATAAAAATACCCCAGAAAATCGCCATGCTGCGCAAGAAGACTTTGCGATTCCAGTGCATTCCCAGGAACAAGGAGAGCAGTGTCAGCAAGACGAAAACCACGCCAGAGCGAATAATCCCTGCTTGCGAATAATCGGTTGGGTCAAAACCCAGCAAGCGCAGCGGGATGGCGGTCAAAAGCGGTAAAATCAGGATCAGCTGCAGCCAGATCAGGTCAAAACTGCGCTGATGGCTCAGCTTTTTCCAACCATAGCCTTTGAAAAGCGTGATCAAAGCGAAAACAATTGACAGCCCGGTCAGCCCGGCGCTGAGCAGGAGCGGAAGGTTTCTGGCTTCTTCGCCAGCAACACTGGCATCCGCCGTTTTGCCCAGCATGTAAAAGCCCATCGTGACCACGATCAGAGCCAGGGTAAATGCGACCGCCACCCGGAAAAGCGATTTCGTGCGCTTATCGGTCCATTCCTTGCGCAAAACTTCTCCAATTAAGAGCAGCGCCAGGAAAATCAATGCCTCAGCCGAGAAAATAAACGAGGTGGCTTTGTCGGCATAATGCATGGCGGTAATGAAAACCAGCCAGTAGAGCCATTTGTGTTTTCCATCCTCCAGGTAGCGCAGCATCAGCCAAAGCATCACCAGTCCCCAAAAAACGATAAAGACCTCGTTGCGCGTATAGCGGCTGTAGAAGAGGATGTAAGGCGAGATCATAAAGAGCGCGCCGGCGATCAGGCTGCCGACCCTACCCAGGTAGCGCCTCCAGGCAAAAATTGCGAAAACAACGATGGCAATACCGAAAACTGCAGCAGGGATGCGGGCAGAAAAGTCGGAATCCCCGAACATGAAGTAGGAAAAAGCCAGGGCGTGGAATTGGAAAGGACTGTGCGTGACAGGATCGTAGACGTAGTTTCCAAAACTGTAGGCAGGCACAACGTGGTTGATTTCGTCGTGCGACATCGTGCGCGCACCAAGGTTGTAGAAGCGTGTGAATATTGTGAGCGCCAGGATGATGATGATCAGAAATTTTTCGATCGTCAGCGCCGGCCACCAGGCGAAAACAGGTTTGTCCAGCCAGCTATCGCGGTGAGTGTTGTTTTGGGCAGAGAGAAAGGCAAGATCCATGATGCGCTCCGTGTGTGAAATCCTCAGTTAAATAATGAATCAATTAAGCATACCTTGC
>WOZC01000034.1 GCA_011620465.1 Anaerolineaceae bacterium | reverse complement strand
TGGTTTACAAATCTCGACCACGGCAGGCGTCACCAACCTTTACCTCTGATGACAATGGCAGATAATCTGAAATTCAGCAAGCATCAGGAAATCAAGGGCAAAACTTCATACGATCGTTATGACAACTATGACGCAATCGAGGTTCCATATACCGATGCTATCCCAAGTGATTATGATGGCGTGATGGGAGTACCAATAAGTTTTATAGATAAATAGAACCCGGAGCAATTTGAAATTCTAGGAGCAACAGAAAGCGAAGGCAAAGGCTTCTCAAATGGTTTATGGGACGAATCCAGCAATGTATCACAACCTGTTGTGAATAAAAAACGTGTTTATAAGCGAATATTCATAAAACACAGGAGGGAAAGCACAAAATGATCACCACTTTACGAACCAACATCACCGTCAAAGATATATGCGAGGGCTTTGTCTACAACGAGCTGGAGGGTAAGGGTTTGTTCGGCCTGGCTGGAAGATTAACCATCCAGCCAGAGTATCAGCGTAATTACTTCTATGCGGATGGCAAAAAAGACGTGGCTGTCATTGACTCTCTGCTCAAAGGCTACCCGTTGGGTCTGCTTTATTTTAACAAGGTCAGCGACGATAACCTGGAAGTGTTGGATGGTCAGCAGCGCATCACCAGTTTTGGGCGTTTTGTCACCAATAAATTCGCCATCAAAGACGAACACGGCATGGAGCAGTATTTCAGCGGCATCGCCGCCGACAAACAGGACAAGATCCTCAACACAAAACTTCTGATTTACGAATGTGAAGGCACCGAGACCGAGATCAAGGATTGGTTCAGAACCATTAACATCGCTGGCATACCGCTGAACAACCAGGAACTGCTCAACGCGGTTTATTCCGGTCCCTTCGTGACCCTTGCTAAAGCTGAGTTCAGCAATAGCCAGAACGCCAATGTGCAAAAGTGGAGTGCTTATATCTCCGGCGCCGTCAACCGCCAGGATTACCTTGAACGAGCCCTTGAATGGGTGAGCAAAGGTAAAGATAACATTGGCGCGTACATGAGCCGCCATCGTTACGACACCAATTTTTCAGAATTAAAGACCTACTTCAACTCAGTGATCGATTGGGTTTCCAGTGTATTCCTCGATGTTGAGAGTGAAATGCGCGGGCTTGAATGGGGTCGGCTGTATGAGACTTATCACGATAGACCCTATAACCCGAGCCTGGTATCAAAAGAAGTTAAAAGACTTCTCGCTGACCCGTATGTTACCAGCCGTAAGGGCATTTTTGAGTACATTCTTGGTGGTTGCGTTGACACGAAATTGTTGGCTATCAGAGTTTTTGACCAGGCGACCAAGAGCAGTGTATACGCAGATCAAACCGAGAAAGCCCAGGCTAGCGGTGTTTCAAACTGCCCGCTCTGTGCCATTGGGCATGACGCGAACAAGACCATGATTTGGAAGTTGAACGAGATGGACGCCGACCACGTCACCGCGTGGAGCAAAGGCGGCGCAACCGATATTCGCAACTGCCAAATGTTGTGCAAAACGCACAATCAAGCAAAAGGAAATAGGTAAAGACCAGAAGCTGCTTGGCCTGCTATTACTTCTTGGAGGTTAACACATATAGAGAAAGTTTTCCGCATATATCCTTGATTAGTGATACCTTTCTATCTTAATGAGAAGGTAACAATTATCGAAATTTTTCCTTTTGACTTAAATGTCACTGGAATTTCGTGATCTCCGGAGGGTCAGTATCAAATTCAGGATACAATGCAAAAATAAGCATTACCTGAAGACATCTATTTTTTGGTTTATAGCTATATCCGCCTGCTAATATCAAAAACTGGCACAAAAAAGGTTCCTTCCTCTGCCGCCTTACGCGTTTTTAGCCTAATGACTTCTGGAAGAGATATTTCACCTTGAAGAATGAAGTATAAATCCTGTCCATCCATACCAATCATATTTGTTGATCGCCCCTTCGCGAAAGCTTCTAAACCATCTTTGGAGAAACCACTTAGGCTAATAAAAAGCCCTCTAGCCCATTTGGTTTTTGCTTCTATTTGGCTATAAAATGAATATAATTCTCGACTACCGATCATTGATTCATGCCATTTAGCTTCAACCAAGTAAGTATTTCCATCACAAATAAAGCTTCCATCGATTTGTTCACCAGTAAGTTTAAAAGAGGACCTTGGATCTAAATTAAAACACTCAAACAATTCAGTCAAGAATCTTTCAAAAGCAAACCCCCTCGATTGTAAATTGCTCATTGCTGTTAATTCTTGGAATTTTTGATTAAGCTCGTTCAACGTAATAACATCATAGACGATTGAAGGTGAGGATGTCGATTTTCTTAGGCTTGGGTCGAGTCTATATACTATATCGAATGCTTTTGTGGGCAGGTTTGCATTTGTTGTATCACTGTTGTAAATATCCCAATTAGTAAAAAGATAGTTTAGCAATTTTGCTACCCCTTTATTAGTCGCTTGAGCCCAAAATGATCTCATTCGATTAGCTTTTGAGTCTCCAAAACCGCTAAAACGGTCATCGTAGATATTTATCTTAAGTTCATCTTGAAATAGGCGTGCGAAGCTCGCATTTGTGAATCCAAAGCAGTAACCACTTTCCATTTTGAGTATCTTTTCAAGAAACAACTTTTCTGCGTTTTGAAGATCGGACATTACTCCTCCTTAAGTCGCTACTCTCTAGCAAAATTATAAACGGTATCTATGGGTTTTCCAGAAACACAGCTGGCGTTACTAGTTCTCACCGGTTTCCGTATCTAGCGCGGGTAGTGACCGGTCTCCAGTTTACAGACAGCCCAGAGTATTGGAGACTTGCGGTTAACTAAGCGTGCTCGGTCTGCCCACGCCTGGCTCCGCCGGCGAGGTACTTCGTAAGACCGGCACAATCAAGAGCCCTCAACGTGGGTGAATGTTACTGTTTTTTCCTCGACAATATCAACTGAAAGTACCCTCATCAGTCTCCCGTCCGTTTCTCGGCGGGATTCAGCTTAGCCTCCGGGGAAGCCCAGGGCTTGATCTTTTATGGTCTCCTGACCATGAAAGGCTTCTGACCGCTCGGTCTCCAATCCTCGCGCGGGCTGTATTCCAAACATAGTTAAGCGGAAAGGTGTTCGTTTCACCACTCCGCCAGATACAATATACTGCTCGGAAAGATCCTCATCAGTCTCCCGTCCGTTGCACGGCGGGAGCCAGCTTCCCCCAAGGGAAGCCCAAGCCCTCCCTCGAGGGAGGGTCCGCGTAGCGGGGGAGAGTGTGTTTTCTATTTTGCCATTTCTTCCAGGCGTCCTTTGACCA
>WOZC01000153.1 GCA_011620465.1 Anaerolineaceae bacterium | reverse complement strand
CCGATGTGAGAATCTGATGCAGGCGGAGTAATGCCGCACTGGTTTTCCCCGAAGAGGCAGGTCCGCTCAGAAAGAGATAAGGATGGGCGAAGAGATCGGCAGCTTGTTCTTGCATTCTTTCTGGTGTTAGTGACAAGATACCGTTCATAATGACAGAATTATAAATCAAGCAGGATGCTCCAACCTGGGAAATCGTATTCTCGCTGCAGGAGTTGGTATAATCCCTCTCACAAACCTTCAGGAGAGAACTATGCCCTCATCACTCACCCCATTTTTTAATGCCAAAGGTGTCGCCATTTTAGGCGCGTCTACCAATCCCAAAAAACTCAGCTATGGCATTTTGGAGAACCTTGTGACCTATGGTAACCAGATCGAAGTGTATCCAGTAAACCCAAAAGCAACTGAGATCCTGGGCAAAAAGGCTTACGCTTCAATTGCTGACGTGCCAGATCCGGTCGAGTTGGCGGTGGTGGTGCTGCCCGTGACGGTGATCATGGAGACCATGAGGGAAATTGGCGAGCGAGGGATCAAGGCGGTTATCATTATCACAGGCGGCTTCAAGGAGCTTGGTGAGGAAGGCGCGAAAGTAGAACAGGCTGTGGAGGAACTGGCGCAATCCTATGGGATGCGGGTGGTTGGACCCAACTGTGTCGGAACCATCGACGTTCGCACGGGTTTGAATGCAACCTTCCTCAAAGGTCTTCCTCCCGCAGGGCCAATCGCTTTTATCTCCCAATCCGGGGCAATTTGCGGTGGGGTGATCGACTTGATCATCAATTCCAAGATTGGTTTTTCTCATTTTGCCAGCCTGGGCAATGAGATGGACGTCACTGAGACCGATATGCTCGAGTACTTTGCGGAAGATGAGAACGTGAAAGTGATTGCCATGTACGTTGAAGGGATCCAGGATGGACTACGGTTTATGGACGTGGCAAGGCGAGTGTCGCAAAAGAAACCGATCGTATTCCTAAAAGCCGGGAAAAACGACGCCGGCGCGAAGGCTGTCAGCTCGCACACAGGCTCACTGGCAGGCTCATATGCCGCCTACCAGGCTGCGCTGGAACAAGCCGGCGTGATAGAAGTCGAAACGATCAGTCAGCTCTTTAACGTGGCTTGGGCTCTTGGTACACAGCCACTTCCAGCCGGGAAGCGCGTGGCGATGACGACGAATGCCGGCGGGGCTGCAGCACTGGCAGCGGACAGCCTGGCATTTAATGGATTCGAACTGGCGCAGATCGCGACGGAAATCCAGGCTAAACTACGAACGAAATTGAACCCAAGCGCTCAGGTCTCGAATCCGGTTGATATGCTGGGATCGGTCAGCCCTGAGGATTACCTCTGGAGCCTGGGAAATTTGGATGCGGATGAGGGCGTGGATGTGTTGCTTCCGATCCTGGTTCCACAGGCTTTGGTGGATAACCTGGGAGTGGCAAATGCCTGGGTCGAATTCAGCAAAAAAACCAATAAGACTTTGCTGACCTGCCTCATGGGCGAACGCAGCACGCTCGAAGCAGAACAAAGCCTGAACATGGCGGGAGTGCCCGTGTATGCTTATCCGGATGAAGCCGGGCGTGTTTTGAGGGGGATGGAAAGTTACAAAAAGGTGCTGATGCGATCAGCGTTTAACCCGGTCCGCATTGAGAACATCGACCACAACAAAATGGCTGCGGCAATGGCTTTGGTGAAGGGCGCGCATGCTGTAGGTGAGTATGGAACCCGGGTGATGCTGGAAGCTTACGGCATTCAGAATGTGCCAGGTGATCTGGCGGGCGATGCCGATGAAGCCGTGGGGATTGCTGAAAAGGCTGGGTATCCAGTGGTAATGAAGATCGTCTCTGAGGACATCCTGCACAAGTCAGATTCCGGTGGAATCGCATTGAACATCCAGAGTTCTGAAGAGCTGCGCGTAGAATATGACGCGATGATGGCCCGAATAGCCCAAAATGCACCCCAGGCACACATTCAGGGTGTGATGGTGGAAAAGATGGCACCCAAAGGCCTGGAAGTGATCGTGGGAATGCGGCGTGACCCAACCTTTGGACCGCTCATGATGTTTGGTTTAGGTGGCACGATGGTGGAATTGCTCAAGGACATTCGTTTTAAGGTGGCACCACTTACCGATGAGGATATCGATGAGATGATCGACAGCACCCTGGCGGGCAAGCTGCTCAAGGGATATCGGGGTTCGGCGAAATCGGATATTGCTGCCGTGAAAGAAACCATTGCCCGTTTGAGCCAGCTGAGTCTGGATAACCCTGAAATCAGTGAGATTGAGATCAACCCACTGATCGTTTATCCCGAAGGTCAGGGCGCGATCTCGCTCGACAGCCGGGCGATATTAGGGAAGTGAGAAGAAATCACGACCATCAGATTGGAGAGGCAATGATTCAATCGAATGAATTTGCAGGAAAAATTGTTTTGGTTACAGGTGCCAGTCAGGGGATAGGCTTGGAAATTTGCAGGCAGTTTTCGGATTTGGGCGCCACAGTCATCTCAGTTGCCAGGAACAAAGAAAAACTTGAAACAGCTAAGAAGACGATAAAGAATAATTCCAATATTTATACCTATCCATGCGATCTATCTGTGCAATCGGAAATAGAAAAGTTATTTTATGAAATTAAGGAAAAATTCCAGAATGTTGATATCCTGGTGAACAATTTGGGGGCGTACTCGGACAAAGTTGAGTGGAATGCGATCGATTATGACCTGTGGATCAAAACCTTTGAAACCAATGTCCTTAGTGCCTATTTCTGTATGGTCAAAGCTGCCGAGATGATGGTCGAGAATAAGACAAAAGGTGTCATCATAAACATCGGCTCTTCGTCGGCTTTACAAGTGAAAAAGGGGAGGTTGCATTACACAGTCACAAAATCATCCCTTCACACCCTTTCACGGGTAGCCGCGATGGACCTCGCAAAGCACCAAATTCGCGTCAATGTAGTCTCTCCGGGACCCACTGAGACAGAGATAGTAGAAAAACGAATGCAAGATCCTGAACAGCGGGCACAAGAAGAAGCAAGACTGAAGAAGATCCCTCTGGGAAGATATGCTTCAACTGTTGACATCGCCAATGCGGTGGTCTTTCTCAGTTCGAGCATGGCAGAATTTATTACCGGGGCTATTTTGCCGGTGGATGGTGGTTACACCATCGGCGAAACTGTGTAAAAAGGCAAAGCTGAAGGCGTAGTGGGGACAACACATTAAATAATAAAAGCCAACGGGGGGATTTGAACCCTCGACCGGGCGCTTACGAAGCGTCTGCTCTACCGACTGAGCTACGTTGGCGTGGAGGCGATTATACCAGAATTTTCT
>WOZC01000100.1 GCA_011620465.1 Anaerolineaceae bacterium | reverse complement strand
CCGGAAATCAAGAAAAGTGTAACATCAAAAATAACGAAAGTCAAAACCAGCGCTGAAAAACAATCCTTAGCCCAACCCGTTTATAATATGCCCATGCGAAAAAATGGAGCTCTACTTCGCTTGGCTGCCCTTGGGCTGATCGTCATGGCAAGCTTTCTGACCATTTTGCAACTGGTCCGCTATGCCCGCATCCGTGCCACTTTTCCTACCGGCATGACCATCGCTGGCGTCCCCATCGCCGGACTCGAATTTGAAGCCGCCTCCCAGCGACTGGTGCAAGTATATATGACACCGATCGAACTGAAGTACGGCAGCGCGCGTATTCAGGTTCGCCCTGCTACGCTGGGCTTTGAATTGCAGATCAACAACATGCTCGCCGCTGCCGATAAACAGCGAACTGGCGAACCTTTTTGGGGAGGTTTCTGGAATTTCCTCTGGAACCGCCCCATGACCACCACTGCCATCCCTTTGCAGGCCAATTTTGATGAAGGCCGCATCCAGGCTTACCTTGAAAATGAAATCAGCATCCGTTACGACATCCCAGCTACTCCGCCCATGCCGATTCCCGGTGAAAGCGGGTTTTACCCCGGCAAGACTGGCACGTCTATAGATTATCCAATCACGGTACAACGAATACTGGACGCCCTCTCCTCCAGCACGCGGCGCACTGTCAACATCGAAGTAATCGAGACAAGACCTAAAAAGCCGTCCTTTGATATTCTTGAGATCATGCTCAAGGATATCATCGATGAAGCCACTTTCGATGGCATTGTTGAGCTCTACTTCAAAGATCTCCAAAACGGATTGGTGCTGCACTTCACCCACAGCCGCATTGGTGACGAGGAAGTTCCCACCGATATCGCCTTTTCATCCTGGAGCACGATCAAAATTCCTGCGCTTATCACCCTTTTCAAGAATCTTGAGAGTCCCTATGACCCTGCGATCCTGGCCGAAATCGAAGATATGGTCGAGCAATCCAGCAACGAATCGACCGACTCTGTCGCCAAAAAAGTGATCGAACCAAACCTCGCCCCCATCAGGATCACAGAAGATATGCAAGCCTTAGGTCTTCAGAATACTTTTTGGGCAGGTTTCTTTAGCCTCGGTTCGCCGCTCTTACAAGATGTCTCCACTCCAGCCAATAGCAGAACTGATTATGATACTGATCCAGACCGTTACGGGCAGACGACAGTATTGGATATGGGGCTCCTTTTGGAAGAGATTTATTACTGCGCGCAGGACTACGGCGGGGCGATCCCAATGGCTTTCAATGGAGCGGTCACCCAGGAAGAATGCCTGATGATGGTTGATTACCTGAGTAAAAACAAAATTGGGCACCTGATCGAAGCTGGCGTACCTGCAGGCACAATCGTCGCTCATAAACACGGCTGGGCGAACGAGGTTCAGGACGGTTTCGTACACACCATGGGCGATGCCGCCATCGTCTACACCCCTGGTGGGAACTATATTTTATCCATTTTTGTTTATCAGCCCGTTCAGGTCATTTTCGACCACGCCAACCTACTCTTTGCCAATCTCTCGGCATCGGTTTACAACTATTACAATTTGCAGTAGATGTGAGTAGAAGGGAAAAATTTCTTTTTTTGTAGAGTGAAATTAACACAACAAGATGAAATCCCGTCTATGATTCAAGAAAGAAATTACGGAAAGGATGGATGCATGTTTATTACTAAAGAAATCCTCCGCTTTGCATTCTTTTTAAGCATTTAAGAAATTAAGAAAACCATATAATAACGAAGGCAAGAGAGATGGGTCACATGGAAGAAAAAAAGTCACAGCTCAACAGTTGGGTTAACGAACACACAAAAGATCTGGTTGTTTTAGGACTGACTGCTGTTGTAACATTTCTGGTTAGTAAAAAAATGGATTCAATCAAGGGTATATTTACATCCGCGAACCCAATCTCGGTTCCGTTGGAGAAAATAGAGCCATTAACTGAAAAAATCGCTTTTCCGGCAATACCAAGGCAGGTTTTGGACAATCTCACTGGAAACAAGTTAACTCCTACGGGGTTGGGAAATAAGGTGTTTAAATCTGCACAGGCAATTAATAAGAAAATCGTTGCAGCAGGATTGGCCACGAAACTACCCAACGGAGATTATTCTCTTACGGAAGCGGGACGTTTTCTTGGTGAGCACACAACGAAAAACACATCAGCTGGACACTTCTTCTCAAACATAGAGTGGGATGAGAAAACCTTAGAGGTTATATTCAACCCAGAGGAACTGCTGGAAATAGCAAAAAAACAGAAAATCGTACACGAAATTTTGAGCAGAGGCGCTAAATAAAAAAGCCGAAAGCTATATACCAATTCGAAAGGCAGCCATGAACCAAAATAAAAAACGCATTGTCTACTTCAGCCACGGAGGCGGTCCGTTACCCCTGCTCGGTGATCCGGGTCACAAAGCCATGATCGACTTTATGAAAGTGTTGCCTGAGCAAATCGCCCGCCCAGATTTGATCCTGGTTATCAGTGCGCACTGGGAGGAAACTGTCCCCACATTGCTCGGTTCACCCAACCCACCCATGTTCTATGATTACTATGGCTTCCCGCCTGAAACCTACAGAGTGCAATACCCGGCACCTGGAGCACCCGCCAAAGCATCCAAAATCGCCCAAATGCTTGGGAATGCCGGTATACCCTCCCGGATAAATGCAACCCGCGGTTACGACCACGGTCATTTTATCCCGCTCTTGATGATGTATCCACAGGCAGACATCCCCACTCTGCAGCTTTCGCTCATTCGCGGTCTGGACCCGGAACAACATCTGCAGTTGGGTGAGGCTTTACGCCCGCTGCTGGATGAAAACGTGCTGGTTATCGGCTCTGGTTTCTCATTCCATAACATTAACGCTTTTTCCTGGCGCCCCAACGGCAAGCCCGACCCTGCCAACGACACCTTCCAAAACTGGCTGATCTACGTCAACACCCAACTTGCTTATGCGGAGACGCGCGCAGCATTGCTGAAATGGGAACAAGCTCCCTCTGCTCGCTATTGCCACCCGCGTGAAGAACATTTACTGCCGTTGATGGTCTGTGCTGGTCTTGCCCAAGCCCAGGCTAAAGTACTATTTGATGACCAGATATTGGGTAAACGCGGCCTGGCATTTGGCTGGTAAGTAAGTTATCAATTTTCAAATAAAACACCCTGTTTCAGGTATAATATTGCCTACCTGCCCTCGTAGCTCAATGGATAGAGTACCTGACTTCGAATCAGATGGTTGGGAGTTCGAATCTCTCCGGGGGCATTTTTATTTTCGTCATCGCGAACCTCTTTTACGCAGTACTCTTCGAGTGTGAAGCGATCTCCCATTCCATTTCTCAACT
>WOZC01000174.1 GCA_011620465.1 Anaerolineaceae bacterium | reverse complement strand
TTTATCTATCTATAACAAGGCTTACCCATCCAAATGGTCACTCATTTCAATAAAATCCCCGTGCCAGGTGTGGATGATGACCTGACCGGTGTACCCGTTAACACTGAGCATACCTGCAACTTCACCGCCATCCAACGTGTGAAGGGTGTAATAACCGTAAAACTGATCAGCATGATCATCGACAGTAAGATTGCTGCCATAGTTTTTCAGGTAATCAGCTGCGATCGAAATGGCTTCTTCGCTGCTGATCGGCATGTTTTGTCCATCACTATACGAAACACGTCCCATCATGCCGCCACGCATATGTCCATATTTTAGGTTCCACATCATTGAGGCGCCCTGCTCGTAATAGACATTCATCGTCCTGGGGTCTACTAACACCTCGAAGGCGCCGATCCCAGTATCGTCTTCCACAATTTGAGCGTAGGCTTGATTATCGAAAATCATGATTTCACCGATCTGCAATTCATTGGTGCTATCATAATTCGTAAGATAACTATCAATTGCACTTTCAGCTTCGTTGATTGAGAGAATGTCTTGAGTTCCTCTAAACCATCCAGGTCCGCCTTGCCAGAATCCCATCCTCGGGAAAAAGCTATTGTTGAATTGTCCGGGGAAGTAGGATCGTCCCAATAAGAAGCCGCCAACGCCAATCACTAAGAGCAAGCTAAGGACGCCAAGTGTTATCAGTAAATTCCTTAAATTTTTATTCATTTTTTACATTTTCCTTCTAATTACCAGTTTCCATATCTAATTTCAAGTCTGTTCTTTTTAAGAGCTGGGCATTGATGGCCACGATAATTGTGCTCAGCGACATAAAGAGTGCACCAACAGCTGGCGATAACAGGATACCCCATGGGGCAAGTACACCTGCCGCGAGGGGGAGGGCTATCACGTTATAACCTGTCGCCCAGATCAGGTTTTGAATCATCTTCTTGTATGTTGCCCTACTCAATTTGATAATCCGGACAATATCCAGCGGATTATTTTTTACCAAAATTAGACCTGCAGATTCAACTGCTACATCTGTACCGCTACCGATGGCTATACCCACATCCGCACGAATGAGAGCAGGAGCGTCATTTACGCCATCTCCAACCATCGCCACATGTTTTCCCCCCTTTTGCAGTTCTGCAATCTTTATATCTTTATCTCCTGGCAGGACTTCAGCGAAATAGCGGTCTATGCCCAGCTGATCAGCCACAGCCGCTGCAACTTTTTTGCTGTCTCCTGTGAGCATCGCCACTTCAACACCCATGTTATGCAATTCCTGCACCGCCAGTTTGCTTTCTTTTCTGACCACATCTGCAAGGGCAAACGCTGCTTGGATTTTGGAATCGAGGAGCAGGTAAACCACAGACTGACCTTTTTCACCAGCTGACTTTGTAAAGGCTTCAACTTTGGGCGAAAGTTTTACATCTTGAGTTTCCAGCAAGCGGGGTCCACCAACATAATACATCTTCTGGTTAACAACGGCTCTAATGCCTTTACCCTTGATGGCTTCAAATTGAGAAGCGGATGGGACATTCAAGTTGCGTTCTTTAACAGCGCTAAAAAAGCTTTTTGCAATAAGGTGTTCAGAATCACTTTCAACCGCAGCGGCAATTGCCAGTACATCATTTTCCCCATTTGCTTCTTCGACTGCGATGGAGACAACCCCAAATTTGCCTTCGGTCAATGTACCGGTTTTATCAAATACAACGATATCAACATTCCTCGCTGCTTCCAACGCAAGCCTGTCTCTGACCAGAATGCCATTTTTTGCGCCCATCGTTGTACTGATCGCAACGACAAGAGGGATTGCCAAACCAAGGGCGTGCGGGCAAGCAATCACCAGTACCGTGACAACCCGTTTGAGAACCTCCACATTGAAACCAATAGCAATGGTCCAAAAAATGGCGGTCAGTGCTGCCACACCGAGCGCAGCATAGAACAGCCATGCCGCTGCTTTATCAGCCAGCAGCTGGGTATTGGATTTGCTTTGCTGCGCCTGCTGGACCAATCTCATGATCCCTGCTAATGCCGTATCATTTCCGGTGGCTGTGACGCGAACCCTAAGACTGCCTACTTCATTAATGGAGCCCGCAATTACAGGACTCCCAGGTTGTTTCTTCACTGGGGTGGATTCGCCTGTGATTAAAGCTTCATTTACATCCGACTCACCTTCCACAACCTCTCCGTCAGCTGCAACATTTTCGCCAGGACGGACCAGGATGATGTCTCCATTTTTTAGTTCCGTCGTCTTGACCGTTTTAGTTTTTCCATCTTCAAGCACAATTTCTGCTGTATCGGGCATCAATTTTGCTAATTCATCCAACGCAGAAGACGCCCTGCGAACACTCCGCATCTCCATCCAGTGGCCGAACAACATGATAACAATCAAGGTTACCAATTCCCAATAGAAACTTTCCCCAATTGGGAAAAACGTCGTCGCAGCACTATAAACAAAAGCAACACTGATTGCCAATGAAATGAGCGCCATCATGCCAGGTTTTCTATTCTTAAACTCGGGTATCGCCATCTGTATGAAGGGAATACCACCATAGAGGAAGACAATCAGAGAAAAAACTGGTACGATCCAATTGCTTCCCAAAAAATCAGGCATGCTAAAGCTCAACCATTTCTGTACAGATTGGCTGTATAGTAGAACGGGGATAGTCAAGAACAGCGAAATCCAGAACTTTCTACGGAACATCTGTTCATGTCCACTATGGTCGACATGAGCCCCATGCCCTCCAGCCTCTTCGTGGCCTGAATGGCCTATATGATCTGTGTGATTTCCACGATTGGTATGACCTTCATGGTCGCCATGATCCATTTGCATATTGTGATCTTGATGGTCCCCATGATCCATAACTGTAGGGTCGTGCCGCATTTCCACACCATCACTCTGTTCTAATTCATTTTGGTTCATTTTCTTTTCCTTTCTTCTTACGTCACTCGAATAAGACACCCTTGCGAACGGACGCTGCCAGACCCGCTATATCTTTTTGTTTATTGTCCTTTTAAGACCTCAATCATAATGAGCCAATTGGAAAACCTCCTCATGGTTCGATTAGAACGAACCGCGAAGAAGTGTCGCCTAAACCATACTCACAGTAAATGTGAGGGCTGCAACAACGAAAATCTCAATCGGTCAAAGGTTGCCGGATTTCGAAACCTAATGATGGCTTTTTATTGCCCATTAGACTATGAATTGGCATAACTGGTCCTGGTCTCAATTATTTGCAGGTTTCATTGATTACCGCTTATTCAAAGGTCAGTTAAGATCTTTTTTCATCTCATTGAACTCCTCACGCGAAATTTCTCCTTTTACATACCGTTCTTCTAAAATATCTCGAGAGGTTTTTGCTTTATT
>WOZC01000041.1 GCA_011620465.1 Anaerolineaceae bacterium | reverse complement strand
CTTTGTTTTGAATGTGGGTGAATACATTCGTTTTTAATGAATGAGTCCCGTTTTGGTACGCTTCGCCTAATAAATTTTTAAACTCAATGGGCGGTTCTTATGGAGCCGCCTATTATTTTACTCATGAAATTCTTCAACGTGGTAAATTGAAACTTCGAGCATTTTTCTGCGCCAAAGATCCGCCGGTGCTCCCATTTTCTGACAAAGATGAGAGAGGAATGAGTCAGGGTCCGGAAGCTGTTCCCACACCTGGGGCAGGAAGGTCGCACTTTTTCCACCCTCCCGGAGCACGACGCCATCCTCATTTGGTTTGAGGACTTTGGGAAGTTCCTCGGGGGAAGAATAGACTAATAGTTCCGGGGCTGACAGGCAGGAGATCTCAATTTCCAAAAGCGGGACTTCGATCTCAGAAACGGGACCAAACCGATAATCGTTAAAAGCGGCATCCAGGGCGTGTTGTTGAACATCTTCAACCAATGGACGATACGCCTGCAAAGAACCAATACACCCCCTCAAATCGCCTCCAATCGTCAAGGTCACAAAAACCGCGCCAGGCGCGCGTAAATTATCAGTCAGTTCCTCCTGAGACAGGGAGGGTAGTTTCTTATTCACAACCGCGCATTCAATGGTCTTACGTGCTAACTTTAGTAATGTCGATTTTTCACTGGGTGTCAAGTTTGTGGTTTTCATTTCTCCACCTTATGATAGCCGCGGTTCAGATAAACCAGCGGCGACCTGCTGAGTTCTCCCTGGGCAGCCATTACTTCTCCGACGAAAAGAGTCGAGTTCTCCATCGAGAAGGCTTGCACGACCTTGCAATCCAAAAATGCCCGCCCTTCTTTGAGCAGCGGAGCACTGCTGACCAGAGTAAATGTTTCAAGGCCCGCAAACCTGTCGTTTTCATTCACGTTCTTTCCGGAGAATATATCCGCGAGAGATTGCTGATTTTCGTCCAACATGGTCACAGCGAAAGCATTACTTGCGGCCACCAAGGCCTTCGTCTTTGAAAGATTTGCCAGACTGACGACAACTCTCGGCGGATCAAGTGTAACGGATGCCAATGAATTGACCGTCAACCCGCGCCGCACTCCTTCGTGAAAACCGGTAACCACGGCTACGCCAGTTGGCCAACCACGCATCACCTCGCGTAACATTTCAGATAGCTCTGTCATTTTTTCTCCCAGGGTTATGATCGAACAATGTCTATCTATTGGTTATACTTTGTCGCATATTTCAAGTCAAGTAGGGTTATCTGTGAACGAAAAGCCTCAAATCAATTGTTAATCTGGCACATTCCTTGCTATAATCAATTCAATTGTGAGAGAACTAATATGAGTGAATTGCCGCAAACCCCACCGTTTGAACAAGAAGAACCCGAAAAGCCTGAAAATCATGCTTCATCGGCGATTCCAAACCATAGGGTAAAACAAGCGTCTGAAAAATTCAGGGTAGTCCCAAGTTTGCAGACTTTTTTCACCTATGCATTTTTGGCTGCCACCTTGTTTACTCTGTTCACTCCAAATAACCTCTTTTCAGGTCAGACGATCGAACGCCTTTTTGCAGCCTGGCAAGCCAACCCCGAAACGATCTCCCAGGTCAGTGCGACCCAGGTTTCCAATTCTGCAGCCAATCGCATCGGCATCGTCGCCGGGCACTGGCAAAACGATTCAGGCTCTGTTTGCGAAGATGGTTTGACTGAACAGGAAATCAATCTGACAATCGCCACACTGGTTCAACAAAAACTGACTGCTGAAGGGTATACCGTCGACCTGCTTTCAGAATTCGATGATCGTCTTGTTCAATACAAAGCCATTGCCCTGATTTCGATCCACAACGATTCATGTACTTATGTCAATAACGAGGCAACAGGTTTCAAAGTGGTTTCTGCCATGCACAGCGCGTACCCTGAAAAAGCCAACCGGCTCACAGCCTGCCTGATCGACCGTTATCACCGAGATACCGGCTTGCCTTATCACGCAAATACCGTAACCAACGACATGACCAATTACCACGCTTTTGATGAAATCCATACGGATACAACTGCGGCGATCATCGAGACCGGTTTTCTCAACCTTGACCGTAAGATATTGACCGAAAACCCTGACCTGGTTGCTCAGGGCATCGTTGATGGATTAAATTGCTTTATTCGTAACGAAAGTATATCCCCCGTAGTGACAGTTGCCCCATGACCGAGATAGATCCCTTAGGCGCGCGTTTAGCGATTCAAAATGCCCAGTTCGCCCTGCAAAAAGGGCAATCTGTGGAAGCCCGGCGTCTTGCCATGGAAGCCGCTCAACTTGATCCGTCATTTGAAGATCCCTGGCTAATCCTTGCATCGCTCTCGAGCCCACACGCCAGCGTTGCTTACCTGCAGCACGCACTTGATATTAATCCGCAAAGCACACGGGCAACCCGTGGCATGCAGTGGGCATTGGAACGTCTGGCTTCATCCCCCAATCGAGAAAAAATTTCCCGCAGACAAGGCTCGGGACCAACGGTTCAGCCGGCCATTGGAGCAACTGCCAAACCAACAACCCCGCCACCTCCTTTACCGAAAGAATCCATCGGCGAATTTCAAACCGATTTTGATCGGTATGAAGCCTTTCAGAAAGACAAGCCGGTCAAGACCAGTGACACTCAACCAACCAAAGTGAAGTCCCAAAAAAAGGTTGAAGCCAAACCTGTGAAGAAAGATAAGGTTAAACCGGGAAGGCAAGAAAAAAACAGGCCGGTTCCCAAAGAGAAAAAAAATGGTAAATCGGCGCTGGGGCTGATCGTATTTATCTTACTATGTCTACTGGCCATCATTTGGGCTACTTTTCCCACATGGATCGCAATGGCAAACAGCGCGTCGGCTCCCCTACCGGTGGATGTGCTTGAAAAACCCACTCTGACACCTACGCATACAGTCACACCTACGGCGACCCTGACGCCAACTTCCACCTTAACCGCCACACCCAAGCCGACAAAAACGCCTAAACCTACCCGGACACCGCGACCAACCAATACACCCTGGCCGAAAAGCGCCTACCAGGAACCAACGACAGTAAATGTGAGCACAATCGATACTGACAACACCGGTCGCTGGATCGATGTCGATTTAAGCAAACAAACGCTCTCTGCGTACGACGGTGACACATTGGTTAATTCTTTTTTTGTCTCGACAGGAGTTGCAGCCTATCCAACGGTTACCGGTCAATATTACATTTATGTCAAATATGAATCAACGCTCATGACCGGACCGGGGTATTATTTACCGAATGTACCCTATACGATGTATTTCTATCGCGGTTACGGGATCCATGGAACATATTGGCATAATAATTTTGGAACTCCAATGAGTCACGGCTGTATCAATATG
>WOZC01000167.1 GCA_011620465.1 Anaerolineaceae bacterium | reverse complement strand
AACCTTCAACCAAGCGGTTATGAGCCGCCTGCTCCGCCATTGAGCTACAGGCCCTGTATGCGCTATTTTACCAGAGGTAAGCGGATTGGGGTAATTGATTATTGTATGACGCTGATAGTGTTTCCCCCTTTTTGCTTCAAGATTCCAATAGAGTCTTTGGCTGTTGTGGTGATTATTGAGTTTGTACAAGCATGAAGTTGTTAACAAGGAGGTAATGAGTGCTAAGCCGGATTGATTTTTCAATCCTGCTTATATTCACCAAGCTTGAATAGGGCATCATTATGTAATCCTTCACTTCGATCAGGATGACAGATTTTTAGATTAACAAAAACGTCATCATGATAAATGCCATGATGACGTATGCTTCGAAGATAAACTATCTTTAACCTTTGTGGCTTTTTGCCCAGCTGTCAACCAGACCGATGGTGCGGTTAAAGACCAAAGCACCAGGTTTTGAGTCTTCACTGTCGAGCGTAAAATAACCGTTGCGCACGAACTGGAAGACCTCTCCAACCTTCGCCTTGTCCAAGGAGGGCTCCAATTTTGCCATGGCCACTTTTTTGGACTCCGGGTCAAAATTTTCCATGAAGGTTTCGCCCTCAGGAAGGTCTTCGGGGTGATCGGCGGCAAACATCTGCTCGTAGAGCCGGCATTCCGCTTCGAGCGCGTGCTTTTCAGCCACCCAATGAATGGTGCCTTTGACCTTGCGCGCATCGGGTGACATGCCACCGCGGGTCTGCGGATCGTAGCTGCAATGAACCTCAACCAAATTGCCCTGCTCGTCTTTGACCACATCGGTGCAGGTAATGTAATAAGCATTCATCAGCCGAACCTCTCGTCCGGGAGAAAGCCTGAAATATTTAGGTGGTGGGGTCTCTTCGAAATCACTGCGTTCGATATAGATCTCGCGTCCAAAAGGCAGCTTGCGGGAGGTGGAGTTTTCGGGATCCTGCGGGAAATCAAGGACCTCAAATTCTTCTTCCAAGTCAATTGGGTAGTTATCGATGACCACTTTGAGCGGATCCAGAACAGCCATACGGCGCGGCGCGGTGAGGTTGAGCTGGTCGCGCACGATATGTTCGAGCAGTTCGACTTCAACGAAACTATCCGACTTGGCGACTCCGACTGTGCCGATGAACTCGCGGATGGCGGTTGGCGGGTAACCGCGCCGGCGCATGGCAGCCAAAGTAGGCATACGCGGGTCGGTCCAGCCAGCCACGTGACCCTCTTCAACCAGTTTGCGAAGCTTGCGCTTGCTCATGACGGTATGGGTCAGGTTGAGGCGGGCAAATTCGATCTGCTGCGGGTGGAAGATCTCGAGCTCATCGAGGAACCAGTCGTAGAGCGGGCGATGGTTTTCGTATTCGAGCGAGCACATGGAGTGCGTGATGCCTTCGAGAGAATCGGACTGCCCGTGGGCGAAATCATACATGGGATAGATGCACCATTTGTTGCCTGTTCGGTGATGCTCGGCATGCAGGATGCGGTACATAACCGGGTCGCGCATGTTCATATTGGGTGAAGCCATGTCAATTTTGGCACGCAGGGTCAGGCTGCCGTCAGGGAATTCGCCGGCACGCATGCGCTGGAAGAGATCGAGGTTTTCTTCGATGGGACGGTCGCGCCAGGGGCTGTTTTTACCCGGTTCGGTCAGGGTGCCCCGGTATTCGCGCATCTCTTCCGCCGAAAGCTCATCAACATAGGCTTTGCCTTTTTTGGTCAGCGTGATCGCCATCTCGTAGAGCGGTTCGAAGTAATCGGAGGCATAATACTCTCGTTCACCCCAGTCAAAACCAAGCCAGTGGATATCTTCTTTGATGGCGTCGACGAATTCGGTATCCTCTTTGACTGGATTGGTGTCATCGTAACGCAGGTTAGTGAGCCCGCCATAGTCTTCGGCAATGCCAAAATCGATGACGAGCGCTTTCGCGTGCCCGATATGGAGGTAGCCGTTGGGTTCTGGTGGGAAGCGGGTGTGAACGCGCCCGCCAAAGCGACCGGTGCGGTTGTGTTCGTCGATGATCTCACGGATAAAGTTAGTTTTAGTCGGGCTTTCTTCTGTCATGGTACTCACTCCCAAAATTCAATGTCGAAATTATACCTTACAGCCTTTTCGGCTGGTCTTTTACTAAGATTAAAAATGAGCTTTGCGTCTGCAAAGCTCATTTCATTGTAAGGTTTACAGACCCTAAGCCTTTAGGAATTCCCGTACACTCTGAAGCTGGCCTGTGCTGCCCAAATAATCGTTTTTGGCGGCGATAAACTTGGCGTATTCAGCCATAAAGACCTTGCCAGGATCGCGCAGGTCGAATTTTTCAGGGTACGCGTTGAAGAACTCGCGGTGTACGCGGGTCCAGACCAGGCGACCATCGGTGTCGATGTTGATTTTGGTGACGCCCAGTTCGGCAGCACGGCGGAATTGGGTGGCGTCCACACCTTTGGCGCCAGCCAGTTTACCGCCAGCGGCATTGATGCGTTGAACCTCTTCCTGTGGAACAGAGCTGGAGCCGTGCATAACCAGGGGGAAACCAGGCAAACGATTCTGGATCTCTGCCAAAACCTCAAAATGCAGCGACTGGGTGCCGCTGAATTTGAAGGCGCCATGGCTGGTCCCGATTGCCACTGCCAGAGAATCCACACCAGTGCGCTCAACGAATTCGCGAGCCTGGTTAGGATCGGTCAGTTTGGCGTCAGATTCACTGACGGAAACGTGCTCTTCCACACCACCGAGCATACCCAATTCGGCTTCGACCACGATACCTTTGGCATGAGCAGCATCAACAACGCGTCTTGTAATGGCAATGTTTTCTTCGAATGGGTGGCTGCTGGCGTCGATCATGACTGAGCTGTAGAAACCAGATTCGATACAATCGTAGCAGGTAACTTCGTCGCCATGGTCAAGATGGACAGCGAAGATGGCTTCGGGATATACATCGTCAGCAGCACGAATTAAGCCTTCCAGGAAAGCTTTATCGGTATAAGAACGGGCACCCTTGCTAATCTGGATGATAAAAGGAGCCTGGGAGTCCAGATTGCCTTTAAAAAGTCCGACGATCTGCTCCAAATTATTGATGTTATAAGCTCCAATGGCATACTTGCCATAAGCGTGTTCAAATAGTTTTTTAGTGGTGACAATCATTATAGACTCCTTGATAGGGAATTTTCATTTATTATACTTTAGTCTACAACCTGTTGGGGCTGTAAATAAGGAGATTGACGAGTAACTACCTGTCTAACGCTTCCTGATAAATATCGCGCAGGCTGTGAGCATAGGCAGCTGGGTCGTGCATCTTGCGGATGCGTTCAATCGACTTGACCGCCTTAGTGAAGATCACGGATGGGTCAGCAACTATATTTCGGATGATCGCCTCCAAACC